>CAYXDS010000182.1:0-5783 GCA_964463805.1 uncultured Elusimicrobia bacterium | reverse complement strand
AACGAAGTTGCGCGTTCCAAGCGACAGCGACAATCGGTTGCGGCAGGTCTTGCTGACGCTGACGAATGATAGGGCTCACTTTGGGACCGCGAACAAGAATGGGGTCGAGTCGCTACATACGACACGAATACCCGAAAGTTTTAGGATGCCGAAAGATTGTTAATTCATGCGGAGATCGTTTTTACGAATGTCGCATGTAGCAACTTGACCCCATTTGGTGACCCCATTTGGATCTTTTTCGTGGAGCTTTTCCTGTTTCCACACCACACTTCTTCTAAGGCTGCCTCGCGCAGCCATTATGTCTAGGCGGCTTAAGGATCTTGCATGGCTAAAGGAAATTCAGCTTATTCATTAAGTTTGTTGGCAGTTTATGTGGTCCTATTCTCAGCATGTAAACCCAAGCCAACAGGCCAGACTCCAGAAAAATTATCTGACATTGCAAACCCTAATTGGACTAAATGCCAGCGTGACGAGGAATGCTCGATCTCATATGGGCCTTGTGGTGAGTGGGCAGCAGTAAACACAAAATTCAAAACAGAACAGCAGACGTGGGCAAGGCATCGAGGGAGCGCATTGGCTTGTCCAGAAAATAGAAGCCCGGAGCCGGCAGTGGGTTGTCGCAACAATTTATGCATCACGCTGCCTTAAGGGCAAGACGCCGCCTCAAAGAATGAAGAATGGGGTCAAGTTGGAATTGCCCGGTTTCACGGATACTGAGATCTCCACCAATCACTGAATGCGATCCGCTAGACAGTTGGCGGGCGTGTGAGTTCAATACGATATGAAAAGTCCGATCATGCTGAAAATTCTTGCCGTCGCGATTTTATTTGGGTTTTTCGCCGGTTGGATTACCGTATTCGGCTGCCTCGCCGAATTGCACGGCCTCAACGCGGCCCAGTCGTGGGAAAAGCGTCGAGGTGTCATCACTCACTCATACGCACGACATGTGCGCGGTGCGGGTCGAGGGCGTTATTGGGACGTGCAAATTGCCGGAACGTATGTGGGCACCGATCAAACTTTTCAGGCGGCCCGAACCGGTTATGGTTTTGAGATGAGCGTGAATACGCGGGCTCACGCGGACAGACTCACCGCACGTTATCCAGTTGGACTGGAGCTCGACGTTTTTCAAGATCCGGATCATCCACGGAACGCAATCCTCGTGCGCGACAACTCGCGGGCGCCGACGTATTACGCTTTGGGAGTGGGATTGTTTTTCGGCGTTTTACCGTTTCTTCTTTACGTTTTCGGACGTTTGCGAAACGCCTTCGCTCAATAACCTGGCCAATTTCATTTGAGTTGTCCTTGCGATGCGTTTTCATCCGTTTATACTTTCCATGTGCAACCTCAAGCCAAGAAAGACCCCATAATCAAGTTGCTTTTGATTTCAGATAACGCGAAAGACGTTCTTACACTGCGCATGATGTCGGCTGAAGTGAAGGGCGCCAAATATGAAATAGTCGCGGTAAATTCTCTGATAGAAGCGTTTTCAAACCTGGAAAAGGAAGGGCCGGCGCTCGCCCTGATCGATCTCACACTGAAAGGCAACAAGGGGCTCGCCGCGTTGCTCGAATTCCAAAAAAAATGCGCGACCGTACCGGTCGTGATCTTGACGGCGCGCGCGGACCAAAGTATCGCCAATGAAGCGGTGAAGCAAGGTGCGCAAGATTATCTTGTGAAAGGAAAGATCGACGCGAACTTGCTTGGACATGTTGCGCATTATGCGATTGAGCGTCATCGCGTAATGAACGAGATGCGCGCAAAGAACGAGGAACTGCAGCGACTCAATTCGTTGAAGTCGGAGTTTGTGTCGACTGTGTCTCACGAATTGCGCACGCCACTCACGGTTGTTCTGTCGGCCGCGAACAATTTGCTCGACGGCGCGTTCGGCGCGTTGTCGGATGGGCAGACCAAATGGGTCAAGAAAATCAACCAGCATTCGTTGCGGCTTAATGAAATGATCAACGACATTTTGGATCTTTCGAAACTGCAATCGGGCAAGACGCAGATGAAACGCACGCCCGTGCACGTGGGGCGCATGATCAAAGCGACCGTGGCGAACCTGCAAATGATTGCCAAGCAAAAAGATTTGTCGATGTCGGCCGATGATTTGTCCGAACTGCCGTTCCTTTGGGCCGACGCGAGTCGCATCGAACAAGTGCTCACGAATTTGGTGACGAACGCGATTAAGTACACGCCGGCCGGCGGCCGGATTCACGTGTCCGCGCAAAAAGTCGGCGAGGTCGTGCGTGTGTGCGTCGAAGATACCGGTATCGGTGTGTCGCCCGAAAACCGCGACATCATTTTTGACCGGTTCCGTCAGGTTCGCAGCCAACAGAAGAATGAGCCGTCCACGCAGGGCATTGGTCTCGGCCTCGCCATTTGCAAGGAAATCGTCGATCAGCATCAAGGGCGTATTTGGGTGGACAGCGAATTGGGCAAAGGGAGCCGGTTTCAATTTGAAATGCCGATCGACGCGCGCGGTCAAGCGAAGGCGCCGCTGAACGTGCTGGTGGTCGACGACGATCCCGAGATCGCGCAAATGCTGCAGTTCTCGCTCGAGCAAGAGGGGTATAACGTGACCGTCTCGCGCAACGGCAAGCATGCGATTCAGCTCATCGAAGACAATCGGTTTGATTTGATTTACCTCGACCTGATGTTGCCGGGCGCCAGCGGCGCCGAAGTGATCAAAGCGGTGCGTCAGATGAAAGTCGATACGGAAATCATCGTGGTGACCGCTTATCCGAACAGCGAACTATTGCTCGAGGGAATGGCGACCGGGCCGCTCACGGTGGTCGCGAAACCGTTCGATACGATGAAGTTGCTCAGCATGGCGCGTAAGAAGGCCGCGTGAAGAAGAAAATTCTCGTCGTTGAGGACGATCCCGACATCAGCGAAAGTTTGCAAATCACGCTGCAATTGAAAAATTTCGATGTGTCCACGTTGACGAGCGGCGCCGGCGTGTTCGAATTCGTTCGCACGCATCGGCCGGACCTTGTGATCATGGATGTGATGATGCCGCCGCCCGATGGTTACACCGTGTGCCGGCATCTGAAATCCGACGCCGACACGAAAAACGTGCCCGTCATTTTGTTGTCCGCGCGTACGCAGCGCACCGAAGTCGAACAGGGATTCAATTGCGGCGCCGACCGGTACGTGCCCAAGCCGTTTGTAAACGAAGATCTCATGAAAACCGTGCAGTCGTTGATGGAGAAGCCGTGAGTCGCGTCTTAATCGTCGACGATGAACCCGATATCGCCGAGAGTTTGAGCGTGATGTTGCGGCAGCACGGCCATCAGGTTTTGGCCGCTTCATCGGGAAAGGACGGTCTGGATCTCGCGTTGCGCGAACTGCCGGACGTCGTGTTGCTCGATGTAATGATGCCCGAAATGGACGGGTTCCAAGTGTGCCGCAAATTAAAAGCGGCGCGGGCCACGCATTACATTCCGGTGCTGATGTTGACCGCGCTCAATCAAGTCGAAGACAAAATCAAAGGGCTCGATGCGGGTGCCGACGATTTCGTAACGAAGCCATTCAATGACGCCGAATTGCGCGCGCGCATGAACGCGTTCCTGCGCACGAAGAAACTTCACGACGACCTCGATGCGAGCTACAAAAAGCTCCAAGAGCTTGAGCAGATGCGCGACGCATTGACCGGCATGATTGTCCACGATTTAAAAGCGCCGCTGACCGCGATCAATGGCGGGCTTAACGTGATCATGGACCATGTCAGTGAAGAATCCGGCGTTCCCGACGCGGTTAAAAAATTAATCGCGAACGCACAATCGAGCGCGAAGCGGCTCGTGGGCCTTATTCAGGATATTCTCGACGTCAGCCGTATGGAGCAAGCGCAGCTCCCGCTCAAAAAGGCCGAGACCGATTTGGTTGCGCTTGCGCGCGAATGCGTACGCATGCTGGAGCCGGTCGCCCGGTCATCGGATGTTCAGCTCGAATTTTTGGGCTCACAGAACGTCACAGCGAACGTGGATGCGTCGTTGATCGAACGCGTTCTTTCGAATTTAATCTCAAACAGCGTTAAATTTACCGAAACCGGGGGGAAGGTCTCGGTCGGTGTCCGCGCGCTCGGCGCTGAGAAATCGGCCGAGATCTTCGTCCAGGACACCGGCATCGGCATCCCGCGCGATCATCTTGGAAAGATTTTCGACAAGTTTTTCCAATCGGAAGGACATGAAGTTACGCGCAAAGGACAGGGACTTGGCCTCGCGTTTTGCCGAATGGCCATCGAGAGCCACGGCGGCCGAATTTGGGCCGAGAGCGAAAAAGGGAAGGGGAGTCGTTTCATCATGAGACTGCCGTTATGATGGGATTGTTTAAGAAACGCGCGAAGAAACTGATTCTCGTGGTTGAGGACGAGCCGGATATTGCCGACAGCCTCGATGCGCGGTTATGGCTCGCCGGGTATGAAGTTGCCGTCGCCAAAGACGGTCAAGACGGTGTTGCGAAAGCCCGCAAGCTCGCGCCGGACTTGATTGTGCTCGACGTGATGATGCCCAAGGTCAACGGATTTGAGGCCTGCAAAATATTAAAAAATGAAAAACCCACCGATAAAACGCCGGTGCTGATGCTGACCGCACTTAACGCGGTCGGCGACGTGGACCGCGCGTTCGCGGTCGGCGCCGACGATTACCTAAGCAAACCGTTCACGAACGAACGGCTGCTCGCGAAAGTAAAAAAACTTCTACAAGAGTAACCGCGCATGCTAAAGTGCATGCGTTATGTCCGGTAAATTCTGGAAAAAACCTGCAGACCTGCTGGTCCGTTTTCGCGTTCCGCTGTCACTGATTATTTTTTCGCTTTTGATTTACGAAGACTGGAATGAAGGCACGGTTCCGCAAAATATTTTCGACTTTAAAAGCGTGATCGGTCCGTTGGCACTTGTGGTTATTTTGGCCGGCGTTTTGCTGCGCTCTTGGGCGGCCGGCATCATTAAGAAAACCGCGCAACTGGCGACGACAGGTCCGTATTCACTGACGCGTCATCCGCTGTATGTCGGTTCTTTCTTGATCGGCATCGGATTCAGTTTGCTGCTTTGGGATGGAGAGAATTTTCTGGCCGTGCTCGGCGTTTGTCTGTTGTTTTATTTGCCGAAAATTCGCCAAGAGGAAACGCATCTGGCTAATAAATTCGGCAACGAATGGCAGAGTTACTGCCATCAGACGGCGATGATGTTTCCGAAAAGCAAACCCACATTGGGCTCGTTCTGGTCGATGAAACAATGGTTTTATAACCGCGAGTACAACGCGCTGCTCGTTTCTTTGACGCTTCTTTTCACTCTCGCCGCGATCGGCGTGAAGTGTTCGAGCTGATCCATAAGAAACTCTTGTCTGAATAGTGTTGCGCGCGAACTTTTATTAAGTACAATATTTTGTACTTAATAAAGTACAAAGGAGACCCCTCCCTTGAAAATCCAATTGAGCCAAGATATTAAACCCTTATCCGAATTTCGGGCCAACGTTGCGTCTTACATCGAGCAAGTCAATAAAACTCATCGTCCCATCGTGATCACCACTCATGGGAAAAGCGCCGCTGTTTTGTTGAATGTAAGCGAATATGAGGCGCTCATTGAGAAAATAGAATTGATTGAAGACGTTCATCGTTCGGAAAAAGAAATTAGGCAGGGGAAGGTTTTAAGTCAAGCGGTCGTCAAAAGGAAGATCATGAAAATGTTTAAGGGTGGAAGTTGAATGGTCTTTTACGGCGTCGTTACGGCTGACGGAAATCGTTAAATTCATCGAATTGGACAGCATTTCCAATGCGAAGCAATG
>CAYXDS010000181.1:0-5794 GCA_964463805.1 uncultured Elusimicrobia bacterium | reverse complement strand
GAATTTCCAAAACTGGATCACGCAAAATCATCGCGCGATCAAAACGACCAGCGATATCCAATATCGCGGGGCGCTGAAAGATTCGGCCCAGTCGTTTTTCTCAGGTCTGGTATCAATCACGAAAGAGGCGCAGCAATCGGACGCGTATCAATCGGCAAAGAGTTTGTTATTGTCCAGGGAGGCGCGCGCGGACGCAATTCCGAACCTCGAGATTTTGGCCGACGACGTGAAATGTTCGCACGGCGCGGCGGTGGGGCCCGTCGATGAAGATCAAAAGTTTTATCTACAAACACGAGGGATTCCCCCCGCCGAAGCCGAAGAAATCATCATTCAGGGTTTTTTTGAACCGGTGATCGCCGAAGTGCCGTCGCCGACCGTTCAGGATCAGCTGCGGTCGTTTATTGAGGAGAAATTGCACAAATCGTGAACGATTTCGTTTCGGTCGGCAAAAAATCGAATTTTAAAGATGCGGGATTAACCGGCATTGAAGTGAACGGCGTTCCCGTGTGCGTGGCGCGCGCGGGCGATACGTTTTACGCGTTCGACGACCGTTGCACGCACGCGCAAGTGATGTTGTCACGCGGCGATCTCGAAGAACGCGAAGCGGTGTGCCCGCTGCATGGCGCGCGTTTCTCGGTCGAGACCGGTCAGGCGCTCACGCCTCCGGCGGTGAAGCCGGTTCGGATGCATGAAGTGAAACTGGAAGGCGACGATGTTTTCATCCGACTCCATTCGTAAAGATTTTCCGATTCTCTCGCGCAAGATCAACGGGCGCCCGCTCGTTTATTTGGACAGCGCGGCCACCACGCAGAAACCAATTGCGGTCATCGACGCGTTGGCCGACTTCTATCGCGATACAAACGCGAACATTCATCGGGGCGTGTACGCGTTGGCCGAAGAATCGACGGCCAAGTATGAGGAAGCGCGCACGCGCGTGGCTCGTTTCATCAATGCGCCGCGTACCGAGTCCGTTATATTTACGCGAAACACGACCGAATCGATCAATCTCGTCGCGCATTCGTGGGCCAGAAAACATTTGAAAGCCGGCGATACGGTTTTATTGACCGCGCTCGAGCATCACGCGAATTTCGTCCCGTGGTACATGTTGTCGAAGGAAAAAGGCATCAAATTGAAATCGGTGCCGCTCATGCCCGACACCACGATCGACATGGAAGCGTATAAACGGTTGTTGACCTCCGATGTAAAGCTTGTGGCCGTGACCGCGATGTCGAACGTGCTCGGCACGATCACACCGGCCAAACGCATGGCGGCGCTCGCCCACGAGAACCGCGCGTTGTTTTTGTTGGACGGCGCGCAATCGGTTCCGCATCTGTCGACCGATGTACAGGATTTGGATTGCGACTTTCTTGCCTTTTCAGCGCACAAGATGTTGGGACCCACCGGTGTCGGCGTTCTTTGGGTGCGCGACAGCATTTTGGAAACGATGGATCCTTTTATGGGCGGCGGCGAAATGATCAGCGTGGTGTCGGCTGAAAATACCACTTGGGCCGATGCGCCGTTGAAGTTCGAAGCGGGCACACCGAACTACGCGGACACGGCCGCGTTCACGGCCGCGATCGACTATTTGGAAAAAATCGGTATGGACGCGGTGCGTGCGCACGAAAAAGAATTGACCGCGTACGCGCTTGGAAAGTTAACGGCGTTGCCCGATCTCACCGTTTACGGTCCGCGTGATCCGGAAAAACAAGGCGGCGCGATTTCGTTCAATCACAACATCGTGCACGCGCACGACGTCGGCACGATTCTCGGCGATCAAGGTGTGGCGATTCGCGTCGGCCACCATTGCGCGCAGCCATTGATGAAAGTCCTTGGCGTGTCGTCGACCGCTCGCGCGAGCTTCTATATTTATTCGACGAAACAGGATGTGGACGCGTTGGTCGAATCGTTGGGCCGCGTTGATGAAGTGTTCGGACTCAAGGAGTCGAAACGCAAATGAGCCAAGAGAAAGTGCAAGGCGGCGCGATGGGCGGCGTCGACGAACTTTACCGCGAAGTGATTCTCGACCATTTTAAAAAGCCGAAGAACCGCGGAAAAATCGAGAACGCGAACGCTCACGCGGACGGCATGAACCCTTTGTGCGGTGATCAGATTTCTATGACGGCAGTCATAGAGGGCGGCAAAGTTTCCGACGTAAAATTCGAAGGACACGGTTGTGCAATCTCTCAGTCGGCTGCTTCGATGTTCACTGAGCTCGTGAAAGGAAAGTCATTGGAGGACGTGAAAGATTTGGCCCGCACGTATAAACTTATGTTTGGCGTGGAAGAGAAGGACGCGCCGAGAAAAACCGCGTTCGTGACCGACGACTTGGGCGATTTGATTTCGCTTGAAGGCGTAAAAAAATATCCAGTCCGCATCAAATGCGCGTTGCTTTCGGCGAACACACTGCTGCAGAGTTTGGATGAATTTTTAAAGAAAAGGACGGAACTATGAGCGACACCGAAAAGAAATTGGAAGACGCAGTCGTGCAACGCGCGACAAACCCGAAAGGCTTGCCCACGCTGCAAGAGATCACGAATGTTTTGATGGCCGTGGAAGACCCCGAACTGCACATTAATATCGTCGATTTGGGACTCGTCTACAAAGTGGATCGCGACGAAACGGCCGGAAAAATTTCGGTCGATATGACGCTGACTTCCCCCGCCTGTCCGTACGGCCCGCAGCTACTCGGCCAAACGCACGCGATCATAGGCCGCCTGCCGAACGTGAAGGAAGTGAAGATTAATACGGTTTGGTCGCCGAAATGGGATCCGCGTCAACACGCGTCGGAGGTCGCTCAGATGCTGTTGGGGCTCATCTAAAGTGATTTATCTCGATCATAACGCGACCACGCCGGTCCGTCCCGAAGCGTTCGAAGCGATGCTTCCTTATTTAAGCGAATCGTACGGCAATGCGTCGAGCTTGCACCAGCTTGGACAGGCCGCGCGCAAAGGCATCGAGGACGCACGCCAGAAAATTGCGAAGTTCATCGGCGCCGACAGCGCCGAGGAAATCATTTTCACGTCGGGAGGCACCGAGTCGAACAGCACGGTGTTGGCCGGCGTTCTCAAAGCGAATCCTGGGAAAGGGCGGCGCTTCGTTTCGAGTTCGATCGAACACTCATCGATTCGCACGCCGCTGCGGGAAATGGGTGATTCGGGCGAAATCGATTACGTGCCGGTGCCCGTGCTGGCGAACGGCGTCACGCGCGCGGCCGACGTTGATGATGCAATCACGCCGGACACGATCCTCGTAACGATCATGACCGCGAACAACGAAGTCGGCACGTTTCAGCCGATCAAAGAGATCGCCGAGATCTGCAAACGGAAAAAAGTTTTGTTGCACACGGATGCGGTGCAGTTGGCCGGAAAGCACGCGGTAAACGTGAACGAGTTGGGTGTCGATCTTTTGTCATTGTCCGGACACAAGTTCGGTTCGCCAAAAGGCGTGGGCGTTTTGTACGTGCGCAAAGGCACGCGGCTCGCAGCGCTCGTGCGCGGCGGCAAGCAGGAAAAGAACCGGCGCGGCGGCACTGAGAATGTGGCCGGTATCGTGGCGATGGGCGCGGCGGCCGAAGCGGCGATGAGCGAACTTGCTCTCGAGTCGGCGCGGATCCGCGGCTTGCGCGATTTATTCGAGGAATTGATTTTCGCGGGCGTTACGCATTCATCGGTGAACGGTGATCGCGAGCGGCGCACCTGCAACACGTCGAATATTTGTTTCGAGTACACGGACAGCTCCGAGTTGTTGATGGCGCTCGATCTGCGCGGCGTGGCCGCGTCGACCGGCAGCGCATGTCAGGCCGGAAGCGCCGAAGCGTCTCACGTATTGTTGGCGATGGGATTGCCGCAAGAAAAAGCGCATTCGTCGTTGCGTTTCTCGTTGGGACATCCGAGCACCGAACAAGATATTCGAACGGCGGCCAAGGTTATTATTGAAACCGTGGGCCGCGTGCGTGAAAAAAATCCATTGTGGAAGGAGATAGGACGTAAGTAGCCATGTATAACTCGATTGTTCTCGACCATTTTCAAAATCCGCGCAATCTGCAAGAGATGAAAAATCCGAGCGCGGTCGGTATGGGCGCCAACCCGGTCTGCGGCGATGTGATGACGTTATACGTTGGAACGACCGGCGATAAGATTTCGTCCGCCAGTTACAAAACGATGGGCTGCGGAGCGGCGATCGCTTCCGGGTCAATTTTGACTGAGATGCTGAAAGGCATGACGGTCGATGCGGCCCGCGCGATCACGCCGAAAACGCTGCTCGATAAAATGGGCGGCCTGCCCGACATCAAATTGCATTGCCCCGACCTGGCGATCGAAGCGCTAAAATCAACGCTGAAAGACCTCGACCTGAAACTGAAGAAATAAATGTCCTCCAAGAAAAAAATCATCGTCGCGATGTCGGGCGGTGTCGACTCTTCCGTCGCCGCCGCATTGCTGGCACGCGAAGGCCACGAGGTGGTCGGCGTGACGCTGCGTTTGTTGCCGAACGGCGGTGAAGGGTTCGGTTGCTGCGGGGCGCCCGAAGATTTGCTGATCGCGAAGCGAAGCGCCGAAAAAGCGGGAATCCCCCACTACATCCTCGATTATTCACCCGAGTTCAAAGACAAAGTGATCGACTATTTCGTGAACTCGTATGTGATCGGCGAAACGCCGAATCCGTGTCTCGCGTGCAATCGGCATATCAAGTTCGACAAACTGAAATCGTTCGCGGATTCGCTCGGCGCGACGCTTCTGGCCACCGGCCATTACGCGCGGATCGTCGAAGCGGCCGATGCTCATCATTTGTACGAAGCGGTGGATCCGACAAAAGATCAATCGTATGTGCTCTATAATTTTAACCAGACCGGTTTGTCGGCCACGATGTTTCCGGTCGGCGGCAAGCCGAAATCGGAAATTCGCGCGATCGCGCGCGAGATCGGCCTTCCGAACGCGGACAAGAAAGACAGCCAGGAAATTTGTTTCGTTCCGAAAAAAGATTACCGTTCGTTTGTAAGCATTAAATTGCACGAACGCGGCGAAACGCTGCCGGCCACGTCGCAGCCGGGCCCCATCAAAAATGCGCAAGGGCAAGTGGTCGGCGAGCACAAAGGCGTCGCGTATTACACGATTGGACAAAAGAGCGGTTTGAATTTGAAGACAACCGATCGCACCTATGTGACGCGGCTTGACCCGATCACGAACACGGTGATCGTGGGCTCCGATCAAGAAAATTTGGCCAGCGGTCTTCTCGCCAACGATTTCAATTGGATCCGGGGCCAGGCGCCGAGCCATTCCTTCGACGCGTTGGTGAAGATTCGCTACAAACACGAACCTTCTCCGGCGACCGTGACGGTTCAATCCGACGGCATCAGCGTGAAATTTCACGAGCCGCAGCGCGCGGTAAGCCCCGGACAGGCGGCCGTCGTCTACCGCTGGGATGAGAAAATGAACGCGCGCGAAGTGATCGGCGGCGGGAAGATTACGGCCGCGTTGAAGGATTAAACGGTGTCGCAGGACGTTGTCGTTCTCGGCGGCGGCATTATTGGCGCGTTGTCCGCCTATGAACTCGCGAAAAGCGGCGCGAACGTGCGTCTCATCGATAAGTTTCGGATCGGAAGCGGAGCCTCCGGCAATTCAGCGGCGATGCTCGAACTTCAACTCGACGCGTACCGATGCGAACCATTTTTTTCACTCGCCAAGGCGAGCCACGATCTTTTCCCCTCCGTCAGCGCCGATCTGTTGAAACGGACCGGCATCGACATTCAATTCGCGCGTTGCTCAATTTTGCAGGTCGCGTTGAATGCGGATGAAGC
>CAYXDS010000180.1:0-5802 GCA_964463805.1 uncultured Elusimicrobia bacterium | reverse complement strand
AATGCACGCCACCGCCATCACGACGCGGGCCCCTTCTTGTTTCAGTCGAGCGACCGTTCCTCCGACGCCGATCTCGATGTCATCAGGGTGCGCGCCGATTGCGAGCACTGTTCGGTCTTTGTAGCGGCTGGAAACAGAGGGAGCGCTCATGTTTTATGCGATCAGCCCCGCCAGAGCCGCTTTTCCGTTGCGCATGTTCTCTTCGTCTTTTCTCCAGCTCGGCGTGCGATAGAGGAATAAAGTGAAATCGTTTGGCAAGTAAGAATGACTAAGCTCAACTGCCGGCGTCAGTTCCAAGGCCATTTTCAGCAGTTTTGGCGGATCCACATATAGGCGGCCCGGTGCTTGTTTGCGGGATTGACTGCTCAGAAAATTAATAGCGGCGCCCTGCGTGCACAATGAAAACAGCCGTTCGAGCGTCGGAATAATTCTATCTTCGACGTTTTCGGACCAAAGACCGAAAATGCCGCTGGCGACCACGAAATCGAATTTCGTCTCGGGCGCGTATTCAATCGAATCTGCCGTTTCAAAGCTGCAACTCCGGCCCAATTGATCTGCGAAGCGGATTTTGCACTGATCAATCATGCCCGGCGTGATGTCCACCCCTTTATAAATCGGAGATATGCCGTGGTTGAGGAGAAAGTCGTAAAAATCGCCGAGTCCGCAGCCAACGTCCAGCAACGTGTGGCCGGAGAAGTCGCCGAGTTTCAGCAGCGCCTCAAAGCGACGTATCTGAGAAGAACGCTGGTTGAAGCCTAGGCTGCGAATGTCGTTCCCGAACTGTTGAACCCGTTCCTGATACCAATTCACCACATACTCTTTGTCTTTCAGCGTTTTCGACATTTTGTTCTCTCCTTGCCAATATTTTGCCGCTCTGCGGTCCGCAGTTAAACAATAAGTCAATCGCCGAGACTCCTTTTACGAATGAATCGGGTCTCGGGTTCTGTTGATAAATCGGGTGGACGAAGTTTTGCCACACCACTTTAATTCCGGCCTCTTCGAACGCCTGCCGGTCCATATATTCGCGCGAGGCGCCGACTCCGCCAAGAAAGGTATCGGCGCCGACCGCTCGACATAGGTTCAATACCATCTCGTTTTTGTTGCCGGGCGCGGCGAGGTCGGAGCTGCGGACCAGCGGCGTTTTGATTCCAAGCGCTTGTCGCATTACGTCCAAAAGCTTGAGGTTCAAATCATTGAGTTTGTGCCATGGGGCATCAAAGATATCCTGCAGCACTGGCGCGTAATCTTTGAAGAATGGTGCGCCTTGATACGCGTATTTCAGCGTGAGAAAAACCTTGCGTCCCCAGCGCAGATGGCCCGAATTGTGGTTGTCGATGAGTTTGTCGAGGATTCGTTCTTGTTGGGAGGCGTGAAAAACGGGCACCGTGATCCAGCGTGGCCCTTCGCCGGTCTTGATCTGCACGCGATTTTGGTAATTCTGCCGTTCGAACTGAACGTGATCCAGCAAGATGAACAGGTCCGCTTGCTGCATGCGGTGCAGGTATCCTTGCCACGGCAAGAAATGCGGTTGGTGGATCGCGACGATCATGCAAATATGACACGCAAGATCGCGCAAGAGTTATAAGTTTTTTACGTTTTTAGATTATGATCGAAGTCATATTTGAGGTTTTGTTTTCTTGGTATGGTTGATTTAAGAGTTTGCCTAAAGGGGGGATGCGCTATGGTTCAGCTCGAACTGACGAAAATAGAACAGAAAATATTCAAAGATGTATTGGAATACGATTTGTCCGAACTGCATCGCGAAATCGCCGATACCAATAATTGGGAGCTTAAGGAAAAGCTTAAAGAAAAAGAGGCGTTGCTGAAGAAAATTCTCGGCGCGGTGAAATAGGCGGCCTATTCGCCTTCTTCGCTGCGAAGCCGTTTGTTCTCTTCGCGGTCGAAGCCATCGAGCCAGCCATCGGGTCGCGCTTTTGCGCGATCCAAACGCGCTCGCAAGGAACGTGCCCATTCTCCGAACGCTTCTCTCACGTTCAAAAAGCGCGCCTGCGGATTTTTGTGCAGATATTTTTCATCCCCCAGTCGGTGCATGAGGGCCGCCACGCGCTCGCCGCTAACCGAATCGACGCATTCGAGTTGCATGGACACGTGCGCCAAGATCGTGTCGAGGCGCAGCACCACGAATTTTTCTTCATCGAGTTGCACGCTGGCCGGCTGGATGTCGAGAATGGCCGCGCGCACGCGCAAAACGCCGGGGCCCGATTTCTCGACAATCGGATAACCGCCTTGGATGGCATCGATTATTTCCTTTCGAAATCCTTCGGTCAGCGTCTTCTCCTCTTCGGGTTTGATGCTGTGCGGCTCGTTGCTGTAAATTTTGACCGGGTTGATCAAGAATTTTGAATATGACTTCGCTTTCAAATTGGGGTTCTGATAAACGTAAACGTCTCTATCTTCTGGATCGATATGGAACGGAATGCCGTCGTCTTCGCTGAGAACGAATGTGGGTTGGATGAATCGCGGCGCGCATGCCGCAATGAAAAACAAAGTTAAGGCGGTCGAGATTATACGCATAACAATATTTACGATAACATATCGTTTCCTTCTATGACGGTCCTCATATAACGAATTCAGGTAGTTTATTAGCCTCTCCTTAGAGCAGCCTGTCACCAGATTGTGGGGGGGTATTTATGATGGACCTTAATCGAATCTTGGTTCCGATCGATTTCTCACCGGAGGCGGAGTTGGCCATTGATTGGGCCGCGAAATTCGGCAACGAACGGAAAAAATCAACGATCTACTTGTTGCATGTGATCATTCCACTTCCGGTCTTTGAAGGCGGGTATTCGATTGAGAAAGTCATTCAGGCCGAATGGGACAGCGCCCGCGAACGGTTGAATCAGTGGTGTAAAAAGATACCGGCTCCCATGAAGGCTGTGCCATTGATTGGCAAAGGCGATCCAGCTCAAGAGATCGCCTGGAGTTGCGTAGAAAAAAATATTGATCTGGTCGTTATGACCACTCGCGGCCGGCGCGGACTTCCGCGGTTGGTGCACCCGAATTTAAGTGAAAAAGTCGTTCGCGACGCGCCGTGTCCGGTCCTTGTTCTTCACATGAACAATAAAAATAACACATCGCTGCTTCATCACGAGGGCGGCGAACCGGTATGCGGCGGGCCGATTGAGTTGTTATGAACGCGGCGGCGCCGGTCATTGGATTGACTTCTCAGCAAGCGCAGGTGCGTTTGCGCCAATACGGCCCGAATGAACTCATCGAAAAAGGCGCTCGCGGACCGCTCAAGATCGTTCTTGCGCAATTCTCGTCGACCATCGTTTTACTTTTAATCCTTTCCACGTTTATTTCAGGCTTTCTCGGAGATGTCGAAAATGCGGTGGCGATCGGCGCCATCGTCGTTCTTAATGCGATGTTCGGTTTCATCCAGGAAAATCGGGCGGAAAAAGCATTGAGCGCATTAAAGAAGATGGCGTCGCCGATCGTAAAGGTTCGCCGCGATGGGCGCTTGCTGCAATGTCCATCTCATCAGGTAGTACCGGGTGATGTCGTCATTCTTGAAACGGGGAATATTATTCCGGCGGATGGGATCGTCGCCGAAAGCGTGAACTTGCGCGTGTTGGAATCGGCGTTGACCGGAGAGTCCGATGCGGTAGAAAAACGTGCCGCCTCAGAAGATACCCGTCAGCGTCCTTTGGCCGAGCGGTTCAACATGATTCATGCCGGGACCGTGGTTGTGTACGGTCGCGGACTGATGATCGTCACCGACACCGGTATGCGCACCGAACTCGGACACATCGCCGCGATGATTCAATCGGTTCCATCGCAATCAACGCCTCTTCAAATCCGTTTGGACCATCTCGGACGCCGATTGGTGCTCGCCGCGGTGGGCATCGTGGCCGTGATTTTCGGTCTTGGCGTGGCTCGCGGTGAAGAGTTGAGAAATATGTTTCTGACGGCCGTTAGTGTGGCCGTGGCCGCGGTCCCTGAGGGACTTTCGGCGATCGTCACGATCAATCTTGCGTTCGGCGCGCGGCGCATGCTGAAGCGCCATGCGTTGATTCGCCAATTGCCTGCCGTGGAAACGTTGGGGTCGGTGACCGCCATTTGCACCGATAAAACCGGCACGTTGACCGAAAATAAAATGACGGTTGCTTTCTGTGACGTGGCCGATCATGAGATGGATATGGCGGATTTGCGCCTGGATGGATCTTCCCCGCACGTGCGCCAGACGTTAAGTCCGCTCGTCATTGCCGGCGCGTTATGCAACGACTCGGAACTCGAAGCGGATCCGGCGAATTCGTCCGGTTTTCGGGCCATCGGGGACCCGACCGAAAACGCGCTGGCGATGGCGGCCGTTCGTTTCGGGTTTCATAAGGCTCGGCTGGAGAAAGATTATCCGCGTGTGGCCGAATTGCCGTTTGACTCGGTGCGAAAGCGCATGAGCACGCTTCATCACGTGATTCATGCGACCGGGTTTCCCGCAGCCGCGCCGGCGAGCCGCATCATATTTACAAAAGGCTCCGTCGATTCGCTTCTCGATGTATCGAATCAGGTGATGGTCGGCGATATGTCGCAACCGCTGTCTGACGTTTGGCGCGAACGAATTCGGTCCGCTCAAGACAAACTCGCGCAACGCGGCATGCGCGTGCTCGGCGTGTCGTTTCGATGGGCGGGGGACGCCGATTCATCGTTTGAAGAGAATCAAATGACGTTCGTCGGTTTGTTCGGATTGATGGATCCGTTACGTCGGGAAGTAAAGGAAGCGGTGAACTTATGCTTGGCGGCCGGCATCAAACCCGTGATGATTACCGGCGATCATCCCTTGACCGCGCAGGCGATCGCGCGCGAGCTTGGATTTGACGAGGCGCCTGTTTTGACCGGCGTCGATCTCGAACGGATGTCCGTCGAAGAGCTGGAGGCCATCGTCGATAGGACGTCGGTGTACGCGCGCGTGTCGCCGGAACACAAGTTGCGGATCGTGCAGGCGCTGCAGAAAAAAGGAAACGTGGTCGCCATGACCGGCGACGGCGTTAACGACGCACCCGCATTGAAAAAAGCCGACATCGGCGTCGCTATGGGCGTTTCGGGGACCGATGTTGCCAAAGAGGCGTCATCGATGGTTTTGCTCGACGATAATTTCGCGACGATCGTGCTGGCCGTCAAAGAAGGACGCGTCATCTATGACAACATTCGGAAATTTTTGCGGTACCTGTTGATCGGAAACGTCGGCGAAATTTGGTTGATGTTTTTAGCGCCATTGCTCGGCATGCCGATGCCGCTGTTGCCGATCCAAATCCTGTGGATCAACTTAATTACGGACGGATTGCCGGCGCTCGCGCTCGGCGTCGAGCCCGCCAGCCGCACCGTCATGCGGCGCCCGCCGGTTTCTCCGAGCGAGAATATTTTCGCGCAAGGCATGGGCCGGCAAATCATGCGGCTCGGTTTAGTGGTGGGCACGGTGCCGCTGGGCGTGGGGCTGTGGTATTGGAATGGCGGCGATTCGGCGTGGCAGACCATGGTATTCACCACTCTCATTTTCACGCATGTGTTGATGGCGTTCGCGTTCCGGTCGCAGCACGATTCTTTTTTCCGACTTCCGGCGTTTTCAAACAAGGCGCTTGTCGGTGCCGTCGCTCTTTCAATCGTGCTCCAGATCTTTGTCGTTTATACGCCGGCCTTGCAAACGATTTTCAAGACGGTCTCATTGTCGGCGCGAGAGTTGTTCGTGTGTTTGATTTTGGGCACGTCGGTTTTTTGGTTGGCTGAAGCGGAAAAAAGGTTTCGTCAAAGGAGCGCGTCATGAAACGGAAAATAAAATTATTGATC
>CAYXDS010000179.1:0-5808 GCA_964463805.1 uncultured Elusimicrobia bacterium | reverse complement strand
TCTTTATGCGGGCGACCAGCTCTTTTTGACGGAAGGGTTTGCAGATGTAGTCGTCGGCGCCCATTTCGAGTCCCACGACCACGTCGGTTTCTTCTTTCTTTACGCTGACGATCACGATCGGCACGTGCAAGGTTTTGGGGTCGGACTTTAAATCTTTGCAGACTTGGTAGCCGTCGATGTCGGGCAAGCGCAGGTCGAGGATGACGAGGTCGGGTGGGTTGGCTTTGATTTTGCGCAGCGCGTCGGCGGGATGGGTGGCGGAGTTGACCGCGAAGCCGTCCGACTCTAGCAAGTCGGTGGCGATGCGGATCATGTCCGGTTCGTCTTCAACAATGAAAATACGTTTTTTCACAAACACCTCACGTGTTAGGATGCGTGTCGGATTTGAGGGTTAGGTTTAAGAATAGGGATTATGGGTTTTCCGTCGGAGAAAGTCAATTCGTTTGACTTATGGTCATTCTGAAATCGTCTTCGCTTCGTTGGTCAATGCGCGAAACGCGTCGTCATTAAAGGCTGAAAAGTAGATCGCCTTAATTTTGGTTTGACGGCGTTGAAAGTACTGTAAAGCGTGGGTGAGCATTTCGTTGGTGACGTAATTGTAGTCGGGCGTTTGTTTGGGGTCGCCGAGCACGGGGAATGCGATCGATTTGAGGCGCAGGAATTCGGCGTAGCGGATCGCGCGGTCGACCGCTTGGCGGATCGAGGATTGGATTTTTTCGGCGTTGCGTTCGCCGTAGAGCACGGTAAAGAAAATGTATTTGACGTTGAGGTCACCGCCGGGAAGCACGACCACTTTGCCGTAGGGTTCGGGTGCGAGCGGCCGTTCTTTGGTGGGAGCGGTGCCGGCCGCTCGCATGACCACGCTGGCAAGGCCCGTGCTGAAATCGAGCGTGGGGTTGACCGGACAGACCAGAGCGTCGGCGGTGATCGTCAGCACGTCGCCTTTGTGCAACGTGAGCTTGCGCTCGCCGACCATTACATGGCGGCCGTGTTTGTCCTCGTTCAGGCGAACTCGATGCGCCAAGCGGTTCTCTTAACTTCGAACGGGCGCGGGTTTCGGATAGTTTTTCAATTTGGCGGGTTTTTCGCAGAGGTCCCAATACGTGCAGCCGTGGAAGCAAATCGTCGGCGCTTTTTCGCGGATCCGCTGTTCGCATTCCCAGAATGCTTCGGCCATGTGCGTGATTTGGTTGGTGTGATCGGCGTCGATCTTCGTGAATTGGATACCGACAACCGAGGTGTTCCCCTTCAGACGCGACCAAACGAGCCGTCCTTCCACTTCAAAACGGTTGAATCCAGGCAAATGCATGTTGAGTTTAATGGTGGGCGTGCCTTCGATGGCGCCGAGCAGCACGAGATCCATTCCGCCGGCCGAGAGATTGGTGAGCACGCCGGGAAAATGGCGGATGTCTTTTGTTTTGGGGTCGGTCATGGTGAGCTCGATCGGCTCGGCCATGTCTTTAATAACGGGAAGGCGTTTGTGTTTTCGTCTCTCTTTCATAAAAAACCCCCAAGGGAAAAGGCGTCTTTAACGGAAAACCGGTCGTGAGCGTACGTTAAATCAACTCTCCGTGCAACTCCCGCGAGTGGGTGCCGGTGATGCGCACGTCGACGGTTTGGCCGATTTTCACAAGGTCGCTTTTCACGCGCACGCGCCACGCGCCGCGCGTTTTGCCGCGGAAAACGTTTTCCCCTTTGTCGTCTTCAAGCAACACCGATTGCACGCTGCCGACGAGACGCGCCGCTTTCTCGGTGCCTTGCGTGTCGGTCAGCGCGAGCAATTCGTTCACGCGCGCTTCTTTGACCGGTTCGGGCACGTCGTCTTCCCATTCGGCCGATAACGTGCCGGGCCGCGGTGAGTATTTGAAGCAATAAGCGGAATCGAATTGCGCTTGTTTAACGAGGTCGAGCGTCTGACGATAATCGTCTTCAGTTTCGCCCGGAAAGCCGACGATGATGTCGGTCGAGATCGCGATGTTTGGAATCGCCGCGCGCAGCGAGCGGATGCCGCGCATGTAGATCTCGCGCGTGTAGTTTCGTTTCATCTTCTTCAGCATCGCATCGGAGCCCGACTGCACCGGCAGATGAATGTGTTCGCCGCTCTTCGGGTTCTCGGCCATTGCGGTCACAAGTTTTTCGGAAAGATAATACGGATGAGGACTGATAAAGCGGATGCGTTCCGTGCCCGTCACCGCGCAAACGTCGCTCAACAGATTTGAAAAATCATAATCGGCATGGCCCGACGGCCGATACGAGTTGACCGTTTGTCCGAGCAGCCATATCTCTTTTGCGCCTTCGGCGGTTCGATCGGCAACGTCTTTAAGAATCTCATCAACCGGTCGATACACTTCGCGTCCACGCACGGCCGGCACGATGCAATAGGAGCAGTTGTAATTGCAGCCGCGCATGATGGTTACGTATTGAACGACGGCATTGGCATTGGAAAATGGATCAAGGTAGTTATTAATTGGATTCATCGATCCAATGCTATTTTCCAATGCCATTTTCGTCTCTAAAAATTCATCCAATTCTTTCGGAAATTGCTCGATGTCTTTGGCGCCGACAATGAGATCGATGTGCGGGAACCGCCGCTTAAACTCGCCTTTCGCGCGTTCCGCCGCGCAGCCGGTCACGATGACCATTCCATTCGGGTGGGTTTGTTTCCAATCTTTAAGCCGGCCGATAAACGAAGAGGCTTTATGTTCGGCCAAATCGCGGACCGTACAGGTGTTCACAAGGATCGCATCGGCCGAGTCTTCATCGGCGGCTGCGGTAAACCCGCGCTCTTTAAAGTGCCGCCCCATTTCATCCGAGTCTGCGAAGTTCATCTGACAGCCGAAGGTTTTTGTGAAGAGTTTCATTGTTTGGAGCGCGGAGTCGGTATTGGCCGGGGGCGCGGTGGTGAATTTATGAGATGTTTTCTTAGGCGGCTTTTTTCGATTTGGTCGGAACGGGAAACAAAACCAATGTCGCCTGATCCGGGATCTTGTTCAGCTTTTCTGGATGATCGATGATGTCGAACAGATGGTCTCGAACGAGATTGAGAGTCTCTTTAATCTGTTTCCTGCTGGCTCGTTTATTTTTCTTCGACATGTGCGGTCCTCCGTAAATACGTTTCCCAGTTATCTTTGAAATCATTGATTGCGTTATTGACAATGCTCTTTAATGATTTTTGCGATAAAAAAACTTTTCTTTTTTCCCCATCTTTATGAATTACATCAATATGAGGGGCGCCATGATGGCAATCGTATCTTGCTGCAGGGCGCCATTTTCCGTTTACCCAGATTTCCAATTGGATTACAAGGTCCACTACATGTCCAAGTTCAGTCTTGATGGAAACTCGAATTCGTGCGTTGGCGGCGCCGATCAAGTCAATGAAATAGTTCTTATGCCCCATTTACGGCTTGAATTATAGTCAATTGTCGACGAACAAAAACCTTTAAATTGGCCTCCGGTGTCCCATCTCGTCGGAATCCGCGAAGTTCATCTGACAACCAAATGTTTTCGTGAAAAGTTTCATGCTTCTGGATACTTCCTATGCCTTTCCGCAGCACGAACGGATTTCCTACTTTTACCTTCTGGAAATAAGAATCCATGAACGCTCAAATCTTCATCCAAATCAGGCCAATGGATCTCGTAACCGGATGGCGAGATTTCATATTTCTTTAACTGCTTTTGATTCGCAGAAACCAGTTTTGGATACCAGGCGATTGGTACAGATATGATACGCCCATCACTTAAGTGGACATTCATTAGGCCGTCGGAAAATTGCACAGATTGTATGGAGGGATACGATCCGAAGATTTCAACGGGTGAAATATGCGACCCCTCTGGCCCGGAAAAGTGTCGGCACGGCTTTCCTTTGGAGGGGCGAACGATGTTGTTAAGATGTTTCATAATGATGCGCGAAACCGGTATTGACCGGGGGCGCCCAGTGGATTTTAGGACGGGTGCGATTGTAGCAGAAGGACTAGGAACCAGGAACTAGGAACTCAGGACTTCAGCACCGCGTAGGTGCCGGACTTTTTATCCCAGTTGATGTACCAGCCGTCTTTCTTGTAGCGGCCTTTGTAGAGCTTGTTGTCGACGAAACTCACGTAGTCGTCTTTGAAGTTGTAGATCTCGCCGAGCCGCATCGCGTCGAAGCCGCCGCTTTTTCCGTCGAGCACGATCAACTCGCACAACGGGCCCCATTTCGTGTCGCCGGTGATGATGATGAACGCGTAGTCGCGCTTCTTATCGCCGTTGAAATCCCCCCACGCGACGGCCGGATGCACGCCGATCAACCGCGAGTTGTAATAGCGCAGCATTTCGGGATTGTACTCGGCGTCTTTTGGAATGCGATAGGTTGGAAATTCTTTTTGCAGGAATTCTTTTACATCGTTCGGCAACAAAAGCATGCGGCCGCTTCCGTCCGGTGCTTCTTCGACGATCGGGTTCTTCGGATTCTTATCGACCGCCGCGGCGGTCAAACATATGGACAACAGAAAGACGGTTAGAATCTTTCTTTTCATCTATTACATTCCCCGTTTTTGCAGCGCTTGTTTCGCTTGTTGAACCACATTCTCCACATTGAAACCGCATTTGTCCATCACGACGTTGCCGGGCGCCGACGCGCCGAACGTGTGCATGCCGATCACCACGCCGTCTTCGCCGACCCACCGCTCCCAGCCGAACGTCGACAACGCTTCGATGGCCACGCGCGCGGGCGCCGTTTTTGGAATCACGCTCTCGCGATAAAACGACGGTTGCGCTTGGAACAATTCCCACGACGGCATTGAAACGACGCGCGTAGCGACGCCATCGGCTTCCAGTTTTTTCTGAGCGGCCAACGCGAGCGACACTTCGGAGCCGGTCGCGATTAAAACGACGTCCGGCGATTCGTCTTTCGCTTCAGACAACACGTACGCCCCTTTTTCAACCTGACCGACGTTCGGAAATTTTGATTTCTGCAGCACCGGCAGGTTTTGACGCGTGAGCACGAGCAATGTCGGGCCATCTTTGTATTCGATCGCCACTTTCCACGCGGCCGCGGTTTCGGTCGCGTCGGCGGGCCGCAGCACGAGCGTGTTCGGCGTCGCGCGGAACGCGGCCAATTGTTCGATCGGCTGATGCGTGGGCCCGTCTTCGCCGAGACCGATTGAGTCGTGCGTGAGCACGTAAATCACCTGGGTTTTCATGAGTGCGGTGAGCCGCATCGCCCCCTTCATGTAATCGGTGAAATTAAAAAAAGTGGCGCCGTATGGAATCAGCATTTTTGACAGCGACATGCCGTTCAGAGCGGCGGCCATGCCGTGTTCGCGCACGCCAAAATGCAGATTGCGGCCCGGCGTTTCCTTCGAGAACGACGGCGCGCCTTTGACCAGTGAATTGTTCGACGGCGCCAAGTCCGCCGAACCGCCCACGAGTTCGGGCATGATCGGCGCGAGCGCGTTGATCACTTTGCCCGACGCGACGCGCGTGGCCATTTTTTCCTCGGTGGAGAAATCAGGAAGCTTCGCCTGCCAGCCGTCCGGCAATTTCCTGGACGCGAGACGGTCCCACAATTTCTTTTGTTCGGGGTTTTTAGCGGCCCAGTCGTCGAATTTTTTGTTCCAAGCATTTTCGAACGCTTGGCCTTTATCGATGGCCTTGCGATAGAGCTCGAGCACGTCGTCCGGAATGTAGAACGTCGGCTCGGCCGGCCAATTCAAATTCTTTTTCGTGAGCAGCGTTTCCTCAGGGCCCAGCGCCGATCCGTGCACCTCGCCGGTGTTCGCTTTGTTCGGGCTGCCGTAGCCGATCGTCGTGCGCACGGCGATGATCGAG
>CAYXDS010000178.1:0-5830 GCA_964463805.1 uncultured Elusimicrobia bacterium | reverse complement strand
ACCGAGTCGGATTCCAGGTTTAGCACCATGCCGTAGGTTTCATTCGGAAACAGCAGCAGCTCGCCGTTCAGCGCACCTTCGAGTCCGTAGACGCTCGCGATGCCGTCGCCGATTTGCAAAACGTATCCGATCTCTTGAAGCTCGGCCTTAACGTCGAGCTCCGCAATTTGTTTTTTGATTGCGCTTGTGATCTCTTCCGGTTTAATAGCCATAAATTTCCTCTGTTAATTCGTACTGTGCATCAGTGAATGACGGAATGTCTCGATGCGCCCTTTCACGGACGCGTCCAATACTTTGTCGCCCATTTTTATCCAAACGCCGCCGATCAAGTCTTTCGCCACTTCGAATTTGCCGAGCACCGTTCCGCCCATGCGTTTCGCGATGTCGGTTTCAACCAAGCGTTTTTGATCGTCGGACAACGGCATCGGCGTTTTAACCAGCGCGCGGCGGATACCGTGCGCTTCGTCGCCGAGCGACGCGAACTGTTCGTGGATCGCTTCGAGCAGTTCCATGCGCTTGCGGCGCGCCAACAATTCGGTGAACTTGAGCACGAGCTTGTTCGACGTCACCGCTGCGATCAGCTTTTGCTTCACGTCGATCTTCACGAGCGGATTCAGCAACATGCGTTTGAAATCCGCCGACGACTGAAACGCGAACGCCACGTTGTTCATGCCTTGCAGCACGTCGTCCAAACTCTTCGTTTCGAGTGACAGCTGGTAGAGAGCGCGCGCGTATCGACGCGCGACCGTTACGTTTCTCATTTTCCGTTCCCCGAGATCGTATGCAGCGAATCCTTCAGGATCTCTTCTTGCACGCGTTGGTCGACCGAACGATTAATGATTTTCTCGGCGATCGCCAACGAGATTCCGGCCACTTCCCCGCGCAACTCGCCTTTCAACTTTTCGGTTTCGCCGGCGAGATCGCGTCGCCCTTTCTCGACGATGCGCTCCGCTTCCTCTTTCGCAGCGTTCAGCATTTCGGAACGCGTGCGGTCCGAGTCTTTCTTCGCTTGCGCGACCATGTCTTGAATCGTGCGTTGAGCCTCGTTCAATTGCGTCTCATATTTCTGACGCAATCCTTCGGCATCGGTTTGCGCTTTCTGTGCGCGGTCCAAATCATCGCGGATGCGGCCTTCGCGTTGATTGATTCCGTCGAGAATCGGCTTCCAAGCGGCTTTCTTCAGGATTAACACCAACAACACGAACGTGATGATCGTGATCAGCATCAATCCCAAGTCGGGATTCAGAAGATTATCCATAAACTATCCTTTTCTAAGTCGTCTTTCCCGCGAAGGCGGGAATCCAGACACCGTATGTGGCTGGGCCCCCGCCTGCGCGGGGGAGACGGCTAATTAATGAGCGGCTTCGGTCGCTGCTGGGGCTTCGTGCGCGCCGGCGGCGGAAAATTCCGGGCCTTTTTTCAGCGCGAGCAACAAGCAGATAACGAGCGCGAACAATCCGAGACCTTCGATCAGAGCGGCCGGGATGATCATCGACGTGCGCAGGTCGCCCGCCGCTTCCGGCTGACGAGCGGTGCCTTCGAGCGCCGCGCTGGCCAAACGGGAAATACCCGATGCCGCAGAGAACAAACATAACCCAGCGCCGAAACCGGCGGCCAAGTAACCAAGACCCAAGAACAATAACTGATTCATTTTCTTTCTACTCCTAGTATGTATTTTTGAAATTAGTGCGGATGCAGCGTGGCTCCGACGAAAATCGCGGTCAGAAACGTGAAGATGTACGCCTGCAGAAAACAAACGAACGTTTCGAGCACCGACAACCCGACCGCAATCGGAATTGAACCGACCGACACCAAATGGGATCCCAACAAGAAACTCAGGCAGAGGAAAGCGAGTAACACGATGTGACCGGCAATCATGTTCGCGAAAAGACGAATGCACAACGCGAACGCGCGCGTGAAGAGCCCGAGGATTTCGAGCGGCAGCATCAGCGGAATAAGCCAGCTCGGCAGGCCGTGAGGAATAAAATTTTTGAAGTGATGAACCAGTCCATGCTCGCGTATGCCCGCCACATTAATAAGAAGGAACGAACAAACGGCGAGCGCCGCGGTGACTGAGATATTGCCGGTGGCCGTCGCACCGCCCGGAAAAAGTCCGACGAGATTAACGAAAAGAATGAAAAAGAAAAGAGTAAGGAAGTAGGGGAGATAAGGAAGGCCTTCTTTACCGGTGTTCGGGACTACGATCTCGTCTCGAATGAACACCACGAAAATTTCAAGCAACGCGCGTGGACCGGACGGAATCATCGGCCAGCCGCGGCTGAGAATCGCCATCGTGAGAATCAGCAGGCTCGATGCGATCCACATCATCATCACGTGTTTCGTGAAAGAGAATTGGATGCCGCCCACCGTGAACAGCGTGGCGATCTTATGATCGAGAATATGATGCTCGAGAACGTGTAAAAAATCCATTTCCTATTTCGGCTTTAAAAAAACCGACACCTCTAAAATCATGAACAACATCGTGCCGACGGCCAACGTCAATAATGTGGCTGCAAAATTCAAACTTTCTGTGCGGTAAACCATCGCAGCCGTTACCGCAAACACAACGAGCCGACCCAACATGCCGGCGGCCCATACTTTAAAAAACGACGGTTTACGAAACGACCATTTCAACAAACCTACCGTGACCGTCGCTTGCGCGAACGCGACAATCGCTCCGACGATGATTCCGTTTCGAACGCTCGGCTCGATGGTCATTTAAAGTACCGTCGCAAAAAACCATAAAGCCCCACCACGATCCCGATCACCGAACCGGTCAACGTGAACCATGGCGACTTGTGCAACCGTCCGTCGAGCCAATAACCGATGCCAACGAATACCAGCAACGTAACGGCAAGTTGCATCCCATCGGATGCCGCTGTCCAACTGCTGCTTTTATCTGATGTTTTTTGCGGAGATGTTTCTTTCTGTCCGGCGGGTTCTACAACAGACTCCTCGTGGTGCAATGCCCCAAGTCGAGCGGGATTGTAACAAAAATGGTTAAAATCCTGTCAAATGACAAACTTTTTTCGCAGATTTTTTCCGCTGCTGCTCTGCGCTATCGCGCTGAGCAGTTGCAATATATTCCAACCGATTGAGAAACGCGTGCTGTCGAACGACGACGGCGTACGCGCCCAGGCGCTGAAGAAAATCGTCACCCTTCCGGCGGAAAAAATACAGACAATAATTCCCGCGTTGGTCGCCGCGCTACACGATCCCGATAGCAACATCGTGAACCGCTCCGTCGATGCGCTTTCGACGATCGGCCGCTCCGCCTTGGACCCGTTGCGGCAAACGCTGAAAGACCCCGATGTGTATGTAAAGGTCAGCGTTATTTCGGTATTCGGACGCATCGGACCCGATGCCCAGGCGACGATCCCCGATCTCGTCGCTTGTTTGGCCGACTCGCATCCTTTGGTGCGAGAAGAAGCGGCGTTTTCATTGGGTCAGATGGGGCAAGTCGCATCTTCAGCGGTCTCTCCATTATTAGAGGCATTAAAAGACCCCAATCTTGAGGTCCGAACAGCCTCATTTGAAGCGCTTAAAAAGATAGGCATTACCCCCCCGCGGTTTTCTTAAGTTTTTCCCTACCCTGTCACCGGTTTATCACGCCTCCCCCCTAGACTGGAGCAACGCACCAAGGGAGGCGGGTATGTTCCAAGTAAGACGAAGAGGGCAGGTGGTGTTTGAAGATTTGCTGCGAGAAATGGAGGCGATTGAGCATCAGCTTCTATCCGAAGACAGCGCGCTGGCCATGAACCTCATGGTGCTTGAAGCCCGCATCCGCGAGCGGTTCCAGAAAATGGACGCTCAATTACAAGAAAAGTATCCGATCGATGAAGATTTGCTAAAAGATGACCTCACGCTTGATGAAATCCATGCGTTAATACCGCACGAATTGCCACTTTTGCCTTCGCTGGGAGAGGTCAGTTCGAGGCGTCGTCGGAAAAAGACGCTGGAGACCGTCGGCATGGCCGCCGCACTGGCGCTGCTCACCGCGCTCGGCGTGTTCGGATTGGCGTCCGTGCTGCAAATGGCGCTGACCTGGATGGCTTGAGGAAAACACAATTTTGGGAGCCTGTGTTACCCCCTCTTCTAACACAGGTCCCAATTTTTAAGTAACAGTCTCATACTGACGGAGCCCGTGTCTGCCCCTAACCGACACGGGCTCCGTTTTTTTATAGAGTCGCACTCCGATTCTTAACCGCTTTTGGAGGCGCTCATGTCTGAAATAACATCGATCCTTAAAGAGAAACGTAAATTTCCTCCGCGCGCCGATTTCTCGAAGGATGCGCATGTAAAGAACCTGAAAGAATATGAGCGCATCTACAAAGCCGCCGCGAAGAACCCCGAAAAATTTTGGGCCGATCAAGCGAAACAACTTCTGCAGTGGTCCGCCCCCTGGAAGAAAACGTTCGAATGGAAAGCGCCGTTCGCGAAATGGTTCGTCGGCGGAAAATTGAACGCGTCGGTCAACTGCCTCGATCGCCATTTGACCACGTGGCGGAAAAACAAAGCGGCGCTGATTTGGGAAGGGGAGCCCGGCGATCAGCGCGTGCTCACGTACAACCAGCTTCATATCGAAACGTGCAAGTTCGCGAACGTGCTCAAGGAATTGGGGCTAAAAAAAGGCGATCGTGTGATCATTTACATGCCGATGGTGCCCGAATTGCCGGTCGCGATGCTCGCGTGCGCGCGTATCGGCGTGATCAGTTCGGTCGTTTTCGGCGGGTTTAGCGCTCAATCTCTGGTCGACCGCATTCACGATACGCAAGCGGTCATGGTGATTACCGCCGACGGCGGATTCCGCCGCGGCACCACGGTCAATCTCAAAGATGCGGTCGATGAAGCGCTGAAGAACTGCCCTTCGGTCAAAGACGTGATCGTCTATCAACGCACGAAACAAGTGATCCATATGCTGGCCGGCCGCGACCACTGGTGGCACAATCTCATGAATACCGCGTCGACCGAATGCAAAGCGGAACCGATCGACGCCGAACATCCTCTTTATATTCTGTACACGTCGGGCTCGACCGGCAAACCGAAAGGCATCCAGCATTCGACCGGCGGCTATATGCTCGGCGCGACCTACACGAGCAAATACGTCTTTGATTTGAAGGACACCGATATTTACTGGTGCACGGCCGACATCGGCTGGGTGACCGGTCACACGTACGTGGTATACGGGCCATTGTCGAACGGAGCGACGATCGTCATGTACGAAGGAGCGCCGAACCATCCGGGCCCCGATCGTTTTTGGGACATCATCGAACGCCACAAAGTGACGATCCTCTACACCGCGCCGACCGCGATTCGCGCGTTCATGAAATGGGGCGAACAGTGGCCGAAGAAACACGATATTTCGAGCTTGCGGTTGCTCGGCTCGGTGGGCGAACCGATCAATCCCGAAGCGTGGATCTGGTATCAAAAAAATATCGGCGGCGGCCGGTGCCCGATTGTCGACACCTGGTGGCAAACCGAGACCGGCGGCATTTTAATTTCACCTCTGCCCGGCGCCACGCCGACGAAACCGGGATCCGCGACGCGGCCTTTGCCCGGCATCATCGCCGATATCGTCGATAAAAACGGCGATCCGTCGAAAGAAGGCGGATTCCTCGTAATCCGCAAACCGTGGCCGCACATGATGCGAACGATCTGGGGCGACTCCGAGCGATTTAAGAAACAATATTGGTCGCAGATTAAACCGGACAAAAAAGGCATCTCTAATATTTATTTTACCGGTGACGGAGCCCATCGCGATGCGGACGGTTACTACTGGATTATGGGTCGTGTCGACGACGTGATTAAAGTTTCGGGCCATCGACTCGGC
>CAYXDS010000177.1:0-5881 GCA_964463805.1 uncultured Elusimicrobia bacterium | reverse complement strand
CCCCGGAAACTTCATTGACGGCGATGGCGCCGGTCCCACAAAACACGAGGCCAAAGGTTGCCACCGCCTCGGCAGTGTATTTGCCGAACTTACTCTCTGGCTTCATCAATAAGTGCCTTAACTTTCATCTCAACCATGTCTCGAACTTTCCGAAATTCATCGAGAGGAAGATGTTTTGGGTCGGGAATGCCCCAGTCTTCGGTTTTCCTGGCCGGAACAAACGGGCAGGCATCGCCGCAGCCCATCGTAATAACGTAGTCCCATTGAACTTTGGGAAGATCCATGAGTCCTTTAGAAACGTGAGAGCCGAGGTCGATACCTTTTTCCTTCATAATGGAAATTCCGGTCTCATTCACTTTTCCGGATGGTTTTGACCCGGCACTCCATGCTTCAATGGTATCTTTGCCCCAATGCCTGGCAAATCCTTCTGCCATCTGACTGCGGCACGAATTCTCTACGCATACAAACAAGACTCTTGATTTCACTCTTTATCCTCCACACTTTCGGTAATCCAATCTCTTCAAGGTCTTTTTATCTTTCGCAAAGATCGGCGCTTCTTCCGGACAATCATCGAGACAGGCAAGCAAACGCTTATGGAAGTTTCCCGTGGGCTTGGCCAGCGCGTAATAGATCCATTGACCCTCGCGGGTGGTCTCAACCAGTTTGTGGCGGCGCAGGTAAGCAAGGTGGCGTGAAATCTTGGGCTGAGGTGCTTTTATGACAGACATGATGTCGCAGACACAAAGCTGCCCATTGGAGAGCAGACTTAAGATACGGAGGCGCGTTTCATCAGCAAAGGCTTTAAGAAGGTTGATGGGGGCGGCTATTTTCATATTCGCTTAGACGAATGTACAAATCTGTAATTTATATGGCAAGGTCGTCCTTTAGGCGGATAAAAGTGACCCCATCTTAAACTTTGATTGACAGTCGGGATTCTATTCTCTTGACCTGGCTGTCGAACCGCTCGATGTAGGTACATCTCTTGCATAGATCTTCGACGAGGATCCCGTTCTTAAATCCTTCGCGGACGGCTTTGGCCCGAGGTTCGCGCATGATGTGGTCCAATCGCTTGGACGTGCAATTCCCGAGGTTAATGACGCCTTCTTTGTCGAGACAGCAGGGCACAACCGTCCCATCGGCTAAGACGCCCATGTGTGAGGACAAGCCGTAACAAAATCCTTTGTCGCTCCGCACGGGTTGGGTGGGATGCGGCCATTCAAACCGAATGTCCTTGTGGATGTGCGCGAGACCTTTCAGATGGATGCTTTTGTGACGTCGTCCGTCCTCTCCGGTCTTGAAGTCGACGTCGAGGCCGCGGCGAATCTTTTCAAACATTTGGTCGTTGGATTCCGCCGCGCCGGGAGAACCTTCGTTCCACAGTCGGTAATAGATGTAGAGATCGGGTCGTTCTTTCAGCGCTCTTTTCGTGAAATTAAAAATTTTCTGAAGATACGCGGTGTTATCTCTGCCTGGAAAATTTGACTCAAAACTTTGCAGCGAGAAGTTGATTTGTTTTAAGACGGGTTTTAGGAGAGCGTCGGCGCGTCTTTCATCCAGAAGAATTCCGTTGGTGGTCAACTCGACTCGAAGGTTGAGGCCCGCACAGATGTTCAGGTAATTCTCGAATTCAGGGTGGAGCAACGGTTCTCCCATGAGATGAAAACAAACCACCTCTGTGAGCGGCGCTGCTTCCTTCGCCACTTTTTTAAAAAGATCGGGATCCATGAATTTCTTGCCTCGAACCACTTCCGGGCAGAACGTGCATTGAAGATTGCAAACGTTACTGATCTCGATGTAAATTTTTTTGAACCGTTTCGACATGGCGAACTATTTTGAATCTCCCGGCATTCTTATACTTTAGATTTGCAGGCGACAAAATGGCGGATCAGTGAATTGGTGGAAAAAACGAGCATAAGATATTGGCATGAAAAAAATAATTTCCTGCTTATCTATCTCATTTTTCTTGTTTGCCGGCATGCCGGTTGGGGCGGGGTTTGCGGAAGATAATGCGCTCTCTGCCGATGCAACGGTGGTCACGCATTTCACCGACACCTTCAGTTATCCTTCCGGGCTGATAACGAACGAATTTGCGTATTCGAATCCGAACAATTCGCAATCGGTCTTCAATCCGAATTGGTACGTCACCAGCGGTTCGGTTTTTGCGAAAAGCTACACCGGATGGACCGGCGTTCCGGATGACGTGTCGCCGAATGCGAAGTCGACGAACGGCAACCACTCGGCCGTTTTCCGCATGCACACGAGGCGCTCGAACTTCGGTTCGATCGCCGTAACGTTTTTGCTTTACAACAACGGATTCACTTCAACTCGCTCCACGCCGGCGCTTTCTGAGAATGGCGTTCATATCTTTCTGCGGCGACAAAGTGAAACCAAAGTTTATTATGGCAGCATCAACCGCCGGGACAACACGGTCTTGATCAAAAAGAAAATGCCGGGAGGCGCCACCAACGGCGGCACGTATTACACGTTGTCGAAATCGGTTCCTTACGCGATTCCTTTTAGGACGTGGCAGCAGATCTCGGCCACCATCAAAGACAATTCAGACGGTTCGGTGACGATTAAATTGTTTGCGAACGGCAAACTGTTGGTGAGCGCGACCGATAAAGGCACAGGGGGGCCGCCCATCCGAATTTCCGGCGCCGTCGGACTTCGAGCCGACAACGACAACATTCAGTTCAAAAATTTCCAGGTTACGTCGATTCCAGCGTCGCTTGGGGCGGCCGACACGGACGACTTGCCGGCTCTTGCGCCGGTCGTGCCCATGCGCGTGTATCCGATGCCATGGCGTGCCGATAAGAATATGGGGCTTCCGATCACTTTTGACGGCTTGAACGGTCGCTCCACCGTGAGAATTTTCACTTTGGCCGGAGAACTGGTTACGACGCTGCCGGAAACGAACTTGTCAACTAACTGGAACCTGACCAATGATTCCGGCGAAAACGTCGCATCGGGATGTTACGTCTATCTCGTCACCAACGATTCCGGCGACAAGCGGAAAGGAGTGTTGACGGTCATTCGCTAACGTCGGAAAAGTTGCCGGATCGCCTGGAAATTGTTGAAATTATCACATGATCGATACGGTAACGAAAGGCATGGTCTCCTGGGAAAGACACGACGACGATGTTTGGAACAACTACACACAATGGCAAGCGAGCCTCATGGCGCCGTTTATCGGACAGAAGGTGCTGGAGGTCGGCCCCGGGATGGGACGATTTGCCAGCTACTTCAATACCAACAGAGCCTTTGTGCGTTACGTGGCCGTCGAACCCTCCAATAGTCTATTTAAGGGATTATCGGAGCGGTGTCCGAATATCGAAGCCTATAATCGCTTTGTTGAAGATTTGGGGCCGGAGTTTGACAATCAATTCGACACCATTTTAATGATTCATGTGCTCGAGCATATCGAGCATGATCAAGAATGGCTTTTGTCTCTCCGGCGTTTTTTGTCTCCCGGGGGACAAATCATCGTCATGGTACCCGCCTTTACCTTTTTGTTCTCCGAATTGGATAAAAATGTCGGGCATTATCGACGTTACGACCGCGCTCGAATGAAGAGGATCGGGACCCATTCCGGATATCAAGTCCTTGTTAACCGATACGATAATTTTATCGGCATATTCGGTTGGCTTTGGTTTTGCAAAATCCGAAAGGTCCATTACCAAGAAAAAAAATCGAAGTCACAGCTAATGTCCATCTTCGGAATTTTTGACAAATATGTTCTTCCTGTCTTTTCTGCCATAGAGAAAAAGTTTCCGCCTCCTGCTGGGCTCAATCTTACGACGATCCTGCGTAAATCGAACTAGCCGTTTGCTCTTCACCACCAAATAAAAGACGCGCTTAATCGTATGGTGAGTACGGTTTTCTATGCGTAAATCACTCGTCGTGTTCATCGCGCTATTGGCGCTTTTGGGGGGCATGCGCTTGGCGCTGCCGAACATTATTCGCCGCGCGGCCAATAAGAAGCTGGCCGAGATTCCCGGATACAATGGAATCGTGGGCGATGTTCGCTTGGCGTTGTGGCGAGGTTTGTTCGCTTTTGATGACTTTAATCTCGAACACAAAAATGGCGACATGGCGGTCTCCATTAAGAGGATGGAGATGTCGATTCTCTGGCCGTATCTGTTCCACAAGGAATTCATCGGAAAACTTGCGGTGACCGATCCTCGATTGGTTCTCGTCGTGAGCAAGCCGGCGAAAGCGTCGAAAAAAGCGAAAGAGAAAGGCGAAGAGATCGAGAAAACGGTGGAAAAGGAAACCGGTAAAAGCATTCCACAGGCCATCGCCGATGTTATTCCGTTCCGCATCGACCGCTTTGAGTTAATCAACGGGGTAATTGTTCTCAAAGAAACCGAGCAGCATGCTGATAAAAACGAAAAATCTCCGGAACAGGCTCCGTTCTTAACGGATCTACATATCCTGGTGACCAATCTGACCAATTCTCAAAAGATTTCAAGTTCACTTGTTTCGACCGCCGACGTGCATGCGAAGATCACGGGGACGGGAAATATCGACATGACGCTTCACATCAATCCTACCGCCGAATTGCCGACGTTTGACGTCGCGCTCCAAGTTAAAAAAATCGATTTGGCGAGCCTCAACCAACTTCTTGAATGGCAAACGGCACTCAACTTTAAACACGGAACGTTCGCTCTTGATGCGGAGGCCCACGCGGCGGACGGCGGATTTAAAGGCTACATCAAACCATTCATCGAGAACCTCAAGGTTGAAAATTCCGAAGACAAGAGCGGAATTGTTCAAAAAGCGAAGAAAATCGTCATTAATGCGGCGTCGGTTATTTTTAAAAACAAGGAAACCGATAAAGTCGCCACGAGGGTTCCGTTTGAGGGTAAATTCGAAAACCCAAAAACCGATATATGGGAAGCGGTCGTCGCTCTACTGCGGAACGCTTTCATCCAAGCGATCAAACCCGGACTCGATCCATCACTCTAACCTCCTCAGAAGAGTTAAATTGTTAAGAATCTTGTGTTATCGCGGTTAGGCATGGGAGATCAGACACGCGAGCTCTGAAAGGGTTGTAAAAAATGAATGAATTTTCGGTGATCATCATTGGCGGCGGCGCCGCCGGTTATTTCGCGGCGATCGCTTGCGCGGAACGGCTGGGGCCGGGGCGCGTGCTTATTCTTGAACAGGGGCGTTCGCCGTTGTCGAAAGTAAAAGTTTCCGGCGGTGGGCGTTGCAACGTGACGCATGCGTGCTTCGATCCGAAAAAATTGACCGGTTTTTATCCGCGCGGGGGGAAGGAGTTGTTGGGACCGTTTCATCGGTTTCAACCGCGCGACACGGTGGCTTGGTTCGAGAGCCGTGGCGTGACGCTGAAGACTGAAGAAGATGGTCGTATGTTTCCCGTCAGCGATTCTTCGCAGACGATCATCGATGCGCTCGAAATGGCCTCGCAGAAAGCGGGGGGCACGGTTCGCGTGAATGCTTCGGTATCCGCCGTGGATCGGCAGGTCCACGGTTTTCGTCTGACATTGGCCGCGGATGAAACGATTGTTTGCGACAAATTATTGTTGGCGACCGGCAGCGGCCGTCGTGGATTCGATTGGGCGCAACGCTTGGGACACACCATTGAAATGCCGGTGCCATCGCTGTTTACGTTTCATGTATCCGATTCGCGATTGAGCGGACTTTCCGGTATCTCTGCTCCGAATGCTGAAATTCAACTCGATAAAACTTCACTTCGGCAAAAAGGACCGATTCTTATTACGCATGCAGGATTGAGCGGGCCCGCGGTGATCAAACTTTCGGCTTGGGCCGCACGCCTATTGAGTGAATCCAACTACGAAGCGAATCTCATTATTAATTGGGTCGGATGGACCGCGGCGAATGTGCAAAAAGGGTT
>CAYXDS010000176.1:0-5897 GCA_964463805.1 uncultured Elusimicrobia bacterium | reverse complement strand
AAGCGTCGCATTGGATCTTGGAAAACGCGTAAATCCGGCCGAGTTGCGTTTTGACCGTGTGTTGAATGGCGTCGAGCGTTTGAAACGGTTGGGACAAGGGAAATCTGTTTCACCCGGCGTCGCCATCGGACAGGTGTTCATTTCACGCGACGGAGTCCAGTATGCAGGCCAGAGAAAAGTGCCGTACATTTTATTGCAGCCAGAAATCACCGCCAGTGATTACGGCGTGATCAACACAGGGAAACCCAATTTGTGCCTCGGCGTGATCGCTCCGTTGCAGTTGGGCAATCACCTCGAAAGTTTGACGCGGGAAGCGCATGTCCCGGCGGTGCTGGGGCCGCAATTTAAAGAGATCGACCGTGAAAACGGCGTGGCGACAATCGAGTTGGCCGACGGTGAAATTCTCCAAATAAAAGACGGAACCGTCATTTCGATGGCGCAAGACGGTACGATTTATTTGGGAAAGGGCGTCGTCGAAACGAAACGAAAAGATTTGTCGCGCGAGTCGGCAGAATTTCTTGGTTGGATGCTGACTCAAGAAGGCAAAGCGCCGATCTATCACGTTCAAGTGAAGATGGCCGGAATGGCAATCGACCAAACGTTGGATCAAGAGCGTTACAAGTATTGGAAATCCGACATTTTGAAAATATATGACGTCACTGCTGCCGAAGGTGACGCTGCGGTCGCTGCAACGCAAGCGCCGGTGAAAAAAGAGCGAAGACGCGTGCCTCTCCGAGCGGCTAAGCTTGCCGCGGATCTCGTTCATTCTCAAACCACCATTGAACAATTCACTTATTTGCTTTGGTATTGGTACGCACGACTGGAATGGTTGGCCGATTGGGACGGGAAAGGCACGCCACCATCGTTGAATCCCAATAGCAAGACCGAATGGGATGAAATCGAAGAGGCACAGCGCGACTTTTTGACACGAATCGCCCGCAGTGATGAGGATCGTTTGGCTGAATCCACTTTGCGCGCGCTTGAACGGCACAAAGGCAACAAAGAAACGCTGCGCGAAGTGATCATCCCCGTACTCGGCGATGCCGGTACGCTCCGCTTCTTAAGAAAAGTCGTCACACTTGCCATGACCCAAACGACTGGCACGATCGACTTTATGGTGGCGCGTCTTTTCAGTTATTTGATCAAGATCAATGCGCCTCTCGCGCGCCAAGTGTTCTTAGGTTTGAGCGCGCGCGAACGCGGTTGGGTTCTCAACGAACTTTATGCGTTCTACCACGACCGCAAACTCGACGAAGACGACGTAAGCGAAGTGCCGCATGTGTTCGGAGTGCTGTCCGATGTCTCCGCATCCGCTCGATTCGATATGCCGATTTCACACTTCGACGGAAAATCGACGTCGGCCGATAAGTTTAAGGTCGTCATGGAATGGTTCCGGCAGGCGTCGGCCTCGCCGCGTGCCAATCGCAGCTTGTCCAACCGCCTGATGCTCGCCACGCCGTTTTTGGCCGGCATGGCGGCCGCCGCATTTGCGATGTATCTGCAACCTCGTAGCGGTTTTTTTGGCGTCACCTTATTTGTCATCGAAGCGATTGTGTTCGTGTTTTCGCTTGGATGGTTCGGCGCGTTTGTTCGCCAGTGGTTCTCGTTGTTCGTGGCGTTCCATCGAACCAAGGCGGTTTATGATTGGATTCCCGAAGCGTATGGTCACGATCCGCTTGATCGTACAGATACCGCTGCCGCGGCGGTTGTGAAGAAGCGAATTCGCTTGAACCCATATTTATTTGATTTTAATACGCACAAGTCTCGACTGACGCCGGAACAACAACGCGAAATTCTCGACGAAGAACGGCGTCATCTTCTTTACAAACGCCAATGGCTCGGCCCTATTTGGGAAGAGTTCGTGGTCAATACCTGGATGTGGTGGTCCGATTGGTGGTGGCATCGGTCGCGCGGCATTGAACAATTGATGGTGCCTTCGAGCGATCAAGCGGAACCGGTTGCGGAGGCAGTGCCCGAAGCGAGTCGCATCACGACGTCGGAAATGACTCCCGAAGAAGAACTTAGGACGCTGCAGGAATTTTTGCCGCGGCTCGAGAAAGAATTGGAAACGCCGGGTGCCGGAAACTTGCCTCTGGTCGCCGTTATATCGGATCAGCACGGTGCCGCGGAAAAATATGCGGCGTTGCTCGGCAAGGCGATTCATCTTTCATTGCCGAATGTGGTTCCGGTCGATTTCCGGTTGGATCCTCAGTCGTCCATGGAAGCGCAGTTGAACGCGCTGGGCGTTACGTTCGGTGAAGCCACTCAGCAGTCGCCGTATTCATTGCGCGGCGCGTTTTTCCATCACAATGGCGGCGATTTGCACGATCGCGGTCCGGACGGCATTGTCGTGTTCGATGTCGCGAAGCAATTCATCGAGGCGTTTGCGTCGGATTACATCATCGGCAACCATTGCTTTTGGGAGCTGATGAACTTGCTCAAATACCATCTGCCCTGGTACCTCGGTTTTAACTTCTATGATTATCACGATAAGTTGGATCGATCACCGATTCTCCGGTTTGTTGAATGGTTGCGCGGCGGTCTCGCCGCTCGCCGTGGACTCGCGGTGCCGTCGCCAAGATTTATGTCAGTGCGGAATCTCGTCGCACATCACCGCGTGGCCACGCCTGAATCGCGGACACCGGAATTCTGGGCGCAGAAGTTTGCCGAAATTACCGTCGAACACAACCGCCGGCAGAAAGAATATTGGACCAACGAAGTCGACGTGGTCGTTAACGGCGTGTGGGATGCGAAAACGAAGAAATACAGTCGCGAAGGCAGTCTTTATGAGAAAGTTTCCGCTTATCTGAAACAGAACGTCGGTTCCACCGAAGATAAGTTGTGGGAGAAATTGCGTGGCTATATGTTCGGCGACGTTTATACGGGCACGCGCGCCGTCGAGAATATGTCGGTTCAATGGTGGAAAGACCTGTTGCGCGACTTTGAAAAGGAATTCAATCGGATCAAACGCACGGCTGAATACAAATCGAATCCCAATCAGCCGCGATTCAAATCAACCGAGCAAGCGATTGAGTTGATGAAAGTCAAAATCATTCCGACGCTGGATAAGAAATTCGACGACGAACTTGCGCAGGGTCATTGGTGGTACCGCGTTCTCGAAGCGATCAATTATTACAACTATCTGACGCCCGAATGGTGGTCGAAAGACTGGATTTTCCATGTCGGTTGGGGCGAGTCGGTGTTGAAAGAGCTGAACAAAATTCAAAAGGCGCTCTGGAAAGAAGGCGATGCTCCGATCGTCGAGATCACTCCTGCAAACTATCTCACGCATCCGAAATTCCAAGAGATGGCGCGTTTCTTCCAGAAAAACTTCACGCTGTACCGGCGTGACATCTATCAGAACACCTATATGCATGCGTTTTTGCCGATGGATGAAAATACCGGCGAATTTTATTTCACGTACGAAGGCGTCGAATATCGCGGGAAAGGCGTTTGGAAAGGGCTCGACAAAGTCACCGACGCGATTCGCAACGGCCGGTCGCTGGCCGAGCTGAGCGAAGCGTTCGCGCTCGTGAACAGCTGGTACGCGGACAACACGACTAAGATCAAAGTCGAACATGTGAACCGCATGATCAATAAATTCGGCGCCGATTATCTGATGGACATCAACGGCATCGACGGCGTGTTGTTCACGGGGCACTTAACGATGCAGGATTTCTCGAAGAAACTCTCGGGCGAGAAACGGGGCGTGATTCACGGTTTCCAGGTCGGCGGGCGCATTGTGTTTACCGATGGCGGAATGACCGATAATTTGGGCGGCAAAGGCGTCGCTGTGATTGTACGCGATTCGATCGAAACGGTTGGATTTGTCTCGAAAGATGCGAAGTCCGAAATCGTCCGTAATCCGCGGATTATGGAGCCTCCGCAAAACGAGGACGATCCGCAGCAAGACGAGATCATACCGCGCAAAGTCTTTTTACCCGCGACGATCGCGCGCGTGAAGGCGCGTATCGCTGAGCTTAAATTGATCACGGCCGCAAAAGCGGCGGTGTTCGCTCTTCTCATCACCAGCGGGTTCAATTGGGAGGATGGATATACGGGCAAAGCGGTTTTGCTCGTGGTATTGGCCATTTCGATATTCGTCCTTTTGAGTCGACACCAGATGCACGAACACACGCTTCTCGCCTATGGTCATCGCGATCTTGATCCGGAAGTTCGGCCGGAGATCGATCGAGGACCGAATGTGGAATTGCGCGCATCGCTTTTGCGCATGCTGACGCGTATCACCGACGAACGCAATCAATTGCTCGTAAAACTGAAAGAGATCGAGCAGGCAAGCTATCCCGCTCAACAAGAACGTGATCAAATCAGGAATCAATTAATTCTCGCCAAACTGCCGGCGAATCAACACCATCTCGATGTCGTCAAAATGCTGCAGGCCCTGAATGAGGTCCAGTTGAATGATTTTGCAGAGAAATTGGCGCCGGTGCGTGAAGCTTTGGCGGCCAATCAAGAAAAACGGCATCAGCTTGAGGCGCTTGTTTTGGCCGTGGGGAGAAATGTTTCGTTCGAAGAAGCGCTGAAGATTGATTTGTCTCAGGCTGGCAATCCGAATGCGTTCGGCTCCGCGATGCAGGATGTGCATTTCTGGTCGGGGGGGGATGTCGCCGATAGATTTGATTTGCTTGTTCGGCAAACGCCAGCGCTCAGCGATATTTGGAACGAACTTGCCGGCACGAACTCGAAGGTTTCCGTTCTCGATTCGATATCGGGCAGCAAAAATCCTCACGTCATCACGCGCATCGATCCGGTGTGGGAATCGTATGTGTTTCTTTTCGGCGCGTTAACGGTGCTTCCGTTCGGCAGCATGTTTATTTTTATGCAGCTTGGCACCCCGTTCTTTTCGGCCGATATGCTGTTGATTGCGATGGCGACATTCATGCTTGGCGCGTTCACGAGCGTCTATGGTCATGCGATCGCGCATTGGTTTGGCCATCAAAAAGACTTCGTCGCTCAATTCCAAAAACGGCTTGAGCACGCACAGAACTATGCCTTCGAATACCTCATATGGTTTACAGGATTTTTTGCCGTATTATTTGTGATCGCCTTTGCGGCGGGCATGACGGTTGCTTCATCCGATTTCGATGGTTACTTGCGCTACGCGTTTGTCGTTACCGCAGCGCTGGCAGGTTTGTTGGCCGCTCACGCGACGTCTGAAACTCACAGTTTCAATAATTACATCGAGCTAACGAAGAAACTTGATTCACCCGCTCGCGAGAAATTCCAAGGTCTGCTTGCATTTGACGGTACATTGCCGTTGATCGGTCTCAATCAATGGAAAGCGGCGCATCCTTATGGGCAGCCTGATTCTATTTGGCAGTCTACGACCGAATTGCCGGACGATGCGGTTGGACATTACAGCCTGCAAGATTTCTTTGACGCCGAAGAAAGGCCGACCTTCAGGAATTCACTAGGGTTCCATCGCCAGCTTGAACAATTCGCGAAATTGGTCGAGCAAAATCGCGTGGCGCTTACGATGAGCGACAAGCTCAATGTTCAAGCGGATCTGGTGAAGCTCTCGTCTCTGTTGCATTCGCATGGGATCGAAGTTTCCTATCGCATGTTGAAGTTGAATACGTTGCGGGACTTCCGTGAAAAGGCCGATCCTTTCGTGATTGAGTCGCGATTTCTCAAACACCAACGAAAAGTGTACGCGTTGCCGTTCCTGTTCGGTGAGAGCGTAAATACGAACTGGGCGTTGTCGAGCGAAATTATGAATGGCGTCGATGTCCGCGGTGTTTATATTCAGTTGATTGACTTGCTGAATGATCGCTCAATGACGCTTGAAGAATCCATGTTGAACAAGATTCAGCAAGCGTTGACGGCTTCGAAGAACGCTTAATTTCGGTGAATTTACGTTGCTAATGCACCACATG
>CAYXDS010000175.1:0-5933 GCA_964463805.1 uncultured Elusimicrobia bacterium | reverse complement strand
GATCGGCGCGCCTCCGGGCTACATCGGCTACGAAGAAGGAGGTCAATTGACCGAGAAAATTCGGCGCCGTCCATACGCGGTTATTCTTTTCGACGAAATCGAAAAAGCGCATCCGGAAGTTTTCAACGTGCTGCTGCAAATCCTCGAAGACGGTCGGCTGACCGACGGCCAAGGCCGCGTGGTGAACTTTAAAAACACGGTCATCATCATGACATCGAACATCGGCAGCGCGTTGTTTCAAGAAGGTTTGCCGAAAGCGACGCTGACGAAACGCGTGACCGAGGAATTGAAAAAGAACTTCCGTCCCGAGCTGATTAACCGCATCGATGAAATCGTCGTCTTCAACAAACTCACAAAACGGGACATCGAGAAAATCGTCGATATGCAGCTGAAGGATCTCTCTGAGAAACTAAAAGCGCGGAATATCTCATTGAACGTGGCCGACGACGTGAAAAAGAAACTGGCGGAGGAAGGATTCGATCCCGAATTCGGCGCGCGTCCGTTGCGTCGATTGGTTCAACGCAAAATCCAAGATGCACTCGCGTTGAAATTATTGCGCGGTGAAATCAAAGACGGGGCGACTGTGAAGGTTGGCGTCGATGGAAAATCTGAGGAGTTTTCGTTGAACTGAATTATTCGGACTTTTCTGATTCTTCGGCTTTGTCGCCTTCCGAGACCGAAGCGACCGTTTCGGTCTTTTCGGGGTTTTTCACAAGAAAAACCACGCGGCGATTCTTCGAGCGCCATGCGGCCAAATCTTCATCGGGTCCGCGCGGCAGGCCTTTATTTTCTCCGTAGCCGATGGCCGCGATGTGCTGGGGCGGATAATTGTGCGCGTGAATCAAATATTGGACGACGGTCGTCGCGCGCGCGGTCGACAATTCCCAATTCGAGTCGAACCTGGCCGTATGAATCGGAATATCGTCGGTGTGCCCTTCGACAATTATATCGTGCTTTTTTTCGGCCAATTGCTGAAACGTGGGCGCCAGCTGATCGAGGATGTGTTTCATTTGATCCGTCATCTCCGACGAACCACTCTGGAAGAAAACATTGTATCCCTGTTCTTGCAACGAGATCACAAGCCCATCTTTCGTAATTTTCACTTCACCGGCCACGTCTTCTTTCTTCATGGTCTCTTCAACTTGTTGCTTCGCCTGCTGAACCGGTTTCGACAAAGCGGCGGACATCGCGTAAAGAATCAAATAGAAACATACGAGCTCGGTCATCAAGTCCGCGTAATTCACCATCCAAGCGGGCGCCGGATGGCCGATCAGAGTGACGCGCGGGTCTGTCTCGTCGATCATTCCTTTTTGCGGCTTAAGCGACATGATTACTCATTCCCCGCCGTGGTGCGGATCAAGCTGCGAGTGGCCGGATCTAGATAGGCTTTCAAATTCGATTCGAGCAAGCTCGGCGCGGCGCCCGTCTGGAGCAACAACACGCCGCGGATGATGATTTCTTTGATCAAAAGCTCTTCTTCGGAACGCCGTCGCAACTTTCCGGCCATCGGCAAGAAAATCAAATAACCGGATCCAAGCCCCATGAATGCGGCCGACAGACACAACGCCATGCGCCGCGGCACTTGCGCGACGTCGTCGAGCGAATTCATCATCATGATCATGCCGAGAATCGTTCCGATGATGCCGAACGCGGGACCGTACGTGCCGAGCGAGTTGAAAATCTCCTGGCCGACTTTGTGGCGCTCGCGGATGAAGCCGAGCTCGGTTTCCATCATGTTTTGAATGAATTCCTTATCGGCACCGTCGATAACGAGCTGAACGCCGCGCTTAAGAAAATCGTCTTTGGTGTTTTTTACTTCGTCTTGTAACGCGAGAAATCCGTCGGTGCGCGCTTTCTTTGCGAACTTTACGAACGTGGTCACGATCTCCTGAGTATCGACCGTGTAATTGCCCATGACTTTTTTAAGAACCTTGAACATGCCGAACACTTGCGAAATCGGGTAATTGACGAGCAACGCGCAGAACGTGCCGCCGAGCACGATGAGAAACGCTTCGGCGTTCATAAACGGCTTAAATCCTTTCATGCCTTCGGCATGAAACACGGTGGTAAACACCATGAGTCCGCCGATGAGAATACCCGCAATTGTCGCTATGTCCATGACATTTCCTTTTTCGCTTTCGTTTGCCGCTGATATTCGACGATCTTCTCGACCACGGCGTCCGCCTTATCGAGCACGAGAATATTGTTGCCGGTGGTCAGCGTGATCACCGTGTCGGGAGCGGAGTCGATCTGTTCGATCAATTCCGCGTTCAACCAAAATTCGGTTCCGTTAAGACGGCGTAGAAGGATCATTCTTTTTCTTCTTGGTATCGATGATCGGCGTATCGAGAATTTTTCCGATCGCGACGCCGATCGTCGTAAAAAATCCCTTTGGAACCGGACGCGTACCCGACTCCGTTTGCGAAAGTTGTTTTTCGAGTTCCCGTCGGAAATGCTCTTCGGCCTGAGTAATTAATTCTTGCGCTTCGCGTTCGATCTGCGTGCGACCCTCTCGCGCGCGACGCAATTCCTCTTTCAAACTTTCCCCTTCCCACTTCAAGCGATCGAGTTCCTTCTTCGACTCTTCGCGCGCCTGAGAAACTTTGGATTCAAACTCGGACTCTTTATCCCGCATTTTGTCCATGAATTCGGACTCGAGGTCTTGACGAACTTGATTCTCAATCGCTTCGGTGTTGACGGCCGGCGCCGGAGGCGGCAATTCCGAGCGAACGCGTTCCGCCGCTTCCTCCGCCGCCATGCGCTTTGCCTGCTCGATCTCGGCTTGTTTTTGCATCACCAATTTCTCGCGTTCTTGTTTCGCGCGTTCCAAATCTTCTTTGCGCTGCGCCTCGGCATTTTTGATCTCTTTATCAACCGTCTCACGAAATTGCGCATATTCGGATTGCAACATATCAAGCTTTCTTTCCGTGAGGCCGGCGCGGTTCTTAAATTCAGAAACCATTTGTTCTTTTTCCGCCATGATCTGTTTGAAAATATGTTCTTTTTCCTTCAGCAACTCATCCTTCTTTTCGGAATCGCGCACCAACGCGGTCATGCGTTGAATGCTTTCTTTGGCGCGTTCGAGCGCGTTGCTTTTCTCCTGCAATTCCGCCTGGACTTCTTCTAATGCGTGCAAACCTTTGCCTTGCAGCATGCGCTTGTATTCGGTCACTTGCTGTTCCATAACGGCTTCTTTCTGAAGGCTTAACTCCACTTCTCTTTTCAACTTATCAATATAGTCGTTTAGCTTGCGGACCTCGGACTGCCGCTGTTCCAATTGCTCGCCCATATACGTGCTGTTCGACGCGCGCTGGCGAAGCTCCTGTTCCAAATTGATGCGTGCATCTTCCGCCTGGCTCAATTGAACTTGTGCCGATTTCAATTGATCGCCGAGCTCCTTTATCTGAGATTCCAAATCCCATTGTGTCTGTTTCCAATCGGCTTTCATTTGTTCGATGTCGGCTGCCAAACGCGTCTTCTCTTTTTCGACCTCTCCGGTTCGTTGGATTTGATCCGACGCTTCTGCGAACATTCTTTCCGCTTTAAGCGCACGCTCTTCCAATTGCCTCATTTCTTCTTGCACCGATGCACGCGCCTGATCGTATTCACGCTTCACGTTTGAGTCATACCAATCCAACCGCGTCTGCAACGCTTTTATACGCCCATCGGCTTCCTCTTGAACTTTCCTCACTTCTTCGGGACCCGCTAGACGCGACTGCGCTAATTCTCGAGTCAATAGTTCAATCTGCGTTTCGTACTTGCGGCGAATTTCATCGGTACGCCCGTCGACTTCGGTGGCTCTGCGACGATATTCTTCGAGAGCTTTTTCTTTTTCGGAAAGACGGAATTCAAATTGATTGACTTGACCGCGCAACGCCGCCGACTGCTGCTCGACGGTATTCGTATGAGCGGACCGTTCGGTGATCTCGCGCGAATAGTTTTGAATCTGCGTATTCAAATTGGCCACCTGGCGTTCATGCGCTTCTTTCTCAAGAGCGAGCTGTTGCTTGAACAAATTCATTTGGGCCTCGGCCTCACGCAATTGCGCGGCTTTCTCGGCCCGGTGGTGTTCTTCCATGAATTTAAGCGTGCTTTCCGACTTCGCCACTTGGTCGCGAAGCAACTGGCGCTCGCTCGACAACAAATCTTTCTCTTGCGAAGCTTTATCTTTGATTCGCTCAAGATCGCGATCCAGTTTATCCCGCTCCGACGCGACGGACTTAAGACGATCTTCCCAGAACGCTTTTTCTTGTTCGCTTTTGATCTGCGCTTCGTGGCGCAAACGGGCGACTTCGGCTTCCTTCTCGCGCAAACCGGATTCGAGCGCGGTTTTTTCCTGCGCCCAACGGTATTCCAAATCTTTGAGCCGCGCCGAGAAATGGGTTTCCATCTCTTGCGTGATCTGATCGCGCTGCCCCAATTGCGTTTTCAACGTCGACACCCACGCCTCGCGCTCTTCGGCCATGCGGCGCTCGAGATCCACCGAACGCGCTTCGGCTTTGCGCCGAGATTCGTCGAGTTCCTGTTCGCGTTTCTCCCGGCGCAGTTTGTCTTGAATTTCTTTTATCGATGTTTCGACCTTCGCGGAAATCGCCTCTTCTTCTTTTGACCGCAACGAGGCCAGCAAAACCTTTTCCCGCTCTTCGGCGAGTTTTTTCTCGAGGTCGGCGATCTTTTGATCTACATCGGATTTCGCCGAATCGGCTTCTGCAAATTTGCTTGAGATCGCCGGCGGCAACGAGGCGACCGGAGGAGCGGGCGGTTTCATACCGGCGGGCGGCATGGCCGGCGGCATCGGCGGAGCCGGAGGGCGCGCGGCGACCGGCGGAGGCGGCGCAGCCGGAGTCGGAGCGGGCGTCGGAGCGGGCGTCGGCGGCTTATTCATCGGTTTCATACCCGGCAATTGCATACCACCTCTCGGCGGTACGGGCCCCTTAGGAATCGGGGCGCCGGGCTTCTTTCCGCCCGGAGGCGGATGCGGCGGACGCAGCGGACCTTGCGGCGCTGGTTTATCTTCCGGTTTGTCCATTCTAAGCAGCCTTCCTCATACCGATGTGTTCAAGAAATTGCTCGATGACCGACATCGCTTCCTGCACGTTGCGAAGGAAAACCTGCGTCTCCGCCTCTTCGTCGCGGTACCAACGATCCAGATAGCCGATCTGGCCGGCGATCCCGGTCGACTCCTTCGCGACATCATCGTGCGTCTGCTTCAGTCGGTCACTCCAATCGGAGATTGACGTCTCCAATTCCTTAATCTGCGCGAGAACACGCGTTTTTTCAAGCTCAAATTGGATTTCCTTCTGTTTCTTCTGCCCTTTGTTCTTCTCGTCCATCTGTAAAACGAAGGACTGCATCTCCTCGATGCGATGCGTTTCGTGATGCTCGGACTCGGACGTCCGATTGCGGTCTTTCGTGAATCGCTCCTGCAATGCGGCGATCTGGTCTTGCAACGCCGCGCGCTCTTTTTTCAATACTTCAAGCCGGTTCTGCCACAACGACCAAAGCCGGTCGCGGCGCCAATGCCAACGTTGATTGATGAGCTGTTTCTCTTTCTCGGCGTTTGCCGAAAGACTCGCATGCCGCGCCTTCAAATCACTCATGCGCTGGCGAAGCTCGTCCCGCTTCGCTTCAAGACTGCGCAAGGACGTACGCGCTTCACGATCGACGCGCAAGCGTTCGGCGTCGTATTCGGAATCATGAACGGCTTTTTGCATCAGCAACGACCGGACCTGATTGTCCCAGTGCCATTTCTTTTTCTCGTAGTCTTCGCGCATGCGGTTCAATTCTTTTTCTTTCGTCGCTTTTTCCTGCTCGAAAAGTTTTTGTTCGTAGTCGCGTTTCTCCGATTCGGCTTTGACCGCGTCCTTAAACATCGCTTCCTATTTAAGGAACGAATCTTAGGTATCTTTATTTTGTTGTTCGTGAAGCGCGGT
>CAYXDS010000174.1:0-6010 GCA_964463805.1 uncultured Elusimicrobia bacterium | reverse complement strand
GAGGTCAGTTCACGCTCGTGCGTGAGTTGGCCCACGTAGACTTTTTCGCACGTTTCATCCATCTGCACGAACAGCAATTTTGGTACGAATACGCGTTCGTTGATTTCGTCGACGATTTGCGACAACAGCGAGGGGTCGACTTGGGCGCCGGGTTCGATGCGCGTCTCCAACGTAAAGCCGGTTTCGAATTGGCGGACCGTTTTATCGAGGAACGCTTCGATTTCGGCCTGTTTCGCTTGTCCGTTTTCGGACAGCGTCAGGAGTTCGCCGAACTCCGAGGTGAACGTCTTCAGATACCATTCATCGATATTGAACGGCTTCGGCGCTGCTGTTCCGGCCGATGGCGGATTTGACGGCGGCGTGCCAGGCGGCGTTATGTCTTCCGGTTTGATTGGACCGACCTCCGGCGTCGGCAACGCCAACGCTTCATCCGAAAATTCGTCCTTTAATATCTGCTGGAGCGAAACTTGCAGCCATGCGCCGTCGTTCGCACATGAAACGACCAGGTTGGCCGCCTCAAGCCAATCGGCGTCGGTGTATGTTTCGAATTTTCTTACGAATTCTTCCGGTGTGACATTCGCGAGCGCCGCTTCCGCTTTCCGTTCCGCCGGCACATATCGCGCCAACATGAAAATTCCAAGCTTCCCTTGCCAAAAAGCGAGTGTCCCTTCAGCGTCTATCCTTTCGACGGACGAAAACGCTAAATTATTAAGGACCGACCCCAAGAAATATGTAGGGGTCTTCGTGTCTCGTTCCACCGCCAACAATTCGCTCAACAATTCGAGCGAACTCATCATCAACGTGGACAATGAAAAATGTTCGATGACATTCTCGTTGACCAGCGCCTGAATGACGCCTGAGGGCTTTAAGCCGGCTTTTTCGAATTGCTCAATAACGGCGACGTACGAGTCGTTGCCCGATTCTTTCGCGAGCCAGGAAAACAGTTGCGCGTGCCAGATATTCGCATAAGACATATGGGCGCCCCAAAGCTGCCGGTTCACATTTTTATCCGCGGCATCGAGGGCCGCGAGATAGGCAAACGTCAGGTCTCGTAACGGCGCATCCTTACGCATCAGGTCTCTGTTTCCAGAGGTCATGTATCTAACGGCAAGGTCCGTCATGAACCCCAGCAGCGGGAGCGAAATCGCAACATGTCGATGCGGATCTCTCAAGAATTTTGTCCCTGGGTTGTCTACTTTCATCGCATCGGGATGATTGACCATATAAATATAGAACGGTTCTCCGTCGAGCAATTGGGCGCGACTTATCACGACGGGTGTCGCGAACAATAAACTGCTGAATAAACTGGCATCCTTCAGGGACCCCGTCATCAAAAGGTCTCCGCGTTTCAGGAAAAAGCCGAAGTTCAGACGCGCCAGAACTTCCTGAATCGTTCGGGTAAACGAAAAACCGTACATTTGGAACTCGACCGTCGCCGCGTCTATCGAATCGATGAGTTCGCGCCATTCCCGTTTGTCTTTTTCATCCGACATGGCGTTTGCGACCGCTTTTAATTTCGTGAAGCCCAATGTAAATGACGAATCGGTTCCCGGGTCATTCGCTTCAAATTCACGGAGCGCTGCAATGATTTTGTTTCTAATGACGTCGGTCTTTTGCTCGCCATTCTCAAGAGAGGTTTTTGCCTGATTGATTTGTCTCGCAATGTCGCCCGCGTGTCCTCTCCGCTCCGCCCGCAAGCGTAGCCGAGAGATCGCCATGTTGACCGTCTGTGTGTTCGGGTTTTTGCACATAGCGTCCCACGCTTCGATCGCACGTTTATCTTTGCGATCGTCCAAATTACGCGGCACGAGTTGCTTTGCGAATTCTTTTTCGAAAATTGCAATTACTGCGGCGGTCAGCGGATCGACTTTTGGCATGGCCGGCGCTTCTTCCTCCAAATCCACTTTGGGCAGCGCCAATTTCTGCTGGGGTGTTTCGATCTGTTCGGCTTTTGCATCATACCGTTGCATTTTCTCAACGAAATCTCGGCGTTCCGTTTCGTTCAAAAATTCCTGCTCGAGAACATAATCGATCGCTTCGGGTTCTTTCTCGAAATAATCAGAAGTATTTTTCGAAGCTTGTTCGAGAAATGTATTCCATGCGTCACGGTCGAGTTTGTTGGTAACGGTTTTCGGCAGGAAAAATTCTCCGAAATGCCACGCGAGCGCGCGATACAATTCCAAATCGTCGGGATCCACGTTGGTCACCGGATCAAACACGGCCGCGCGAATCACCGTCATCACCGAGGCGTGTCCGCCTTTCGTCAATCGGGCCGCGCCGAGCTTTCCAAATAACCCGGCCACGCCATTGGCAAACCTATCGCGCCGAGCGCCTTTCGGAATCCGATTCATAACGGCCCGCACCCGACCGTTCGACTTCGTGATGGCCAGCGTCATAAAAACGTCGTCGCGAGGCGTCGCTTTGCGCTTCAGCAATTGTTCGCCGAAATGCGCAATGTCCGAAAGCAAAATATTCCGCATGAGCGCCATGTCGTTGAGGCGACGCAACGCTTCCTCTCGACCGGGAGCTATAAAGGCGGCGCGCGTCAGTTGGCTCATATAAAAACCGTACATTCCGGCCGGATCGGTTTTCACTCCGTTGGTGATCTGGTCATCTAAGAATTTAACTCCCTGCTCAAGCGATGAGAGTATTTGCTCATTCCCTTCTTGCATGTCTTCGGCAACCAACAGGAATTGCGCGCGCATGATGACCGCAAAATCACCTTCTCCGCCGAACATTTTGTAGGCGGCCTCCCATGCCGGTCCATGAAGCGGGCGCACCGTATAAATCGCCAATTGACGACCGGCCGGCGTCGTTATCATCTTGGGCCCCGCTCTTTTCCCGGTGTCCGGATCAATCGTTTCTCCGAGAATGACTCCGCCCGATTGCCCTTCGTGAATCACCAACCCGCGCGGCAACAACACTTGAGCATTCACGTAATCGCCGATTTCTTTTTGGATTGGCGATGTCAACGTTTGGTCGGCGCGCACGGACGAAGGAAACTTGAAATTCGGATTCAACGGCTTGATGATCCATTCGGCGAGCAACATATGTTCCTTGCCGGGCGCACGGTTGCCGATCGCTTTTTGGGCTGGAAGGTAAATTTCAAGGAACCACCGCTGAACATCGAACGCGGCGTCGTCGGGGTTCAGCACCGGTTCGGTTCGCATGCGGTCCGCGAATTGTTTGAGCGCCGTTCGTTTCGCGTCATCAACTTTTCCGATCCGCTCGAACGCTTCGACCGCGTTCAACGCCTCATCGATCAGTTGCTTATCGTCCGCCGGCGGCAGCCACTTCGACGCATCAAAAGAAAGGGAACCCGGCTTCATCGTGAAATTATCAGCGATTGTTTTTTCGGCGAAGGCCCGCAATTCGCCGACCGGCATTCGCGCCAACGTCAATGTGCTCTTAACAATCGCGTCCTCATTTACCATCGGCGATGAACTTCCATTGGACAATCCAGCCGCCGTTCGCAGCATCTTCCAGCAAATAAACGGCACATTCATCCAAGGCTGTGCCGCGCTGAACGCATCAATAAGCACAAGCCAACTGACAAACATAGAAGCGGGCTCTTTCGCCGACGCCATTCCCATGACTTGAGACATCGCCGCAAATAATATTTGGATCCCATCGACTTGAGATTCCGGTGCCGGACGGGAATAATTCCAATCGGTGTCGATGGAACTGCCGGCTTGCGTGAAGATCGGGAAGTAACCCGTTTTAGAAACTTCCTTATAATTTGGCTTACCGTCCAACATCGCGTGTGAATACGCCCACTGAAGCCCTCGCAGCAATTCCATTTCAAACATCACCGCCGATAAATTTTCACGCTGACGTTTAAGAACGATCGCCATGACTTGCAACGCAGCGTCATTGAGCGTATCCGGAATGGCGCCGAGGCCGAGAAATGCGCTGTATCGATCTTTTAAAGCCCGAAATCCTTCGCGCGCCATTCGGTCGCTAAAATCGGGAAATGCAAAAACTTCCATCGAATCAGGAATCACGTTCACAAGTGAACGCGGCGGCGCGTCGTTCATCAGCGGTCGGCAGGGGTACAGCGTCATGCTGACGGTTCCGGCTGTGATCGTTTCAGCAGGGGCCGTCGACGCAATCCCAAATCGGTTGGTTGATTGCATGCCTTCTTTATCGTCGCTGCGCATCGGCAATAACACGATTGATTGAGGAGCGAGCCACTCTTTATTCAAGATGGCCAACAATCGGATTTGAAGTTCCTTCTTCGATGATTTTTCGGCGCGGTATAATTCCGACTCGGCCGTCACCGCATCGATCAAGTGGAGCCAGCTTTCGATGGCCGATGGGTGAAGCATGTCGCCGAGATCCGTCAATGCTTTGAGTCGCTCGTCTAAATTATCCAGCGAAATACCGTTGATGACGGTCAGCATTTTCCTGATGAACTCCACCGGAATCGGCGCCCGGATCTTTTTTATGCGTTCGACGATTTCGTCATCGGACGCCTTCAAGTCCACCGTCACCAACGTTCTTCCATCGTTCATGAAGTTAATGATGAAGCCATTGCCCTCTTCAATTTCAAAATCCTCACCGAAACCTTCAGGGATCAGCACCGGAGCCAAAAGAAGTTTAAGGTTGGAAATTCGGAGACTTTTTTGGTCCTCGGGAGTGGCAGCAATACCGTTGGCGGAACGAATTACTTCCTCGCGTTCGGCTTTCGAGCGGAACTGCGATTCATAAACTTGTTTGGCCGTACGCTGCATTTTCAAAACGAAATTGGCCGTCGCTTGAGGCGATTCGAGCGCCGCTTCAAACTCTCTCCGCCAACGCGCTTCATCCAACGGATGGTCTTTGTTGAAACCGAGCGCGACGCCGAACGCGGCGACAATTTGTTTTTCAAAGTCGAGCGCTATCTTTCCAGCTTCACTTCTTACCGATTCACGACGCCCTCCGAAAACTGCGGTTTTCACCATCGACAGAAAATCGGCCAACAGAAATTTCTGCGATGTCATTCCGCCAAGCGCCGCTTCCGCACTTCTAACTGTCGTTGTAACCTCGAATGCATTCTCCGGAGTAAAAATCTGATTCACGTATTCGGCGAAACGAGAACCTGGTTTTAAAAGCAGCAATGTGGCGCTATCTGCTTCCGGCGGCAAACGTAAGGAAAAGTCGATGAAGTCGGATCCAAACATCGACATTTCAATCCCCGCGTCAAACGCCATTTTCTCAAGCACACTATCGACGCCGGGATCGACCACCGCGCGTGTTAAACGGTCCGGCAAATCCGCACCGTTTCCTTCGAGGCGAATTTTTTTTATGCGCTTGATGGTGCGATCGGCGGCGATGTTGATGATTTCTGGCGTCGCAATGTAAGTATCAGTAATCACATGCGCATACGTTGTGTTTCCGGCCAGCCGCACTCTGTTTTGATGAGGGAAGAACGTATCCCACTTCGGATCGTCGATATCGCTGACCGTGTAGAGCATAAGCTTGCGGCCCATGTTCGTGGTGAACGGTTGTTTTGAGATCACCCGACAAACAACCACGCTAAGATCCCCAAAAATATTAATGAGCAAGCCGGCTTTTACGAGAATCTGATCGTTCACTTCACGATGGAACGCGACGATTTCACCTTCCGTAAGCGGCCCGCTGCCATCCAGCACTCTTGACTTGAAGTCCGGTGCAAACGGCAATACGGTTTTTTCCATCACATCGCGCAGCGCCTCGTACGTACGCTCCTTCTCAATGACATGGTTCATTGCGGGGGCGAATTTTCCTTCATACCAATCCTCGGTGATCAGGAATTTTCGGTCGTCGCCCAAAACGTATTCGTCGTTGCGGACTTTGTTTACGGCGATCATCAAATCACTGAAAGCCTTGTCCGGATTTTGCACGCACTTGTCGAGGAAACCGCGCCATTCTTCGGAATCCAACGGTTTGTATGGGTTCAACCCAAGCGCCTTGCCCACCGACTTAACGAATTCAACGGCGACATCTTTTTGCGCATCAGGGTTACTTTTTGGAGAACTGTCGAACACCG
>CAYXDS010000173.1:0-6042 GCA_964463805.1 uncultured Elusimicrobia bacterium | reverse complement strand
CCGTCGTACTGCTCGCTCAGGCCGAAGTAGTCATCGGCCACGATTGTGCGATCGGTAACATGTCCATGTCAGCCGGCTCAATGCAATTCTTTTTCAGCGGCGCGCCACTCATCGACTTCGGTTTCATTTTCAGCACGCGCATCGCGGTGCCGCGCTGCTCCCAGATTTTTGCCGGCGACGGCGGCATAAGCCCGTCCGCAAAATGAGCGAGTTCCGCACCGACTTGTTGAGCGGAGCGTCCCAACGCCCAATCCACACGACGGGGCGCCCCGAGCACGTTAATTAAGAGAGGAAATTTGGACCCCTTTACGTTTTCGAACAACAACGCAGGGCCGCCTTGTTTGACGACACGGACAGCGATCTCGGTGATTTCGAGGACCGGATCGACTTCGGCTTTGATGCGGACCAAATCTTTTTTCTGTTCGAGGAAAGCGACGAACGACTGGAGATTTCGGAACATGGGTGTCATCCGCCTAGGCGGATCCAGGCACTTCAGGTGTCTGGGCCCCCGCCTTCGCGGGGGAGACGGCTTCGGAACGCCAGCCCGGACGTTCGGCTGGGAGATTCAGCGTGGTCAAGATATGGTCGACGAAACGCGCGGTCGCGTCTTCGTTCGAGATCGGCTTGAAATAAAACGGCGGGCACAGTGGCATGATCGTGACGCCGAGACGCGACAGCTTCAGCGCGTTCTCAAGCGCAATCGCCGACAACGGTGATTCGCGCACCCCGAGCAACATGCGGCGGCCTTCTTTGAGCGCCACCTCACCGATCCGCGCCACAAGATTTTCGCCGATGCCGTTGGCGATACGGCCCAACGTCGTCAGCGAACAAGGCAAGATCACATAGTGATCGAACGGAACAGAACCCGAAGCGAACGGCGCGTTCATATCGTCGCCCGAATAAATTTTTTCCACGTACGGCGCCAAATCATCGGTCGTGAGTCCGGTTTCTTGATGCAACACCGCTTTGCCCCAGCGCGATATCACTAGATGCTTTTCACCGGGACAACGTTTTAAAAATTCCACGGCCACCGATGCACCCGAGGCACCGGTAATGGCGACCACCGTTTTCATCTGCTCAAACTCCTTTCAACCCGGTTATGACCATAAACAACACAAGAAAGCCTATCAACGTGTTGATTTGAAAAAACGCGACGTCGACGTTCGATGACATCCGGTATTCGACATACAACAAAACGCCGATGGCGGCCAGCAACATGACCGTGATCGGTCCCGACAACCAAACGCCGTATAAAACGATCAGCAAAACAAACGCGAGCACGTGAAAAATTCCGGCCAAGTTCAACGCCCGTTCCGCGCCCCAAGCGGAAGGCAATGAGTTTACGCCCGCTTCGCGGTCGAATTCTTCATCCAAGGTCGCATAGATAATATCGAAACCGGCCAACCAAAAAATGCTGAACACGCATAGAATCGCCACCGGCGCAATGCCGTCCAACGACGGTTTCACAGCAAAGAAACCGGACAGCGGCACCATGGCCCAAACGATGCCGAGCCCCACGTGTGTCCATTTCGTGATTCGCTTGAAATACGGATAGGCGGTGAAGCCAACGAGCGGGATCCAAGAAAGTTTCAAACAGAAATCCGACAGCAACCATGCGCAGAACAGGTAGATAACCAAACCGACAAGCCCGATCATCCAGGCTTCGCTCACCTTCATTTTTCCGCTGCTTAGATGCCGCTCGGCCGTTCGCGGATTTTTCGCGTCGATGCGACGATCGATCACGCGGTTCAGCACGAGCGCAATGGCACGCGCGGCGCCGCCGGCCAAAACAATTAACAGCGTGACACGCAACGACGGCCATTCGTTGTTCGCGAGCAGCGCGCCGGCGAACAACAACGGCAACGAGAACAACGTGTGTTCGAGTTTGACGAAGCTTGAGTATTTATTGAGTGAAGTGCTCATGATTCGTTGATCGCCGGAATCGGCGGTTCATCGGGCGTCGGCAACGGCGTGTTGATCGGCCGGCTCAAATTAACTGAAAATAAACTCAAACTCAACGCGGGCGTCGATAACGGCACGCCGTTTTCACGCAGATTCTGACCCCACAAAGCGAGAGCGGGTCCCGACGTTTCCGGTTGACTTAAGAAATTTTTCAATGCCGATGAACCGTGCAGCGCATTGTTGAACAAATAAAGTTTGTTGTTGTCGAATCCTTCCTGCAGAGGTCCCAACCCGACCATCGCGCTGCGCGGCTCCAAGCCAAAGTTGGCGACCGCTAGCATCAGCGATTTTTTCCTCCAACGCGCGAACGCGAGAACCGACGGGTCCCCGGACGGCAACAGCGTAAATTTCCCGCGATGCAGGACCAACGAACGCCCCATTCGATTCACGAAGCCGGCCAAATCTTCCGGAAGATTATTGTCGTGTTGCACGACACCGGGCAACAACGTCAGCAGCACCGCCGATAAAAAATGTTGTTTGCGGTCGAGTTCGCGCTTCGCGTTGGGCCGCATCAATGCGTTCAAGTTGTAAATCGAATGTTTGAGTTTAACGGCCGCTTCGCCTCGAAGAAAAGCGAATAAATCACCCACTTTGCCGCTGCGGACCTGATCGAGAACTGTTTGCGCAAACAAATCATTTTCGTAGTAATCGAATCCGAACTGACTAATCAATTGAGCTTGATCGCCGGCCGCATCAGCGATGAACAAAAAGCCCGGGCGTTTCGCTTTTACGGTTGCGATCACATCGGCCCAAAACTCATGCTCTTCGATTTCCGCTTCTGCGGCGTCTTTCTTCGGCCCGCGCACTTTGCGGCGCAATTTGGTCGTGATCCATTCGCGCGTGTCTTCAATGCGCACGCCGGATGCGGCCGCGCCCACATTCAAAATCGTTTCGATTACGAGCGTGCGCAGCGCGGCCGACGAACGTTCCATCGTGGAGGGAAAAACATCTTTGCGAAAAAATGTGTTTGAGAAAGACAAGCTCGGGAAAAAGTGAATGTCTTCCATCGCGGCGTTCTCGGCTTGACGCTTTAAAAATTCGGAGCCGAAGTGTCCCGAACGTTCCGCCAGCGGCTGAGGAAGATTCGAAGTGGAAAGCCAAGCGAACCGTTCCTGTTGCGAAGCCACGCCTTCCCAAAACTCTCGTTCGACTTTGCGATTGAACGCGGAGGTCGGCGTCGAAAACGGCCAATGAATTTCATAGAGGACCTTTCCAAGTCGATCCACGGTCGTGAAGAACCGTCGTTGCCGCGCGAACAGCCAAACCAGCGAAAAAGCCAATGGAAGAATAATGAGAACGGCAATGAGGAACGCGGTATTGGAGGGTAATTTTAAAGGGGGTTTTATCAGCGACGCTTTTGGCTCAACGGCAGATGGGGCGGAGGGAGGCTTGGCGGCGACCGGAGCCAGGGGCAACGGAGAGACCAATGGTTCGTCTCGCCGCTCGGCGCTCACGATCGGCTCGGCGAGCACCACGCGCGTGCTCGTTCGGCCCAGTACAAAAACTGCATGATCGAGTGGTTCGGTTTGTTCGATGAACGCGACGCCGAGAATTTGTAACGCGCCACGCGGCGGATTTCCAGCGGTTTCCGTACCGTAATCGAACGTAAGCTGCGTGATGTGACCCAAATTCGTGTGATCGGTCGGAGAGAAACGGCTGAAGGGGATCACCAGTTGGACCGGCTCGTTCGCTTGAAAACCTTGGGCCGGCAACAAATCGCTGCGGACGACCACCGACTCCCCTTTCATTTGAACAAAAAACCGCAGTCGCGAACGCGACGCCCAGACCCAAACAACCAGCGAATTGTAACGCGATGAATCCACCGGCTTGCTGAGATTTATCACGCTGTTCGCCCATTTGCTGCGGTTGCCGAGCGTAAGTCGCATGTTCAAACCATCGTTCATTACGCTTTGGCCGCGCGTGAAACCGAAACGGCTGCCGGGACCGGACGCGGTCATTTGAACCGACTCGATGTGTTTGTGCCGTAAAAACAATGCGCATTGATCGTCCAATCCGTAAGGAAGCGACTGTAATTTCGCCTGCAGCTCTTCGCTCAGATACGGTTTTTCAACGATCGCCGTCTGTTCGGCGCACGCGATTTTCATCGCAAATATTAAAGCCGCCGACAGCAGTGGTCCGACGACGGACGCTCTCAATTTCATCGGTGCATTACACTAAAAATATTCCAAAAAAGCACAGAGGTTTATGCTCGGAAAACAGCGGGCGGCAGCAGTGAGAATTTACACTTCTGTTACAGCTTTTTAAGCGGTTTCTAATATGAGAATGGTTGAATTCTCATTATGGTTTTCCGCAAATCCATCGCCGGTGTTTTGGCGCTTCTTTTATTCCTTACAAATTGCGTTTGGCCGCATAAACTCGAGGCGAATTTGTGGGACGAGCGGCGCAAAGCGCTTTCCGAATCCCAAAAGCAACTGGCGTCGGCGCTGCCGGCGATAAATTCCAATACCAATCACAAAATTCCAAATCCAAATGAATTTCCAAATTTAAACATTCATTTGGATTTGGGGCTTGGCCATTTGTATGGGGATTTAAGCCGTTACGGCTCCATTCGCAAAATCCAGAAGCCCCGTTCAGAAAACTCCAAATCTCCAGTCGTTCTTCATATCCAAGACGTTCATCAAAACGCCGAAGCGCAACGAAACATCGGCGCGGCGATCCAAACTCTTATCTCGAGCCAACGCTCAGACTTGATTGCGCTCGAAGGGGCGTTCGGTCCGATCGATGTCACGCGCTTCCAAACGTTTCCGGATCGCGACATCATCAAAAAAGTCGCCGACTACCTTTTGCGGCAGAATGAAATCTCCGGCCCGATTCACACCGCGTTTGTGAGTCCGGCGCCGATGCCAAAGATTATCGGCATCGATGACCCGACTCATTACAAAGCAAACGTGGCCGCTTATCGCGCGGCGGCGCCGCAAATGGAGTCGAACAAAGCTAATTTCGAGCGGCTCGCCACCGAACTGAAAGAAAACAAACGACGGACTTTTAATTCGGATCTTTATACGTTCGATCAAACGGTTGAAGCTCACAGACGCGGAGAACTCACGTTGGGCGCTTATATCGAAAAACTTTGCGAACGAATCGCCTCGCCGTCCGCTGAAATCTCCGATTTCCGTGAAGCGTTCCGGCTCGAATCGACACTCGACTTTACGCGCGTCGAGACCGAACGATCGCAATTGATTTCGGAGTTAATGCCAAAACTCACGAAAGAAAAAACCGCGGAGCTCACGAAGGCCAGCGTGGCATTCCGTGCGGGCCACATCGATCACGCGGATTTCTATGGCCGCCTGAGAAGGCTCTGCGACGCCAGTGGTGTACCGCTATCGCGCTTCCCGGCCATGCGTGATTATCTGCGCTACGTCGTTCTGTCGGGCCAGATCGAAGCGGAACCATTGCTGCGCGCGATTGCGGAGGCCGAAAGCGACGTTTACCAGGCCCTCGCAAAAACAACCACAGAGAAATCTCTGATCAAACAATCAAAACAATTGTTCTTATCCGGCAAACTGATCAACTTCACGCTGACCAACAAAGAATGGCAAGAATTCCGTAGGGTCCGACCTCAGCATGGGCCCGACAGCATGATTCCGTTCGTCGAATTTTACGAGCAAGCCGAAATCAGAGACGAACGGATGGCTGAAAATCTTTTGAAGAAATTGCGGGACTCAAAATCCGCCGTTCTCGTTACCGGCGGTTTTCATTCGACAGGCATCGACCGTCGATTGAAAGAGGCGGGCGTTACCGTTGTTACATTCACGCCGAAGATTTCAAAAGTTGAAACGGAAACCGGCAGCGCCTACTTGAACGTATTCGCGCAAAAGAAAACCCCGCTCGAAAAATTATTCGAAGGGGAGAAACTATTTCTCGCCAGAGATCCGCAACACGGCGTCGAAGCCGGCGCCGTTTACGCGTCCGGGCTTGCCGGTCCTGAAAAAGGCCTGGCCGCATTCCGCGCTCTTTCTCTCGCGCGCGATGTTTCCGTAAGATTACGGAAAATCGGCGCCAACGCGATCCGCGTGGTCGTGATCCGTTTCAAACGTTCGGTGAACGTCGATATGACGC
>CAYXDS010000172.1:0-6058 GCA_964463805.1 uncultured Elusimicrobia bacterium | reverse complement strand
CGTTTCGTTCGAAAAACGACGCGCGATCGGCCTCGTTTTTAGCGGCGAGCAACCGTTGCCGTTCCTCCCACAGACTTGTGCGTTCGCCTTTGATCGTCGTGTGCAGCACCGATAACAACTCAGCCGTTTGGCGAATCGCTTCGGCCGTCGCATTTACATCCGAGGGTTCGGAAGAAGAATAACGCTGAAAATTAATTTTGCTCCATTGATTCGGATCCTCAGAGTCTAAAAGCGCCGCATCAGCCAGCACGGCCGCGTCAACGAATTGGGCACCGCCGGCTTCCCCCGGAATTTTATCGGACGGCAGCATCTTCGCGGTGTAGCGTTTATCGGAAAAGAATCCCTCGGATAATCCGGGGGGCAACCTGTTCCGCTGAAAGTACATCTGAATGGAGAGTTGCATGCACGCGACGAAAACCGCTTGTTGAATACCACGGCGAAACGCCGCATTGTTTTCATGCACGATGCCGGTACGATCTTGCGTGACGGCCAGCTCTCTCGGAAGATCGACGTTCAGCCCTCTTCCAAGCAAATAAACTTGAATATTTTTCGGAACAAGCTCGAGCATCCACGGTTCAATCGGTTTCACGAACAAGCCTTTTTGAGTCACGCGTTTTTGCACGTTGCCCGGATTGATCGAGACGCGCAGATGAGACATCAGCTGCGCTTCGCCAGGCCGCTCGATTCGAACCGGTACGTTCACATCGCCATCGGGTTTTTCGTTTATTAATCGTCCGTTGTAGGCGATTGGCGTGTCTTCGGCTTTAATGGCTCCCGCGTAACGGATCAAGTCTTGCCCGAGCACCAACGCATCGATGAACGGGGGTTTGGCCGCATCGTATTTGCGCACCCATTCGATCGTGGTTCCTTCGAACGGTTCGTCACTCTGGACGAACTCGGTGAGGACCGGCAAACCGTCCGCGCCTTTTTCGATGCAAATAAAAACGGTTTTTCCACCGTTGCGCGTCTTCACACGCACAATGTCGTAATCAACGAACTGCGAATAAAAACCTTGGCCGAATCGGCCCGCGAAATCGCCATCCAACTTGCCGGTTTCCGATAAAACAAGCAAAGGCCCCAGAATCGTCGCGAAGGACATTCCGGTTCCTTTATCCGTGACGCGACGCACCCATTCAAGTCTATCGGGACGTAAGAAACTATCAACGTCGATTTGCTTTCCATTGCCGTTGTCCAACGCGTTTTGCACCAATTCGCGAACGGCGATATTGTCGGACTTATCTTGTCCCGAAACAGCGGATCGAATGCGTTCCTCTTTCGATTTCAACGGATATTTTGCGTATTTGGAAACGATCGCTTCGAACTCGGCGATCGTTTTCGCTTCTTGTAGTTTCGATGGGAGTTCCTCATCCTCTTGCCGTTCCATTTGAAACGCAAGATTGATTAATGCGAGCGGCACTGGCTTCGAAAGTTTTTCAGTCGTTGGATCAACCTGAGCGGAATCCCATCCAAGCGGCGTATCATTCGCATGCGTCTGAAGCAGCTCACCGATATCTCCACGCAAATAACGAATATAGAGCAACGTGCCGGGATCAATAGCCAAATCGGCTTCCGATAATTCCGCTTTTGCCAATAACAGAAGAACGGCCGGAGTCATCAATTCGAAAAACGTCTCGAACAAGTTCTTCTTGCCCTGCGAAAGCGCTTCATAAAGGGAAGTCCACCGTTGAAAAAACGCGACCAGGTCCTCTGCGGTCTTTACACGGTTTCCAGCGGGATCGGCCACGCGAAAGAAATCAACGAGCCGCTCCAACGAATGCCCATGAACAGAACCGCGTAACATTTGAAACAAATCGGCGGTCAAAAAAGTAGACATCGAAGGCGGAAGCAGCGTAATGATTTTCAACGCATCTTCGTCCCAATCGATGTTGAGGTCACGAAGATAGAAAAGCCGGTTGAACAGTTGGATTCGGAAGTTCGAGAATTTTTCTTTGGAGAAAAAGTTTTGGTGGTTTTGAAGGAATGTGTTGATGGCGTCGGTCAAAGATTGAAACGGCAGCGTTCCGGGCTGAAGAGAAACCGATCCCGGCCCCGCACGAGAATAAGACGCGGCCGTTAATTGTGCGTTCGTTAGGCGTAGCAATTCATCTTGTCCAGCGTCATTTCTAGCCTGTAAAACAAAACCATCTTGATCGGCGGCAACCTGTCGAATCTTGGTATAGCCGGATATTTTTATTTCCTTCGATTCATAAACCCATTTGCCATTCTTTTTTATGACATCTCCGATAAACAGTTGTCCGTTCATCGTTTCGACAAGAATCTGGCCTTGAAACTCACTTACGACATCTGGGGCCACTATGTCGGAGGCAACTTTTTGGATCTCACCATCTTGCTCAATAAACAAACGGCCATCGGCATGCTCATCGGCGAACGTACCGATAATTTTCCCACCGGCGTTGATCACATTAATCGTATTCAGTGCATCACCGGGAAATTCAAGGACCTTAGATTTTCCGTTTGAAAAGATAACCAAACCACTTGCCGGGTCATCACCTCCGTCAAAAGACAGAACCCAACGACTTCCATCGCGAATCACGTTGGTGATAAACCCTGGGGCCTCTAAACCCGGCACAGACTCCAATACGCCGTCGTCGCCTATCCGAGAAACCTTTTTGTTACGAGGGATGTAAAAATTTCCCTCATAAAATGAGAAGGATTCCAGCCAAGCATTTGATTCGTCTTTTTTCCATCGATCGAGAATCTTCGCATCTTGGGAGTCGCCGTCTGTCTTTAAAAAAACAACCTGCTTTGTCACACTCTCGATAACCATCAAATAAGTGGAGTTTCCTCTGGAGAAGACTCTAATTTCCGCGTCCTGATTGTTTATCGGTAAATTGATTTTTTTGATTTGTTGTCCGTCAAAAACGAAAACGTTTTGATCTTTTTTAAGAAAGTAACGAGGCCCTTTTCCCGTGCCGATGAGCCGATACCCATTAACGTCTTTGGAAATCACTTCCGGCGAAACAACGATCTCTAATTCCGAAGAATCGGCGCTGTATTCCAACATCACGTATTTACCGTCGGATTTTCGTTTGGCCTGCACAAACATCTTTCCATTAATTGGATGCATATTCTCGAAATCGTCGTATTCGTCAGGCAGATTTAATGGAATAGTTTTAAATAAAAGCTCTCCATTTCTGTCGATGACTTCGCCTCGAGAAATCCCGGAATTTGTGTTTATCCACATATGCTTGTCGAAAAAAGCGATGCTTTTTAAGTTATTCGGTTTTTGAGGAAATTTTACTTCGCGTTGGTCTTCGGTTTGGTTTACGAAAAACACCTGCTTTGAGTTAAAAACAACGGTGTGCGTCGGATGGGATCTTACGTTCACATCGACGAGTTCGTTCTCAAGCAAAAAGGGTTCTTTCCATTCGCCGTCGGCGAATTCAATCAACACGGGATCCTTTTGCTTTGTGGCGGTCTCTACTGCAGTAAGAAAATAACGTCCAGAAAACGGATCAACTTGGTTATATCCCGTTGAAAATCCCGGCGGTGGATTGAGCGGCTTTACCGACTTATCTTCTAAATTAAGCAAATTCATATGCCCATTAATTTCGAGAGCAAGCAATTTCTCACCCACACGGGAGACATTGCCGATCATAGACTTTTCCGAATTTGGAGAAATGGAAAGAACATATTCAGGGCGGTCCGCTTTGTCAATGCGCCAAAGTTCAGTCTTATCGTCCCTTTCACAAATAAGATACAAAAAACTCTCGATTACGAAGTTGCCCTCAATTCTTGACACCACATCCGGCCCAAGATCCACCTGGGAAATCTGCCCATTTTTCATCTTCAAAAGTTTCAGGTTTTGCTCAAGATAATAAGCGCCCGCAAAATAAGAAAACGGAGTATTGCCTTGAGGAAATTTTTCTTCTAACTCCGCGGCGACGTGCCAAACGCCGGTTTCCTCAAAACTTTCTTCAATGGGAGCCTCTTCAACCGGCGGCTCTAACTTCACCAAGTGCCATTGCTCGGCCGCATCCTTTGCGGTCAAATGAAGTTCATCTTGAATGACGAGAAATTCATCATATTCGGTGAATTCATCGTTATCGTTTTTTTCAGACTCATACAAAAGGTCACTGCCCCGCTTGACCACTTTTCCATGATAAATACCGGCGACGCCGTCTTTGACGCCGTTCACATAAAGATGATCTTTATAAAAAATAATTCTTCTTACTCCAGAAAAACCGGGGGTTTGAACAAGTTCCGATTTATCTGCGCCCGATAATTTAAAAAGCGCGACTGAATTTTCTTTTGTGTTTGTGATGGCGTACGCTTCGTCTGTCGAGTCGACGACTTGCAACATGTCCTGCGGTTTGTGCTTCAAATTCAGAGAAAATATTTCGCTTCCTTTTTTATATCCCTGCTTCGACCAGCGAAGCAAAAACATATCCTTACCGTCTTCGAACCACGCATAGGCTTGACCTCTAATTAATACAACCTCATGAAATTCTCCATATCCATAGTCATCAACGGGCTGAAACGTAACATCTTTTCCATTGGAATAAAGAATGAGAGGAGTGTCACTCGGAGTCGAAGTGATCCATAGAAGATCCCGATCACTCACCATATGAGGCAAATCGCCGGCAAACGATTGTCCGACTTTTTCAAATTTCGTGCCGTCGAATTTTAGAAGTTGATACTTCCCAACACCGATCTTTGTTATTGCAAATAAGAACCCGTTAAGTTCACAAAAATATCCTTCTATTTCTTTATTTTCTGGATGATTAATAACGGTCGGCACACCTGAAACGAACTTATGGAGTTTGCCACCGATGACGATGTAAGTATCCTCATTGAAAACCACAGACTGGACGTAATCGGCCGGACTGAAATTCATCCCCGCCAAACTAATTCTGTTCTTAAATATCGATGGGCTTTCAGGTAAAGGTGAAGATTCAAACGCGCGTTTCACATTCACCTTGAGACGGAACCAATTTCCGCCGGCGTTGGCTGCGTGCAAATAAAGTTGGCCGTCGGTCAAATCAAGCGCTCCCAATGTCGGATATTCGGAAGTGGAAAGCGTTTCGTAACGGTACAAGAGACTGCCGCCATCACTTACGATGCGGCCACGCAGCAAAGTTTTTCCGGCCTGGCCTTTTAAAGTCGCGACCATGAACACTTCGTCGTTAAACGATTGAGCGGAATGAACGGATTTGATCTCGGCCAACGAAACATCCGAAGCGGTGCGTTTGGAAAAATCGATTTTCTTTAACTTCGCGGCAGGAGGAGCATTAAACAGAATATATTGATCGACGCCGTCAAAGAACGCCAACTCATCCTCCATATCAACCGCCGAAATGACGATGCTTTGGCTCAAATCAAATGCATCGTTTTTGATTGGCACCAGCGTTGTATCTTTTAATCCGGAACCGGACTGGTAATACGCACACAATCCCTTTTGTTCGAAACGGATTAACAACACGGGTTGAGATTCGCGGGCATTAGGAACGTTTATTTTTTTCGTCCCCGATGGAGTTACGCAAAGCAAAATCGGAAAGCCATTAGGATTCTCACTGGTCACCCATAATCCGGATTTATCTTTAACAAGATGAGTCGTGCTAATTCTAGCCACGTCCTGTCTTTTATTTTCCTGAAGACGCGAAAGATGCTTCACCGTTCCCACGCTGTCTTGCCAGGTAAAAAACCCGGTTCCATCCAACTCTTCAAAAGCCTCCGCGTCAACGTCGACAATAGCATCGACCAAATGAACGACGCCGTCTTTTCCAAATTCAATGAGTCCGCCGCCTTCCGGATTTCGGTTCGTAAAATAAACTTTTTCGCCGATACGCACGGCTTTCTTTGGATAGGACCAATTCTCGAAATTAAGCACGGGTTCAAAATCGACCGCAGAATCTTTCTCTTTAATTTTCGAAGCGACCCCCTGCAACGCGCCGCGTACCAACGCCTCCCTCCACCACATCGGTTGATTTCTAATGAGAACAAACAACGCATCCAATCGTATGAGCCACACGTCGGCAACCGCTTTCGCTTTTTTCAGCGTTTGCTCGATGCGCGAACGAAGGGCCCCGTCGATCTC
>CAYXDS010000171.1:0-6083 GCA_964463805.1 uncultured Elusimicrobia bacterium | reverse complement strand
CAGCGGCAGCGTCACCACGAATGCGGCGAGCAATCCGGCGTACGAGGAACGTGTAAGCGTGCAAAACACGGCCAACGTGCAAATCAACGATACGAGGCCGTAGCCGACGCGCTGCGCGCCCGACGAACGCAAAGCAAATGCGAACGCCACCGGACTCACCATCATCAGATACGACGACAGAAAGTTTGGATTGCCGAACGTTGAAACGGGCCGTCCGCCGTACGGCATGACGAGACTGGCCCAGATGATGTCCTTGCCGAAATATTGAAGGATGCCGTACACGCCGGCGACGAATGAAATCGTAAAAATGACGTGAAAAAACTCGAGCGCCTCGCCGCGGCGCGTGCGGAGCGTCGTGTACACGATGGCCATCGCCCACAACAACCCGCCGTAACTATCCCAAATGAGCTGCGTCGGATCCGGATCTTTATTCGCGTGGAAGCCGAACCATAAAACGCCCCACGCGCTCGCGAGCAGCAAGTCGGTCCAAATTGAAAGCTTGATCGACGCGCCGTCGACGGACCGCGTGAAAAGTCCCGGCAAATAAAGCGCCATCAGGCAGTTGGCCAATGTGAACGTCCAAACGCGCGTGGTTTCGTAAAAAATGCCGGGACGCAACATCACGTGAACTTTCCACGACCAAACGGAGCTGATCAGCGCCACCGCCAGAAATGCGGCGAGCGGCACCTCGAATGAGAACCGCGGCCAACGCAATTCGCCGCGCATCCATACGTCGACAACCCACAACAGCAGAATGGCGGAAATCCCGGCGCCGATCAAAGCGATTTGCGTGTAATACGGGTTTCGCGTGAGATTCGTAAAAAACAGCAGAGCGCCGCACACATGGACAAGCGCGAGAAGCGCGCGATTGAATTTTGTCAGCGGAGTGTCGGTGTCGGAAGGAGAAGGAGCGGACGTGTCTTTCTTTTGCGACCGGCTCATTTCATTTTCAAATCTTTATCGTTTGGAGAAAGTTCGAGCGCGTGACGATACGCGGCCTGCGCTTCCGCAGCCCGCCCGGTGCGCTCGAGCAGGAAACCGAGCCCTTTCCACGCTTCAATACTCTTCGGGTCGTTTTCAGTGGCCAATTGAAAATATTTGATCGCCTCAAGAACCTGCGGCTCAGGCTTGGCGAACGCGTTCGGATTATTCGCGACCTGATTGAAATACAGCTTGGCCAAACTGATCGCGATCGCCGATACGCGGTCAGGGAAATTAAAGTGATGAATGGAACGCACGACCACGTCGTTGTAATACAACGCTTGCTTGTAGAGAGCGATGCACTCGTCAACTTTATTATCCATCATCAGCAATTGAACGATGCGGTCATAATTCGGAGGGAAAACCGGGTCGATCAGCATGTATTTCCGGAAATTAGCGAGGGCCTTCGCATAGTTTTCTTTCGCAAGAGCGACATCTCCCCACGCCATCGCCTGTTCCGCGCGCTTCACGTACAGCAAACCCAATTGATGATGCGTTTGCACGTAGTTTGGCGCCATATTCTTCGTATCTTGATACGCGGCTTCGGCTTTATCCCACATATCGGCAGCTTTCGCTTTGAGGCGCAGCGCCTCGTCCATATCGCCTTTCCCGCGCGCGCTCATACTGTCGCTGTGAACTTGGCTTCCCCAGTCGTTGTAAACATTGCCGGTAAAGTAATAGGCCATCGGGAACGCGTGGTTTTTCTTTACCACTTCTTTGTAATGCTCCAGCGCACCGCCCGTTTCCATATATTTCGTGCGAAGATCCGGCGGCAAATTCATCATACGCGAATCATAGGCGGGCGATTTGGTCCAAATCCCTTCCTTGGAGAAGAATATCGCGAGATTGTGGTGCACATCGCCGCGAAACTGATTCGCACCGAACATCACGCCCGATATACACAAAACCACGATTAACGGAAAAGCCGCCCAACGGAATATGGAACCTTTTGGATTGGGAACCGGATATTGATCGGAAAAAACGACCTCTTTTTCGGGCTTGTTTCCGATTTCGAGCAATTCGACCAGCGCATACAACCCGACGCCCATCAAAATGCACCAGAAATAAATTTGGCCGGCAGACGTATCGCCGCTGGGAATCATGCTTTGTGGCACCAATTCAAGTCGAAGCCATAAGAAGATCGACGTCCAAAACGCGACCAGACCAAAACGGATCCATCGATCGTACGACAGACGCGGCTCATTCACGATCGGATGATCGTGGTTCCGCGCATAGGCGACCAAAACACCGGGCAAGAGTCCGCTGAAAATTCCGGAGGAAACAAATCGTATCGAAACGTCGACAAACCAATGGATTGAAGCGCCGATGTACGCGCCCAAATATCCAAGTACCTCATAGGAGCGCGGGTCTCCCTCCACATCCAGCATTTTCCGAGATCGCTCCGCGGCCGATTGACGATTGGAATACCAACGCAATTGAGTGATACCGCACGAAATCGCCGTGATGATCAACCACAAATAAATACCGAAACCGACGATGCCTTCATCCTGCCACACCTCAAGGTATTCATCTTCAGAGTGATCTGTCTCAGTGTTGGAGCGCGCCTCGAGTGCGATGATCTCCGGACGCCGGAACGCCGGATAAATAATTTTAAAAGTGCCCACGCCATTGCCGAACATCGGCTCCGTTCGAATCATTTCCCATGTTGAAATCCATGTAAACATACGGAAGCTGACCGACACCAAACGCGTTTTTGCGAACTGTAAAACGCCGCCTCCCATAGAGACGATAAAGAAAACGAGAAAACCATAAATAATTTTCTTCAAGTTCCATGGTTTGCGCATGATCCACAACACGGTAAAAAGAGAAAGCACAGCGAACAATAACGTTGGAATCCACAAAATCTGGGCTCCGATTTGCTGAATCTGCCCGCGAAGCCAAGGTAAAATAAATGCGAGAACCATAACGACAATGCTGATCGCCAATCCCGAGGCGATACCAACAACCGCAAAAAAATATTTTTTCGGGTCGACCAAGTGTTCTTCAAAATGAAGGAAAAACTCGAATATCAGCCATACCGTCGCGCCGATGGCCGCGATGAACCCGATCCAGGCCCCCTTCGTTTCAGTCGCATACATATTAATGAACAGCATCCCGAATAATAAAAGGAAAGCTGGTAACGAAGAGGAAGGGCCGATACGAAACATCGACAAATACAATGTCAGGCAGAGAAATCCAACGATGGCCGCCCCATACACATATCGGAACGAAGCGTCATAACCGCCGAAAATATTTAACGTCACTTTATCGGTGACCAACACCAAAAATAAAGTCGAAAGCAGCACCAAAAACACGCGCAGCACCGACCCTTTTTCCCGCAGAACCGAAGCAAGAATGATCGGCGTAATGATGACGAGGAAGTTTCCGTAGAAATTGGGATTACCAAACGTGGAAAAAACACGAGGGCCAAACGCGCCGCGCCAAATAAAAGGATCCAAAACCGCCGGCTGGTTGGCAAAAATCCGCAAGTCCAGATATTGAAAAACGCCGTAAACGATCGCGACCCACGCGCTGGCAACCAGCCATCGCCACAAACGTTTCATGCGCTCGTTCGATTGAAATTCAGCCAACAAAACGAAAGCGAAGATCATATAGAAAATGCGCCGAGACGTTTCTTCGAGCGACCATATTTTAAACGGCGTGTGCACCCAAGCGATTAATCCCGAACAAAGAAATCCAATGAAAGGCAAAACAAAAACCACGTCGCGACGTGAAAACGGCCAACGACCGTCGACCAACACCTTCAACAACCAAACGAAACCGATCACCGAAGCGCCGATCTGAGTCAATGTAATTTTGATTTGAGCCGAATCGTATGTCTTCAGATAAAACGAATTCACGACCATGAAAAACACGAGCGGCAAACAATACGCGAGGAAGCGGGAGCAAATGTAAGAAATGTGTTGAGAAGTCGTGATCTTTTCGGTTGGGGTTGCGCTTGCCATGTGCGCGGAACTAAACAAAATTTGTGGCCGGTGGTAAAGTCCGCCTCAGCGGATCCGTCCTTCGGCGGAATTTGTAAATTCGTTGATGTTCTGCTACGATCCGCGCACAAGTCCCCCTTCGCTAAAGCTTCGGGGGACAGCCTTCGCCTTAATTAATGTCGCTTCGATTCGCAGCCATCAGCCGGCTTGCCGGCCGTAGCTCCGAACGTCTCTGTCTTTAGTGAGGAGCGAAGGCTGGAGTCGTGGTGTAGCCCGGTTAACACGCTGCCCTGTCAAGGCAGAGACCGCGGGTTCAAATCCCGTCGACTCCGCCATCGCCGAGGTAGCTCAGTTGGTAGAGCACACGCCTGAAAAGTGTGGTGTCGTCAGTTCGATTCTGACCCTCGGCATACGCCTTCTTCCCATGAACGCTCACGAATGACCGAAAACATCCTTGATCTTGGCTGTGGAAATCGAAAAACGGCGGGCGCCACCGGCCTCGACATCGCCGCTCTTCCAGGCGTGGACATCGTTCACGATCTCAACGTGTTCCCCTATCCGATTAAAGACAATTCCTTCGACCGAATCATTCTTCGCCATGTGATCGAACATATTCCGGACTCCATTGCGCTGATGAAAGAAATTCATCGAATCGGAAATCCCGGCGCCATCGTGGAAATCTACACGCCGCACTTCACTTCCATTAATTCTTATTCCGATCCGACCCACATTCACCACTTCGCGCTGCAAACCTTTGATTATTTCTGCGGCGAGACGGCCCACGACTACACGCTGGGCGTGCGCTTCGACATGGTGGACCGAGACGCGAAGTTTTGGCCTCTTCACGACAGAATCGACTGGATCCCCTATCATTGGCTTGGAATTCGATGGCTGGCAAAAAACCACTCGGTTTTTTTCGAGCGGTTTCTAGCGTATATCTTCCCCATCAACGAGATCAGCGCGCGAATGAGAGTCGTGAAATGAAAGAATCCCAGACGGACATTTGTTAAGATGCGCGTCCGTGAGCAGCATATTTTGCCGAGGTAGCTCAGCTGGTAGAGCAGCCGCTTCGTAATACGTTGGGTGGTTAAAAGGGTTAATTCCCAAGGATTATCCGGCGGGTAAAAACGTAAAATATCGCATGATTTTGCAGCGTATTGTTAATTAAACAATTTTGAAGTGAGCAAGCGTTAAGAGAAACGTTGGGATGATGAGTAAATGCCGTTCCAACTTTTTCACATGCCGAGGTAGCTCAGCTGGTAGAGCAGCCGCTTCGTAAGCGGCAGGTCGTCGGTTCGATCCCGATCCTCGGCTAACCATTTTATGAATAAGTTCCATATCCTTAAGGAGATTAAGAGAACAGCAGAGGATAATAACGGTGAACCTCTGGGTATCCGTACATTCTTTAAGGAAACCGGTATCAAAGAATCTGATTGGAAAGGCAAGTATTGGACCAGATGGGGCGATGCGATTCAAGAAGCAGGTTTCACTCCAAATCAATTAACCCAAGCTTATTCCGATCAACACCTAATGACAAAGCTGATCGAGTTCACCCGGACACTAGGAAGATTCCCCACCATTCCCGACATTCGATTAAAAACTCGATCTGATAAATCATTCCCCAATGACAGTACTTTCCGCAAATATGGATCTAAGTTTGCTCTGATATCAAAAGTCATTGAGTATTGCCGATCACATGAAGGGTACGAAGATATCGTTCAAATTTGCCTTCCGCTGCTATCCACTAATGGAAAAGAAAATGTGGACAAGGATAATCTCATTGATGACGAAGTTCAGCTCGGTTTTGTGTATCTGATTAAGTCTGGCAAACACTTTAAGATTGGCCGAAGTAATGCAGCTGGAAGACGGGAATACGAGCTTGCAATCCAATTACCAGACAAAGCAGAAACTATTCATAAAATTCAAACTGATGATCCATCTGGAATTGAGTTCTACTGGCATAGACGGTTTGCGGATAAACGCAAGAATGGCGAGTGGTTTGACCTTAGCGCAAGCGACGTGAAGGCATTTCGCAGAAGAAAATTCATGTGACCCATCTGATTGCGAGGGAATAATTGGAAAAAACGAGACAAGAATTACTCAATGAATCTCTCAAAGATTGTTCCCCAGAAGACAGGGAGGACATAACCAATTGGA
>CAYXDS010000170.1:0-6143 GCA_964463805.1 uncultured Elusimicrobia bacterium | reverse complement strand
CTCACAACCGTGACAAGCGCTTGGCCCGCTTCGTTCATACGAATCAACAGATGGCGAATCCACCCACGACCGGTATCTTCATCGTAGGGCGTCCATGGACTTTCATTCGCGAACGCTTTCACGAATTTCAGAATATCAACGGACGGCGTCGGCTGGACCAAACAATCGTCGATATCGACGATATCGTGGCTCCCCGGCGAAAAGAAACCGGCCACCACTTTTTTACCGCGTCGGGCGAACGGCACTTGAACTTTGTTACGGTAACGCCAGTCTTTCGGCGAGCGAATGATGTCGTGAACGGGCGGATGAACGACGCCGCCGAGCCGCTGTAATGTTTCAGAAACGAGCACGCGTTTGGATGTTTGTTGGAACGACGTCGGCATCTGCTGCCAATTGCATCCCCCGCAACCGGCGCCGACCATACCGGGTTTAAAGTGATACGGACATTGAGGTTCTATACGCGATGGAGAGGCGGACGTCACGCGCTCAGGCAACCACCGCGAATGATTTTTCTTTTGGATGAGCAGCCGTGCTTCGATGATTTCGTTCGGCAACGAATAAGGAACAAAGGCGGCTTGACCGTTGGCAAGACGGCCGATGCCGTCTCCGTCAAGCGCGAGACGGTCGACCGGGATCTTCGTCAAAGAAATTTCGCGAGAGCGTCGCGGCCGGTCATGCCGACCGCCGCACCTTTTTCGGCGGCCGCTTTCGAAACGGCCTGCACCGATGCCTTCAACAAGTCGTCGACCGTGGCCACGCCGCGCACCATGGCGGCGGCCACGCCAAGTTTATCGGCCGCTTCGATGTTCAAATAGCCGCACATCACAAAACCGTCTTTGCCCGTCGCCAACACCAGCGGCGCTTTCGGCAACGCCACTTCCAGCCCGCTGGCTTTCTTTCCGTTGATTTCAACATCAATACTTTTCACTTTCGCGCTCCTTTTGAGACGGAACCGATTATCCATTATTAATTCGCCCGCCGAAATGGCAGGTTAAAAAGCGCTTAAGAATCATTGGTTCCCATAGACCGTCCGGCCCATTTCTACTAATCTTCCGGCGGAAAATGCCTGAATTTCGGACCGCCCATATCGGAAGCTATCCGCGCATCGGTGAAAGCAAAGACCAACAACGTTACCGACGCGGACTCGGCCATTTCGAACGCAAAGAAATATCCGCGCACGCGTTTCGCGACGTGGAGCAATCGGTCATTCATGAAGTGATGTTCGAACAGATTTCGGCGGGCCTCGACGAAATTTCGGACGGCCTCATCAGTTGGCAGGATCCGATTTCCCACCTATGCCGCAACATGAACTGTTTTGAACGAACCGGCCTCGTTCGATACTTCAACAACAATTTTTATTACCGCCAACCGCGTTTCATTTCGAAACCGAAACTGCAAAGCGCGGGAGTCGCTAAAGAATTCCAATACGCTCAGGGAATCTCACCGAAACCGGTGCGAGCGGTGCTTACGGGCCCGCTCACGCTGGCCGCCCACACGGACAGCAACGTACCGACGTTCTCGAAATTCATCAACCGTGTCGGTTTTTTCACGGAACTTCTCGCGCTAGAAGCGAAGAATTTGGCCGACGCCGGCGCCAAGACGATCCAGATCGACGAACCGACGCTGGCGGCAATGCCTGAAGAAATTGAGTTGGCCGCTTCGAGCTTGGCGAACATCGTTAAAAAAGCGCCGAGCGTAAAATTCGTGCTGGCGCTTTATTACGCGCCGCTGACGGGACTCTGGGACAGGCTCCAAGATTTGCCGGTCTCTGCGCTGAACATCGATTTCAGTTGGGATCGCGAACCGCTGCTGAAAAAAATGCTTGAAAACCCCGGACACAAGGAAATCGGCCTCGGCCTCATTGACGCGCGGAACACGCGGCTCGAAAATGCGGCCGACGTGATCGCCGACTTGCGACGATGGGCTGAAAAAACGGGCGCCACTCAATTTTATTTGACGCCGTCGTCGGGGCTTGAGATGTTACCCCGCTTGAACGCTCTCACGAAGCTTCAATTGATTTCGAAGGTGCGCCAACAGTACCAAGGTTCAGGACCGGTGGCGCATGGTTAAAAAATTGCCCGCTTCGGCCGGACGAAAAAAACTTGAGTCGCTGTCGATCACAATACCAACGTTGCCGACCAGCGCCGCAGGAAGCCTTCCCAAACAAACGGAATTGATCGAACTGCGGTATCGCGTATCAAAAGGAATCCACCAGCATTCGGAACTCGAGAGAAAAGAAAAATTATCGACCGAAATTTGGATCCGACAGCAGGAAAAAGCGGGGCTCGACGTGTTGGTGGACGGGGAGATGAACCGCGGCGACATGATCCAACACTTCGCAAAAAAAATCGCCGGCTTTGAGGAAGGCGGCACCGTGCGCGTGTACGGTAACCGTTATTATCGCCGGCCGATCGTAAAATCGAAGGTTGAATGGAAAGAGCCGATTATTCTCGACATGTGGAGATACGCGCAACGGATGACGCACAAACCGCTGAAAGCGGTGCTGACCGGTCCTTACACATTGATGGACTGGTCGTTCAACGAACATTACTCCTCGCGCGAAGCACTGTGCCGCGATTTGACCGCGGTGATAAGGAAAGAAATCACGTCGTTGGTGGACGCCGGCGCGCGCATCGTTCAGCTCGATGAACCGGCCATCACTTCGAACCCGACGGAATTTCCGCTCCTGCTGAACGCGATTCAGGAAATCACGCGCGATTTGAAAGCGTACGTGATCCTTCGCCACGGCTACGGCAACATCGAACCGTTATGGAAATTGATGCAAAAGTTGCCGGTGGACAATTTTCACCTGGAGCTCGCAAACTCAGGGCTTCACGCGCTCGGCATCTTGAAAAAGACGCCTTGCACGAAAGATTTAACGCTTGGCGTCATCGATTCCCACAGCCGCACGATCGAAACGCCACGCGAATTGACCGACGCGATCAAGAAAATCGTAGCGGTCGTGCCGGTGAACCGGCTGTGGCTCTCGACCGACGCAGGGCTCAAAACGCGGACGATCGACGAAGGAATCGCGAAGATCAAAGCGCTCGCGCAGGCGGCGTCGAAATTCCGCCCGTAACCATCCCCCCTTCACCATGATCACTCTCCGCAACATCAGCAAATCATTCGGCGCGCAAACATTATTCGAGGACATTTCGCTGCAGATCAACCAGGGCGACCGTTTCGCTCTGGTCGGTCCGAACGGCGCCGGCAAGTCGACGCTGTTTAAAATCATCATGGGCGTTGAACAACCGGACAATGGCGAAGTGGCGTTGCGCACCGGCGTGCGATTCGGCTACTTGGCGCAAGAAACGCCGAACCATTCGGGGAAATCGGTGCTTGAAGAAACGATAGGCGATGACTTCTCAGACAACCGCCGTGAAGCTCAAGCGAAAAAAATTTTGATGGGGCTCGGCTTTAAAGTGGCCGACTTCTCCCGCCAAATCAGCGAATTATCCGGCGGATGGCAGATGCGGGTCATGATCGCGCGACTGTTGCTCGACGAACCGGATCTGCTGATGCTCGATGAACCGACGAATCACTTGGACCTCGAATCGCTGCTGTGGTTCCAAAATCATCTGCAATCGTACCGTGGCGCCATTTTCCTGATTTCGCACGACCGCGAATTCATCAACTCGATCACAAATCGCATCGTGGAAGTCCGTGATACACGATTGAACATCTACAGCGGATCGTTTGAGGATTATCTCGAACAACGCAAGAAAGCGGACGAGGATCTCGTCAACGCCTACAACCGCCAACGCAAGGAAATCGAGGAATTAGAAATTTTCATCAGCCGTTTCCGCGCGAAGGCATCGTTGGCGGCGACGGTCCAAAGCAAAATCAAATACCTTGAACGCATGGAGAAGATCGAACTTCCTCCCGAACAAAAAACGGTCGGTTTTTCATTCCCCCAGCCGAAACGCAGCGGTCACAACGTACTGGAACTGAAAAACCTGCGGCAATCGTATGACGGCGTTCGTTTCGTATACGACGGACTCGATCTCACGCTCGAGCGCGGTCAGAAAATAGCGTTCGTCGGTCCGAACGGCGCCGGCAAGTCGACATTGTTGAAATTGTTGGCCGGCCAAATTCCGTTTCAATCGGGCGCGCGGAAGCTCGGATTCGACGTCGAAGTCGGTTATTTCTCTCAGCACCGCGCCGAAATGTTCAAGCCGGGCCGCACTGTGTTTCAAGAAGCGTGCGACACACGCCGCGCGCATTCGGAGACGACGATTCGGACCGTACTCGGAAGCTTCCTATTTCAAGGCGATATGGCCTTCAAAAAAGTTGAAGTGCTGAGCGGCGGAGAAAAAAGCCGTCTCGGCCTCGCGAAACTGCTGCTCGACCCGCCCAATCTCATGTTGATGGACGAACCGACCACGCATTTGGACATCGCCAGCGTTGAAATGCTGATCGAGGCGCTTAAAGCATTCGAAGGAACGTTGTGCGTGATCAGCCACGATGTCTATTTCTTGAAACAATTGGTCGACAACGTGCTGCACGTGAACCAAGGAAAAATCACGCTGTACCCGGGTGGATATGATTATTTCCTCCACAAGAAGTCGCTCGAAGATGGCGAAGAAGCCGAGCTCTTCCGCAGCGAAGAACGAATCGAAGCGGCCCACGTTCCTCACCCTAAATCCCTCTCCACGGAGTGGAGAGGGACCGAGGGTGAGGCCCCCAAAAATAATAGTGGAAGGAAAACCAAAGAACAGAAACGAAAAGAGGCGGAGGAGCGAAACGCCCGCTACCGCGCCCAGCAGAACCAAGGGAATCTTTCTGCGGCCGAGCAGTTGAAACAAGAAGAACAACAAATAATGGAAGCGATGGCGGATCCGAAAACGCACGAAGACCCGGCGCGCGTGGCCGAACTGACGAGACGGTTGGGCGAAATTCAAAAAAAGGTTAAAACGAACCAATGATGAACAAAAAATGGATTTGTGCGGCCGTTGCCGCCTGTTTGTTGCTGCCGATACCGGCGCACGCGCTAAAAGCGGGCGGCCACGTGAAAGCCTCGTTGATCTCAGAAGTGAAATCCATTCAACCCGGATCCCCCTTCTGGGTCGGCGTTCGCCTGGAGATGGATCCGCATTGGCATACCTATTGGAAGAACGCCGGCGAATCGGGTGCCCCCACCGAAATCGCTTGGAAATTGCCGCCGGGCTTTAAGGCGGGTCCGATCCAATGGCCGACGCCGAAGAAGATTGCGATCCCGCCGATCGTCAGCTACGGATACGAAGAAGAAGTTTTGTTGATGGCGCTGATTACCCCGCCCGCCGTTTTTGAGGACGCTGCTCCGATAACATTGGCCGCGCGCGTCGACTGGCTGGAGTGTGAGGTGGTGTGTATTCCGGGCGGAGCCGACGTCGAATTGAAAATGCCGGTCAAAATTCTGCCGCCGGAATCAAATGAAGCGACCGTCGAAAAATTCAACGCAACGCGCCTAAAAACTCCGCTGACCGAATCAAAATGGGACATTCAAGCGGCCGCCACGCCCAACGGCTATCAATTAACGGTAACGCCGCCCTCCGGCCAAGCCACGGCACCTCTCGACTTAAACTTTTTTGCCGAAGATCCTTCGGTCATTTCCTATGCGGCGCAACAGGTGTTCGGAGCATCAAAGGACGTTTACACGTTGAACTTGGTCCGCTCCGAAGCGTCGACCGAAACCGCGAAAGTCCTGCGCGGCGTACTCATCAATCCGCTAGGATGGCGCGGCATCCCGAATGAAACAGCGCTGGCAATATCGGTGCCGGTCGCCACACCGCTCGTGCAACAAACGAAAGACGCGCCGCCGCCGTCGGCCGCGCGAAACATGACCGTTCTGTTCGCGGTGCTCTTTTCATTTATCGGCGGATTAATCTTGAACTTAATGCCGTGCGTGCTACCGGTGTTGTCGATTAAAGTTCTCGGCTTCGTAAAACAATCGAAAGGAAATCCGCGCAACGTATTAATCCAAGGACTTGTATTCGCGTTGGGCGTGCTCGTCTCCTTTTGGACATTGGCCGGCTTACTGTTGTTTCTGCGGGCCGGCGGTCAACAACTGGGGTGGGGTTTTCAACTGCAATCGCCGGCGTTCGTTACGTGCCTGGCTTCGCTGTTCTTCGAGGTGCGCCTGATGCCGGCGCACTGGATTGCGC
>CAYXDS010000169.1:0-6147 GCA_964463805.1 uncultured Elusimicrobia bacterium | reverse complement strand
ATACTCAAGAGTTGGATTTTTTGATGAAGAACAAAAATGTCGTCACCCCCGCGATGGCGGGGGCCCAGACACCGTCTGACGCTGCCTGGATCCCCGCCTTCGCGGGGAAGACGAATTAGCATGACCATCCAAGTCCCAAAAGGCACGCGCGATTTGACCGGCGCCGAAGTGGCCGCGTTTACCGAGCTTGAATCCTTGGCGCGCGAAACATTCCGTCTGTTCCAATTCACCGAACTCCGCACGCCGATTTTTGAAGCGGTTGAATTGTTCTCGCGCTCGCTCGGCGAAACCTCGGACGTGGTTGAAAAAGAGATGTTTACGTTCACCGACCGCGGTGAGCGCTCGTTCGCTTTAAGGCCTGAAGGCACGGCCGGTGTGGTTCGGCATTTCATCGAAAATAATTTAGCGGTCAAAGGCGGCGCGCACCGGTTATTTTACGTGGGGCCGATGTTCCGTGCCGAACGTCCGCAGGCGGGCCGTTACCGGCAATTCTGGCAGATCGGCAGCGAGCATTTCGGTCCGGCCGACGCGGCCAGCGATGCGGATACGGTTCTCATGGTCTCTAAAATCTTCCGCGATTTCGGGCTTTCGAATTTCACCGTTCAAGTGAATTCCATCGGGTGTCGCGAGTGCCGGCCCAAGTATCGCGAAGCGTTGCTCGCGTATCTTAAAACGCGGGAAAATGATCTGACCGACGAATCAAAACGGCGCATGAACATAAACCCGCTGCGCGTGCTCGATTCGAAAGCCGACGGCCCGAAACTGACCGACGCGCCCGTCATTTCGAGTTATCTTTGCGCCGCTTGTGCGGATCACCATCGTATGTTCGTGACGCTGTTGCGCGAAGCGAACATTCCTATTAATGAAAATCCGCGGCTTGTCCGAGGCCTCGATTATTATTCGCGCAGCGTTTTTGAATGGACTTCGCCTGATTTGGGCGCGCAAAGCGCGTTGGCCGCCGGCGGTCGTTACGATGAGCTGGTCGAGCAATTGGGGGGGCCCAAGACACCGGCCGTCGGTTTCGCGCTCGGCATGGACCGCGTGGTGGCCGCACGTGAAAAAGCGCCGGCGACCACCAATGGCAAAAAATCCGCGCCGGCCGCGGTTGTGATCCCTTTATCCGAGCAAGCGCTTCCGGTTTGTTTCGCGATGGCACAGCAATTACGCTCGCGCGGCACCGCGGTTCCCCCGGTCACCGCCGCGAAAAAGCTGAAGAATCAATTGGCCAATGCCGTTGACATCGGAGCAAACTGGGCTATCCTTGTTGGCGAAGACGAACTTAACGCTAACGAAGTGACCGTCAAAAATCTATCGACCCGGGAACAGACGCGGATCGCAAAGGAAACGCTCATTTCGTTTATTGAAGGATAAACGATGCTCGGCACCTATCACACGAGCGAGTTGTTGGATGCGCTCACGGATCTTCATCATCTGCACGATGAGTCCGCTCTTTATTCCTTCGTACTGAATCGCTGCAGCGACGTCCTTAAGGCCCAAGGCGGCACCTTCTTTTCGGTTCGTTCGGATTCGAACGAACTTTTTCCCGAAGCGACCAAAGGCGTTTCTCTGTCGTTGATTCGTGAAATCCCGTTCAAAATGGAACTCGGCATCGCGGGCTGGGTCGCTCGTAACCGTAAGGTGGCCATCGTTGAGAACGCGCAAACTGACGAACGATTCAACCGCGCGGTCGACGTGATCACGGGCGTTCGCACGCGTTCGTTGCTTTGCGCGCCGGTGACGCGAAAGGATCAACTTCTCGGCATCGTCGAACTGGTCAACCGCGTGGACGGCGTGTTTCGGGACGCGGACGCCGAATTTCTCAAACACCTGGTCAGCCAAGTGGGCGTGGCGCTGGAAAATTGCCGCTTGTATCAAGAAACGCACAATTTATTGGTCTACACGAACAGCGTGATCAATAGTCTCTCGGGAGGATTCATCTCGACCGATATGAAAGGGAATATCACCCGTTGCAACAATGCCGCTTGCCGAATCCTCTCCGTTCAGTCCCAGGCCGTGATGAGCACCCCGTTGCTTAAGGCGCTTCCGGCATTTCCGGCGTTCGCGGCCATCCTCGAAGTGACGCTCAAGCATCAAGCCGCCGTTTCGCGTCAAGAGATCGAACTCCAAAAACCGGACGGCAGCGCGATGCTGCTCGGCTATAGCACGTTTTTGATTCGGAACGATACGGCCACGCACGGCGCCGGAATTCTGTTTCAAGATCTCACCAACCTCAAAAAGAAGTAAACCGCAGTTCATGAATAGAAAAGAAGCGCTCACCTGTGATTTCCTCATTATTGGTTCAGGCTTGGCCGGTCTATTGGCGGCGCTGAAACTTGAACGCGAAGGCCGCGTGCTGTTGTTGACGAAAGGCGCGCTTGAAGACGGCGCCACCGAATACGCGCAAGGCGGCATCGCGGCGGTCACGCACGCCGGAGATTCGTTCGAGTCGCACATTGAAGACACGTTGACGGCCGGCGCCGGCTTGTGCAGCAAGAAAACCGTCGAAATCGTGGTGAACGAAGGGCCCGCGCGCGTTCAAGAGCTGATCGAAAAAGGGGTGCGGTTCTCGCTGCGCGATAAGTCGAGCGACGAGCCCGAGACGTTCGATTTGGGACTCGAAGGCGGGCATTCGCACCGGCGTATTTTGCACGTGGCCGACCGCACCGGCAAAGAAATCCATCGCGCGTTGATTGCGCGCGTGCGCGAATCGAAACGAATCCGCGTGTTGGAGAATTATTTCGCGGTCGATTTATTGTCGACGCGCCATATGGATCTCGGCGCCTACAATGCTTGTTTCGGCGCGTACGCGTTGGACCGTAAGACGCGACGCGTGAAGACGATTTTAGCCGGCGCAACGATTCTCGCGACCGGCGGCGCCGGAAAAACCTATTTGTACACGACGAACCCCGATGTGGCCACCGGCGACGGAATGGCGATGGCGTTTCGAGCGGGCGTCGCGCTCGGCAACATGGAATTCGTGCAATTTCATCCGACGTGCTTGTATCACCCGTATGCGAAGTCGTTTTTGATCAGCGAAGCGGTGCGCGGAGAAGGCGGCGTGCTGAAACTGCGCTCGGGCGAAGAATTCATGCGGCGTTACAGCGCGCAAAAGGAATTGGCGCCGCGCGACATTGTCGCGCGCGCGATCGATAAGGAATTGAAGAAGCGCGGCGAAGATTGCGTGTATCTCGACATTCACCGTCGCAAGGCGGCGTTTTTGAAAAAACGCTTTCCGGTGATTTACAAGAAGTGTCGCGACTTCGGCATCGACATCACGAAGCAACCGATTCCGGTCGTGCCGGCCGCGCATTATTTTTGCGGCGGCGTGAAAGTCGACGAGTGGGGGCAAACCGACTTGCCGCGGTTGTTCGCCGCCGGCGAAGTCGCGTATACCGGACTCCATGGAGCGAACCGTCTCGCCTCGAACTCGTTGCTCGAATGCGTGGTGTTCGCGCATCGCGTGGCGATGCGCGCGCGCGAAGTGGTACGTAAACCGCTTCCTCCGATTTCAATTCCGGACTGGAATCCGGGCCAAGCGCGCGATCCCGATGAGCAAGTTGTGATCGCGCAAAACTGGGACGAGATTCGGCGCATCATGTGGAATTACGTTGGCATCGAACGTTCGGACAAGCGGCTCGCGCGCGCGTTGCGGCGTGTCGAACTTTTGAAACAAGAAATTCAGGAATATTATTGGGACTTCCATGTGACCGCCGAATTGCTTGAACTTCGGAATCTGGCGCTCGTGGGGGAAGTGGTAATTCGCTCAGCCTTGGCCCGCCAGGAAAGCCGCGGTCTCCATTATAATCGGGACCATCCAAAGCGAAACGATGCAAATTGGCGCAAAGCCACGTTGATTGCCCGTGGCAATTTGCCGCGTGAAAACGCGTCGATTTCGTTCGAGAAAATCTAAAACTGTCACCCCGGAAAGTTTTTGCCCGGGGCTTGTTTTTTAAGCGTGCTCCCGGCACGCTTAACCCATCTCATGAACAGGAACGCGCTCACACTTTCCACGTTTCTTCTCTTCACGATTAGCCTGTCTCAGGCCGCCGATCCGCTCCAGAAAGTCGCCAAAGAATTAGGAAAAGAAATCCGGTCGCTCGATAAACCGCGCGTGGCGATGTTGAGCTTCCCTTACCACAACGGAAAAATTTCAAGCGGTTCGTCCATTCTCTGTGAACGGTTGACCACGTATATGGCCGAATTGAAAGGCATTCGATTGATCGAACGCAATCTGTTGAAGTCGTTGCTCGAGGAACAACATTTATCGGAAACCGGTATCGTCGATGCGTCGGCCGCGCGCGCGATCGGAAAGGTTTTGGACGTGGATGTGATCGTGACCGGTACCCTCGACGATTTGAATGATGAACTCACCGAATTGAACGCGCGCGCGATCAAGACCGGCAGCGGCGAAGTGCTCGCGGCCGCGCACGCGACGATTCAACGCACGTGGACGGACCGTCCGCGCGCCGCGACTCAAACGGTAGCGGCGCCCGCTGAAGATGTCGAGGAAGCGCCGCAAAAGAACGAAGCGATCGAAATCGGGTATCCGGCCGGTGGCCGCGGTGGATACTCAGGTGGTTACAGACGATGAAGTGTCGCGATCTCGGACCGCTTTGCTTGCTTTTGCTTTTTGCGTTTCATGGCGTTGTTCAAGCCGAACCATGGGACGATCTCGCCAAACGACTGGCCAAAGGCGCCACGGGTCTGAAAAATAAGAAAGTAGCGGTGCTCACCTTCCCATATCACGACGGTCGCGTTTCCAGCGGTTCGACGCTGGTGCCGGAGCGGTTGATGACGAGTCTTGTCGGAAAAAAGGGCGTGCGCGTGATCGAACGCCGCTTGATCGAAAAGTTGATGGCCGAACGTAAGCTCGATCAAACGGGTGTGATTAATAGCGATAATTTGAAGGCAATCGGTACCGTTCTTAATGCGGATGCGATCGTAACGGGCACGTTGATCGATTTGGAGAATGGACAAACAGAAATTAACGCGCGGATGATTCGCACGGACTCCGGCGAGGTTTTGTCGGCGGGCATGGAACGAATCGACCGTACCTGGCGGGATGCCCCGGTGAACGATAGACCGGCTGCGACCACCTCCAATCCTGTCCGGCGGCCTGCGCCGGCCGCGGTCAAAAAAGAGCCCGCGCCTGAACCGGTGTCGGAAGAGGCCGTCGTGGCGCCGGCGCCGAAACGCATGCCGATGAAGTTTTCCAACGAGAGTTTTCCCGCGGGGCGACGCATCTATCACGGAAATCAGCCTGAAAAACCGGCTAAAAAGAAAGGGTATTCTCCGTACGGTGATAGAGAAGAACGCGAAGAGTATGACGACCGTGAGCCATATTATGCCGACGCAGATAAACGCCAAGCACCGTCACCCACTTCGAAACCTCCGGTGAAGAAATACGACGAGCCGACGATTCACCACCCGACGGCGATTGGCACCGTCCGATCAGAAAGTAACCCGTACCCTTATTACGCCCCGCCTCCGCCGCGCCGTTCTTCCCGCTAATTTCGTTACACTTCTGTTGCACATAATTAAGCCCGTTTTAACCCCGGTTAAATAAACTATTCCTCTCGAAAATTCGAGCTGATATTTATTGCGGGGGAGAACGTTTCATGCGGTGGTTCGCCGGGGCGATGAGCCTCGTTTTTTTTCTGAATAACGTCGCGCTTGCTCACGTCGTCGAATCTTCCATTTGGAGCGATCGTCATATTCAATCGGCGTCAATCGCCGAAACTCCTTCCACGTCGCTGCAACCTCAACAAGGTCTTCCAATTCCATACGCGTATGGAACCATCCGGCACGTTTTGCGGCCCGCGTCGACACCGATCGGAACCGTCATTCACATCCAAGATGTGCATCGAAACGATGAAGCTCAACGGAATATCGGAAAAGCGATCGAATCATTGTTGAGTTCTTCCTCGGTCGATCGAATTGGGCTGGAGGGCGCTTTCGGTCCCATCGATATCTCAGCGTTTAGATCGTTCCCAAACCAAAAAGCCGTTCGGCGCGTCGCCGATGCATTGTTGCGCCAGAAAAAAATCGCGGGACCGTTGCACGCGGCGCTCGTTTCAAATCAACGGCCGGCGTTGATCGGAATCGACGACGAACTCCATTATCGAGCGAACGTCGACGCCGTGCGCG
>CAYXDS010000168.1:0-6198 GCA_964463805.1 uncultured Elusimicrobia bacterium | reverse complement strand
CGTGGTGACCGCATTCCTGATGTCGTCGGTCAATCCGGCCACCGTGTTCAAATATGCGTTGATCGGAATGGCCGTCTTCATCGGTCTTTTGTTTTTATTCCCGCGAACGCCGATCTCAAGCATTCAGTCTCCGTTGCTTCGTTTTACCGAAGTCTTCGACGCGATGAAAAGCGGACAGCCCTATGGCCCGTGGCATCAACGTATTCTCATCTGGTCGTCCGCATGGGACATGCTGCAGCAAAGCAAATGGATCGGTAAAGGATGGGGATGTTTCGAACTTTTTTATCCGTTCTTCCAAGGTAAATATCTGTATGTGCCGCTTCTCGCGCAGTTCCGCACGCATGCGAACAACGCGCACAACATTCTTATGGAGATTTGGTCGCAGACCGGATTTCTCGGCACCGGTTTTTATTTATGGTTTTTTGTGACGGCGGTGTTCGGAGGTTGGAAAATCGTTCGGGAAGAATCCGACGGCGACGGCCGGTTGCTGAACGCGGCGATGGTCGGTGCCGTGGTCGGTATGGTGGTCGATAATTTCTTCGGCAACGTTTCGATTTTCTTCGCGACCCCTGCGTTTTTGTTTTGGTGGATGATCGGCGCGCTTTCCAACGAGAGCCGCAAAAAAAGTTTCGACGTTCATGTGTTGACGGCGCCGTTGCGTGCGGCGACAGCCGCGTTTGCGGTGGTGTGCGTGGTCGTTTGTGTTTATTTCGTGAAGCGTTGGAATCAAGAGGTGTACTATTTCGAAGGGTTTAAAGCGGCCAAAAACGACGATGTGGTTCGCTCGTACAAGTCGCTGCAGAAAGCTTACGACTGGTTCGCCGGTGAGGTGAATTGCAATTACGAACTCGGCAACAGTTACGCGCGTTATGCGCAAGTGTTGGGGAATAAAGGATTAACCGAAGAGGCGAAGAATTATCAGAAGCGTGGGATCGACGGTTATCTGGCGGCGTTGTACGCGAATCCCGGTTACGATGAAATTTATTTCAATCTCGGCGTTACGCAGGCGGCCTCCGGCTCCATGGAGGAAGGCGCGCGAAACCTGGAAATCAGTCTTTATATTAATCCGATTTTGCATGAGGCCTACGGCGCGCTTGGCAATTTGTATCTAAAAATGGGGCGTCCGCAAGACGCCATTCACACGTATGCGCGCGCGGTCGAGGCGTTCCCCAAGGATAAAGATTTCTGGAACAATCTCGGTTATTGCTACAGCCAGGTCGGCGATCACCGCAAAAGTTTCGAGTCGTACAAAAAGGCCGTCCTCGTTGATCCGGCGTTTACTCAGGCGTGGCAGAATTTGGGGACCGCATCGAACGCACTCGGCGAACATAACGACCCGGTGTTGCGCGTGCCCGGGTGGATTCGCGAGATGGAGACTTATTTGGCGCAGCGCAACTATAAGGCCGCGTTGACGCCCGCCTTGCGCGTGGCTGAAACGCTCCCGGAAAGCGCGGACGCCCAGCTGTCGATCGGCAATATTTATTTCTATTTAAATCAACAGTCCCAAAGTGAAACCGCTTTCAAGCGTGCGATCGATCTGCGTCCGACGTTCGTTCTCGCGCATGTGAATTTGGGCCGTCTCTATCAAGTGAACGGAAAGATCGACGCCGCGCGCGCGTTGTTCACGAAAGCGCTGCAAATCGACCCGAACGATAAAGAAGCGAAACAAGCGCTAGATTCCCTGCCGAAGTAGTCGTCACCCGGGAATGTCTTAATCCAGGGCCCACTTTACATACGGTAACTTGGATCCTGGATAGAGACATTCCAGGATGACGACTTTTAGTACAATCGGCGCCGATCATTTCCGTCGAATATTATTGAGGAGTTCTCGTCATGTCTGGGCATTCACGCTGGGCCGGCATTAAGCATAAAAAGGCCATTATCGATTCGAAACGCGGCAAAGTATTTACGCGCATCGCCCGCGAAATCACGATCGCCGCGAAACAAGGCGGCGGTAAACCCGAAAGCAATCCGCGCCTTCGCACCGCTATCGAAGCGGCACGCGCGGCGAACATGCCGTCTGATAATGTGAAACGAGCGATCCAAAAAGGTACCGGCGAAATTCCTGGAATGGAAATCGTCGAAACCACCTACGAAGGGTACGGTCCGGGCGGCGTGGCTATCTTTATCGAAGCGACCACCGATAACAAAAATCGCACCACTGCCGAAATGCGTCATATGTTCTCCGAACATGGTGGCAGTATGGGCGAGTCTGGTAGCGTGGCATGGATGTTCGAGCAGAAGGGATACATAACCGTTAACAAGAACGAGGCCGAAGAAGAAAAACTCACGAATTTCGCGATTGAGTTCGGCGCCGAAGACATCAAGTCGGAAGACGACGAAGTGTTCGAAATCGTTACGGCGCCTTCTGATTTTGAAACGGTCAAAACGAAACTTTCCGAGATGAAAATTCCGCTCGCGAGTGCTGAAATCACGTTGATTCCGAAGAACACGGTGCCGCTCGACGGCGAGCACGCGAAACGTTGTCTGGATCTCATGGACGCACTCGAATCCCACGACGATGTGAAGACCGCGAACGCGAACTTCGACATTTCAAAAGAAACGATGGAGAAAGTGTCAGGGCAATAATGAGGATTTTGGGCATCGATCCCGGTCTTGCCCGCCTCGGTTGGAGCGTAATCGACATCTCGCGCTCAGCGGTTTCGCTGGTCGCTTTCGGTTGCATTGAGACCGCCGCTCATCAGCCGCTTACGAAACGTCTCACGCAGATTTACGGCGAGCTGCAACAGTTGTTCGGCGATCATTCTCCGACCACGGTGGCGATCGAAACGTTGTTCTTCGTTAAGAACGCGAAGACGCTCGCGCAGGTCGGACACACGCGCGGCGTCGTGTTGCTGGCCGCCGGACAAGCGAGCGCCGAGGTGTTCGAATACGCGCCGCGTCAAATCAAACTCGCGCTGACCGGTTTCGGCGGCGCTGAAAAACGTCAAATGCAAACCATGGTCCAACGCATGCTCAATTTAAAGTCAATTCCAACCCCCGACGACGCCGCCGATGCGGTGGCCGTCGCGCTGTGCCATTCGCAATACGCGCAGTCGATGGGCAAATCGGCGGTGACCGTATGATTTTTAATCTGTCATTGCGAGGAGCGTTTTTTGCGACGCGGCCCTACGCCCTATTAATAAATCAGGTCGTAGGGCCACGGCCGAACGACGGCCTCGCAATGACAACGAATTTATGATCGCGCAATTGAAGGGGAAGATCGTCGAAGTGACGCTTGAGAAAGACACGTTGCGCGTAGTGCTCGACGTGAACGGCGTCGGGTACGAAGTGTTTATGGCGCAGTCGACCGAAGGCCGATTGGCCGAAGGACAGCAGGCCACGTTGTTTATCAGCGAATCGGTGACCGCGTTTGACGGCGCGACCACGCTTTACGGATTTGCCTCGCGCGACGAAAAAGATTTTTACAAACGAATCCGCGAAAACGTGGACGGCATGGGACCGAAGAAAGCGCTTGAGTGTTTGGATAAGATCAGTAAGTCGATGCCCGATTTCAAGCGCGCGATTATCGAAGGCGATGTGCGGTTGCTTGTGTCCGTGTTCGGATTTACGAAGAAGACCGCCGAGAAACTCGTGTTCGCCTTGAAAGGCAAAGTCGAGGGGTGGGCGATTTCGGGTCCCGTGAAATGGGCCGAAGCCGTGAGCCGGCCCGCTGAAGTCGACGCGTTGGCTGGTTTGTTGAATCTTGGCTACGATGAGGCCGAAGCGCGCGAGCTTCTGCAGAAAGCGAAATCGACGCTCGGCGCCGAGGCGCCGGTTGAAGCATTGATCAAAGAGTCGCTGCGGCTGATGAGCGGAAAAATTTCATGACCACCTCCGATGAAAACATTCATTCGATCGTCACTCCCACCGCTGAACAGGGCGAGGACCGCGTCGAACAAAGTCTTCGGCCGACATCGCTTGACCAATTCATCGGCCAGGAAAAACTGAAAAAGAATTTACGCGTGTTTCTCAAAGCGGCCAAAGAACGCGGCGAAGCGCTCGATCATGCGCTGTTCTGCGCGGCGCCGGGTTTGGGGAAGACCACGCTCGCCGCGATCATCGCTCGCGAAATGGGAGTCAATTTGCGTCAGACGTCGGGCCCCGTGCTCGCGCGCGTCGGCGATTTGGCGTCTGTGCTCACCTCTCTGAACGAGGGCGATGTTTTCTTCATCGACGAAATTCATCGTCTGAATCGCGCCGTGGAGGAAGCGTTGTATCCGGCGCTTGAAGATTTCCGTCTTGATATCGTTGTGGGGCAAGGCCCTTCGGCGAAAACATTGAAGTTGCCGCTTCCAAAATTTACGTTGGTCGGTGCGACCACGCGCTCGGGTTTGTTGACCGGTCCTTTGCGCGACCGCTTCGGCATCGTTTCGTATCTTGAGTTTTACGAAGTGCCCGAACTCGCGCAGATCATACGTCGTTCGGCCGAAATCGTCGGCGTTAAGATTGAAGCCGATGCGGCGCTGGAAATCGCGCGCCGCTCGCGCGGCACGCCGCGCATCGCGAATCGGCTCATGCGGCGCGTGCGCGATTTCGCGCAGGTCGCCAACGGCGTGATCACGCCGTCGGTCGCCAAGGAGGCGTTGCTCGCTCTAGAAGTGGACGAAGCGGGACTCGACCGTATGGATCGCAAGATTTTGCTCACGATCATCGACAAATTCTCGGGCGGACCGGTCGGACTCGATACGATTTCGGTCGCCGTCAGCGAAGAACGTGAAACCGTTGAGGATGTTTACGAACCTTTTCTGATCAAAGCCGGATTGCTCGCGCGCACGCCGCGCGGCCGCGTGGCGACGCCGTCCGCGTATGAACATTTCGGAAAGAAACCGCCGGTTCCCGCGCAAATGGGAGCGACGCTGTTTGAGAACTGAGAATTTAAATCCAAATTGCACCAATCACAAAATTCCAAATCCAATTAAATTTATTCATTCATTTGGATTTGGTGCTTTGTTATTGGTGATTGGAATTTTTCCCGCCTGCCAACCCCCGCGCAGTCCTGTTGTGATAACGAAATCGCTCGAGGTCGAAGGAAAGCCGAAACCGAAGCCGGTCGAGGTGAAGCCGCCCGAACACGACATTGTGCGTATCGGCATTCGCGTCGAGATCAGCGAAGCTTCGGTCGCTTGTTCAGGACCGATCGATGCGATGGACCTCGTCACGAATAAAAAAGAATCGTGGCCGCCCGGCCGCTACGTTATGTCCGCGTCGCAGGGCCAGTTGTTGCTCGACGGTCATGAGAAGGGAAAGAAGTGGCGGCTTCGCTCGCAAGATTCGGCTCGAAACCTCGTCTCCGGCAACAATTCTTACCGCGGCGATTTCGTGGTGCGCGCGGTCGGCGACAAAGTGACGATCGTGAACGAGTTGACGATCGACGATTACTTAAAGGGCGTGTTGCCGCGTGAAGCGAGCGTTTCCTGGCCCGACCACGCGTTGCGCGTGCAAGCGGTTGCGAGCCGCACCTATCTTGCGTCGCATCTGGGCAGTCATTCGGCGCAGGGCTTCGATTTGTGTTCGGACGTTCATTGCCAAGTGTACGGCGGCATGACCAAGGAGCATCCGAGTACGAACGCGGCGGTGGAAGCGACCCATGATGAAATTCTCGTTTATGACGGACGGCCGATCGGTGCGTATTTTCATTCGCATTGCGGCGGCTCGACCGAACAAATTGAAGCGGTGTGGGGAAACACCAATAAACCGTATCTGCCGCGCAAGAAGTGCACGTACTGCAAAGGGAATCCTCGTTACTCTTGGAAAATTTCGATGAGCGCGTCGGAAATATTGGCGCCGTTGCGCGCGAAGACCGCCGTGAAGGGTGAAAAACTTAAATCATTGCGCATCAAAAAGAAAAGTTTATCGGGCCGCGCCGAATGGATCACCGTCAATACCGAAAAGGATTCGTACACGTTAAGAGGCAACGAATTCCGGATCGCTTTGAATCCTGAGAAAATCCGCAGCACATTGTTCACGAACATCGAACGCCACGGCGACGGTTATACGTTTGAGGGCCGCGGATGGGGACACGGCGTCGGCATGTGTCAGTGGGGCGCCAAAGGACAATCCGAGCTCGGCAAAGATTACCGCGATATCCTGCAATTTTATTATCCGCACACGGAGCTGAAGAAATGGAGTCGATAGAAATCACCGACCGCGCCGCGTCGCAGCTCTCGCGCAGCATGCTGTGGATCTTTTCGAATG
>CAYXDS010000167.1:0-6239 GCA_964463805.1 uncultured Elusimicrobia bacterium | reverse complement strand
TTAAAAAATAACGTCTCCCCCGCGAAGGCGGGGGCCCAGACACTTTAGGTGGCTGGATTCCCGCCTTCGCGGGAATGACGGCTTAGGAGTAAATATCAGTACTTTCTTCGAGCAATTGATCAACGGCGTCACGTTGGGTTCTATCTACGCGCTGGTTGCGTTGGGGTACACGATGGTGTACGGAATCCTGCTCATGATCAATTTCGCGCATTCGGAGATTTTCATGTTGGGCGCGTTCGTCGGTTGCGGCGCGCTCGCGCTCGTTTCCTTTTTGCCGGGTCCGATCGCACTCGCCGTCGCGTTCGTGGCCGCGATGATCGTTTGCGGTTTGTTCGCGACCGGCATCGAAAAGATCGCCTATAAACCGTTGCGCCGCGCGCCGCGGTTGGCGCCGCTGATTTCAGCGATCGGCGTGTCGATCATCCTCCAGAACGCGGTGTTCTTGTGGCGCGATGATTTCATCGCCGCGCCTTCGATCATCGCCGAAACGCGTTTCCAACTTGGCCTGCTCCAATTTTCATTAATCCAGATTGTGATTATGGGCAGCAGCGTTTTTTTGATGACGGGTTTGTGGCTGTTCGTTAATCGCACGCGTTTTGGCCAAGCGATCCGCGCTTGTTCGCAAGATCGCGAAGCGGCCGAGCTCGTCGGTATTCCGGTCAATAAAATGATTTCGCTTACATTTTTCATCGGTGCGGCGCTCGGCGCGGCCGCCGGAATTCTCTACAGCCTTTATTACGGATCGATTAAATATAACATGGGCTTCGTGCCCGGAATGAAAGCGTTCACGGCCGCCGTGCTGGGCGGCATCGGCAATGTTCCCGGAGCGATGATCGGCGGATTGGTGCTCGGTATCGCTGAAGCGCTCGGCGCCGCGTTTTTACCGTCGTCGGAATGGAAGGACGTATTTGCTTTCGGCATTCTCATTCTCGTGTTGATCATTCGCCCATCGGGTTTGCTCGGAGAGCGTACCGCCGAGAAAGTATGAAGTTGATCCACCGCCCGTCCCGCCGCCAAGTTTCGTTAACCGCTCTCCTTTTATTTTCCGCGATCTTCCCCGCCTTATTAAGTACCTCAGAGTATGCGTATGTCGTTCGCATCTTCGGTATCTTGGGTTTGTATGCAATGCTCGCGCTCGGCGTAAATATCGTGGTCGGTTTTCTGGGGTTGCTCGATCTCGGTTTCATGGCGTTTTATGCGATCGGCGCGTATACGATGGCGTTGTTGTCGATGCACGGCATGAATTTTTGGCTCGCGCTGTTGATTTCTACGCTCGCGACGATGTCATTGCGTGGATTGCTCGGCGCGCCGGTGCTCAGGCTGCGCGGCGACTATTTGGCGATCGTCACTCTGGGTTTCGGCGAAATCACGCGCATCGTTCTCAATAATTGGGACAGCGTGACCAACGGTCCCAAAGGTATTTCGTTGCTGACCAACGCGAATGTGAAGCCGGTGAGTATGTTCGGGTTCGTGTTATCGACGAATTTGCATTTTTATTACTTAATCCTTTTCTTCGTCGTGGTCGGCATCATGTTGAGTTTACGTTTGAAGAATTCGCGGATTGGCCGCGCGTGGATGGCCATTCGTGAAGATGCGATCGCCGCACGGTTGACCGGTATTGAAATCACGCGGATGAAAATGATCGGGTTCGTGGCCAGCGCCGCGTTTGCGGGCGCGGCCGGCGGAATCTTCGCGCGTTGGGAGAATTTCGTGACGCCCGAATCGTTCACCTTTTGGGAGTCGGTGATGTTGGTCGCTATGGTCGTCATCGGCGGGATGGGATCGGTGGCCGGTACCGTTCTCGGAGTGTCGATTGTCATTCTTGTACCTGAAATTTTGCGCAACGTCCTCGGCGCCGGTTTGGTCAGTTGGCGGTATTTATTGTTCGGTTGCGCGCTCGTGATGATTGCCATTTATCGGCCGCAGGGAATCTGGCCGAGTCGTCGGCGCGCCCGCGAACTTTCGGAAGAATCGTCCGCTGCAGAGAAAACGAAATGATTTTGTTGAAAACGAAATCATTGGGGAAATCGTTCGGCGGTCTGCGCGCGTTGCAAGGCGTGAACTTTTCAATTTCTCCGGGCGAGATCGTCAGCTTGATCGGACCGAACGGCGCCGGCAAAACAACTTTTTTCAATTTGTTGACCGGCGTTTATAAACCGGATGAAGGCGACATCGAATTTTCCGGTGAACAGATCGCCGGCCGCGAGCCGCATTGGATTATTCGTCGCGGGTTGGCGCGCACGTTTCAAAATATCCGGTTGTTTAACAGCATGACCGTTCTTGAAAACATCATGGTGGGCCGGCACTGTCGCACGCGATCTGAATTGTTGCCAGCTATTTTCCGCACGCCGGGTTTTTATCGCGAAGAGAGTGAAATCTCGTTGGCCGCGCGCGATCGATTGCAATTTGTCGGATTGCTTCCCTGGGCCAATGAAATCGCCGGGAATCTTCCGTATGGCGCGCAGCGTAAACTCGAAATCGCGCGCGCTCTCGCAACGGAACCACGACTGTTGTTGCTCGATGAACCGACGGCCGGCATGAATCATGCGGAGTCGGTCGAAATGGTCGAGTTGATCCAACGTATATCAAAGGAAGGCGTAACGATTTTATTAATTGAACATCGCATGAGTCTCGTGATGCGCGTGTCGCAACGCGTGCACGTGCTCGACCACGGCGTGAAGATCGCCGAAGGCGCGCCGGCGGAAATCCAAGCGAATCCCAAAGTAATTGAGGCGTATTTGGGCGCTGGGCAAGACTCGGCCGAAATCAGCGGCTTGGGGAACGCATGAGTTTGCTTGAAGTCAGAGATTTGCATGTCGGTTACGGAAAAATCAAAGCGCTGCACGGTGTCAGCATCAAAGTGGAAAGCGGCGAGGTGGTTGCGTTGATCGGCGGCAACGGCGCCGGCAAAAGTACGTTTTTGAAAACGTTGTCCGGATTGTTGGCGCCGGTGTCCGGCCAAATATTATTCGAAGGAGAACGGCTCGATAGTCTTGCGCCTCACTTAATTACTCAAAGGGGTGTCGTTCAGATTCCCGAGGGCCGCCGGATTTTTCCGTTGCTCACCGTCGAAGAGAATTTGTTGATGGGCGCGTTTTTCCGTAAAGATCATCGGCAAGTCGCCGACGATCGCGACGCGATTTACGAAATGTTTCCGGTGCTTAAGGAGCGTCAACGACAGTTGGGCGGCACGTTGTCGGGTGGTGAGCAACAGATGCTCGCGTTCGGCCGCGCGCTGATGGGACGCCCGAAGTTGCTCACGCTTGATGAACCGTCGATGGGGCTCGCGCCGATCATCGTCGACAAAGTTTTCAGTTTCATTCGTGATGTAAATAAAAAAGGCGTGACCGTATTGCTGGTCGAACAGAACGCGCGCGCTGCGCTGTCGGTCGCGCAGCGCGGTTATGTGATGGAAACCGGCGCGGTCATGATGGAAGACACCACGAAGAATTTGCTGTCAAATGATCGCGTGAAACAATGTTACTTGGGGATTCAAGAAAATTTAATGGCTTAACGGAGGGAACAATGGCAGAACCTGAGAAGAAGCAGCCGCAACTATCGATTGAGATTGACGATGTGACCGCGCAAGGCATGTACTCGAATCTCGCGTTCATCACGCATTCCGAGCAAGAATTCGTGATGGATTTTATGTTCTTGTCGCCGCAACAACCGAAGGCGAAAGTGCGCGCGCGCATAATTACGAGCCCCAAACACGCGAAGCGATTTCTCACGGCGCTCGCCGACAACATTCAGCGTTACGAATCACGGCACGGCGTGATCGTCAACGATCCGGCGCCGCCTGCCGACGACCCGGGGTTGTATAACTAAATTGAACACACCACGCGTCGAAGTCATTTGCGTGGGGACTGAGTTGTTGACCGGCAAGGTCAACACGCACACCGCCTACCTTGGGCAGAAATTAACCGAGGTCGGACTTTTGATCGCGCGCGAGCATGCGGTGACCGACGATCCGGCGATCATGCGCGAAACGTTTACCGAAAGTTTTCGACGGTCCGATGTCGTGTTGTGCGCGGGCGGACTGGGGCCCACTTTTGACGACATTACGCGCGACGTTTGGTCCGTTGTTCTCAAGCGTCCTTTGAAATTCCAACCGAGTCTTATCGATGATATTCGGAAGAAATTCAAATCACGCGGTTTGTCGATGCCGCCGATGAACCGACGGCAAGCGATGGTATTGCGCGGAGCGGCCGTCATTCCGAACGCGCTGGGGACCGCGCCTGGACAAATTCTCTCGATAGGAAAAAAAGTTCTCGCGTTGTTGCCGGGGCCCGCGCGTGAATTGATGCCGATGGTGGAGCGCGTGGTGTTGCCGCATCTACGCGCCGCGTTCCCGGGTCGCTTCATCAAACAACAAGTGTTTCAAATTTACGGCGTTGCCGAATCGCATGTCGACCAATTGATTCGTCCGTGGGTGACGCGGCGCGCACGTGTTCCTGGATTCGTGATCACGCACGGTATTCTCGCGTCGCAATCGGTGATCTCGGTAAAGTTCTCGGTGGAAGGTCGCAACTCGGTGGACGTCGAGCGCGTGCATGCGTCGCTCGTTGCCGAGCTGAAAAAATTGCTCGGAAATCTTGTATTCGGCGAGGCGAACGACACGCTCGAAGCGGTGGTCGGCCGGTTGTTGCGGTCCAAGAAGAAAACATTGGCCGTCGCGGAATCCTGCACCGGCGGTTCCATCGCGAAATTAATGACCGAAGCAGCCGGCGCGTCCGATTATTTCATCGAAGGCGCGGTCACCTATGCGAATCAAGCGAAAATGCGCCGGCTCGGCGTCAAACGAACCACGCTTGAGCGTTACGGAGCGGTTTCGGAACAAATTGCGCGGGAAATGGCGGTCGGAATGCGGCGAGTTGCGAAATCCGATTACGCGTTGTCGGTCACCGGCATCGCGGGTCCGTCGGGCGGCACCGATAAGAAGCCCGTCGGGCTCGTGTACATCGGTTGCGTGGGGCCGCGTCGCACATTCGTCGAAAAATTTAAATTTGCGGGCGAGCGCGGATTGATTCGTCATCGGGCCAGTTTGACCGCATTGAACATTTTGCGCAAAGAGTTGCTCTGATGCGACTGTTCGTCGCCGTTTATCCGAGCGACGAAGCCATCTCCGCGTGGCGGCGGTTCCAATCGACCGCACCGCGTTGGCCGCTGCGGTGGACGCCGGAATCGTCGTTGCATTTCACACTGAAATTTCTCGGCCAAACGGATCCTTCGCTCGAGCCAAAAATTAATGAGATTCTGCAACGAACCGCGCAATTGGTCTCCCCGTTTTCTCTTTCGTTGTCCGGCGGCGGCGTGTTTCCGCCCAAAGGAAAACCGACTGTGTTCTGGGCTGGACCTCAGGAGCAGACGAACATGCTCGAAGAGCTCGCGCAGATGCTGGATCTTGAATTAAAAACCATCGGTTTTGCAGTCGAGAAGCGCTCCTATCAAGCGCACATGACCGTTGCGAAGTTATCCGATCGAAATATGAAAGTCGATCGAACGTTGTCCGAAGACTTCACCCATTGGATCCGCGCGTTCACCTCCGACACGTTCCAAGTCGCCCAACTCTGCCTCGTCGAAAGCCGCCTCGGCTCGACTGGTTCAACCTATTTCGTGCGCCAAACATTTCCGTTTGCCGGTTAATCGCCCCCGGTCTCAGCCGCAACAATGAATAAGATATTCCGGAAATTTTTCCGGATATCATTGCAAATATTGGCAATTCCCATAAAAACCGTTGATTCACCGCTTATTAGCCTATACGCTTTCTCTTAATAAACCCGCGATTTGGCGGGATAATTACTGTTAGGCATCAACTGTGGAGAACAATGAAGATCGTTAAGACAATTAGCGTAGTCATCGTTACATTTGTGGCGGTATTCGGTTTTCAACACTATCGAGCCAATAATCGGGTCCTGATTAATTTGTCTTCTTCAGATATTTCAAATGTGGTGCTGGATGGGAAATCATTGACCAAGTGGCTTCACATCCCTTCGAACACTTCAGTCGATGTCAGGTTCTCTGATGTAGGTGAATTGCCCATGTCTTTCGATACGCCCAAAGGGAAAATAAATACAAGAGTGTTTTTCCGAACGGACGCGAAAGAGGATAAGGCCGTTGCAGCACTCGTAATAAATCCGGATTATTCGGTCGGCGTAATTCTCGAGTACCCGGGGCCATGATGCTCTTAAGAAACTACCCTGAAACCCCTTGAACCGGAACGAGTTGAAAACCGAGTT
>CAYXDS010000166.1:0-6258 GCA_964463805.1 uncultured Elusimicrobia bacterium | reverse complement strand
TTACACCAGCGGAAGCTTTCCGTGCATGTGGTGCATTAGCAACGTAAATTCACCTTTGCTACGAACTTAACGGGCGGTTTTGCGGCGGTCTTGCTTGGGTTGGGTGTTCGGAATTTGCTGAATTCTTTGATCGCCGGGGATGCTTCCGCCCCAACGTTGGATGTCGATGCCGCTTTCGTAACGGTCCGCATCCGGACTTTTTTGCGTCCAAACCACGCGACCTTCGCAGTGCGTGTTGTTCGACGCGTTTTCAAATGAAATGTGAATGTAAGAAGCTTCAACGAGAGGAATCGCCGTGATCAGTCTCATACCGTTCGGACCCACTTCGACGCCTTGTCCTTTTATCGGTGTGCCATCGGGAAGGAAACGAACATTGACTTCGAGGGTTGTATCGTAGCGATCAGCTTTGCGGCGGTCTTTTTTGTTGCTCATGCCGCGTTTTTGAAAATTTCAGTCCTGCGTTTTTTGGGCGGGGCAAGTCTTCGCAGCTCCTTGACCAACTCTTCGCGCGCCAAGTCGAATTGGCGCGTGACCGGTCTCAACGATTGAAGGTCCTCGAGGAAACTTTTCGGAGAGTTTTCCACCAAATAATCGAAGGTAGAGACCTCGGGTTTGACAGTGCTTATGGGCGCTTCGACGGGTTCGGGTTCTATGACGGAAACAGGCTGTAAAGACGGCTCGATTATCGGCTCCGAGCCTTTGAAGAACCACCGGATCAGGTCCATGAGAAAATTCATGGCCTAAGGTTAGCGATTTTCGGTGAAAAATCAATGGGCTGATGTGTTTTATTACTCGTACCGAAGCGCTTCGATCGGCGATAAAAGCGAGGCTTTCCGGGCGGGCCAGAAGCCGAAAACAACCCCCACTGTAAACGAGAAGCAAAACGCGACCATCACCGACGACAACGTTACCATGGCCGCCCATCCGGCGAACGTTGATAATAGGAAGGACACCAACGCGCCCAAAAGGATGCCGATCATTCCTCCCAAAGTCGACAAAATGGCGGACTCCAGCAGGAATTGGGTCAGTATCGCGCGCCGCGCGGCGCCGACCGCTTTGCGCAAGCCGATTTCACGCGTGCGTTCGCTGACCGATACGAGCATGATATTCATAATGCCGATGCCGCCCACCAGCAACGAAATCGTGGCGACGATACCGAGCAAAAGAGTGAATGTTTTCGTGGTACCCGCGAGCGCGGCCTGAATGTCGGCCATGTTGCGAAGCTCAAAGTCGTTGTCGCGGTAGGCGGGAAGCCGGTGCCGTTTGCGCAAAAGTTTCGTGATGTCGTCGATGACGCCGGGCATCGTATCGGCGTTCACGCACTCGATCGATATCGAATTCAGATAGCGGATGCCGAGCACGCGATTCATCGCGGTATGCAGCGGCACGAGGATCATGTCGTCCTGATCGCGAAATCCGGTGGCCCCTTTCATCGGAAGAATTCCGACGATGCGGTAGCTGACGCGGTTCACTTTCATCGTTTTTCCCACCGGGTTCTCATTACCGAACAAGTTGTTCACAACGGTTTGGCCAATAAGCAACACGCGCTCTTGGTTCTCGTTTTCAAGATCGGTGAAGAAGCGTCCGTAATACGGCGATGCCGCGCGCATCTGTTCGTAAACGGGCATTGCGCCGGTCACTTGCGTGTTCGCGTTCTGATCGCCGTACACAACCTGTACCGAACCCTGCACATTTCCATCGACGTGCACGATGTTCGGGTTGATCTTCGCGATCGCCTTCACATCGTCCATCGTCAAACGGCTTACGCTGCCGGACTCGGAGCGTACGCCGCCCATATTCGGCGCGCCCGGCCGCAGCATCAATAAATTGGACCCCAAACTCGACAGCCGCGCTTCGATTGCTTGCTGCGCGCCTTTGCCGACCGCTTGCATCGCAATCACGGCGCCGACACCGATCAAAATACCGAGAATCGACAAACTGCTTCTCACTTTGTTCGCGCCGATCGCTTTCAACGCCGATCTCGCGTACTCGCGAAACTCACTGAGGCGCAACCAACCGTGCTTTAACGGAAGCGCCACTTTTTCCTTTTTCTTTGAAGGCGTGGGTTCGTCGGTCCTCTTATCTTCGACAATGTGGCCGTCTTTAATTTTGATCTGGCGTTTCGCGTGCGCGGCAATCTCCGGTTCGTGCGTGACCATGATAACCGTGATGCCTTGCTCGTTTAATTTTTTCAGTTGGCCGAGAATTTCTTCGGCTTGGTCCGAGGCAAGATTCCCGGTGGGTTCGTCGGCAAACAGGATGCGCGGTTTGTTCACGAGCGCGCGCGCGATCGCCACGCGCTGTTGTTGGCCGCCTGAAAGTTGATTCGGCTTGTGGTCCATACGGTCTTGCAAGCCGACCATTTTCAACAGTTCCATCGCGCGGTCATCGCGGTCCGCTGTGTCCGCGTAAATCATCGGCAAAATCACGTTGTCCATCGTGGTCGTGCGCGCGAGCAGATTGAACATTTGGAAAATAAAACCGATCGTTTTTGATCGCAGCGCCGCGCCTTCGTCATCGGACAAGCGCGAAACGTCATGGCCGAGCAACATATATCGGCCCGATGTTGGGCGGTCGAGCAATCCGAGAATTTGCATCAACGTGGATTTTCCGGAACCGGACGGTCCCATGATCGCTACAAATTCCCCTTCTTCAATCGTGAGATCGATGCCGTGCAGAATTTCGAGCGGTTCCCCGCCGACAATGTACGAACGCGTTATTTTTTGGAGTTCAATGAGCGCCATGACGCGTCACATCAATGCGAACCGCCGCCCCTACGGTTTCCGCCGCCGCTGTTGTTGCCGCCGGGACGGCCGCCCATCACGAGCGGACTGCTCGCGTTGCCTCTTTGAGGAGAGTATCTCTTGCGTTGAATGAGAATCGTATCGCCGGCATTAAGACCCGCGAGAATTTCGGTGTTGCCGCCGCTGTCTGCGCCGACTTTGACCGGCACTGGCTGCGGTTGCTGACCTTCCGCGCCAGGAACAAGCACTTGTTTGTCTCCGTTCGGCGTCGTTTGAATCGCGTTGGACGGCACGAGCAACGCGTTTTCTTTTTGTTCGATGATGAAACGCACGTTGGCCGTCATTTGCGAACGGAAAAAAGCGGGCGCGTTTTTCGGCTCGACTTTGACGCCGTACGTGATCACGTTCGAAACGTTTTTCCCTTCGTACAGAATCGCGGTCACTTGCCCGTCGATCGAATCTTGCGGGAACGAATCGAGAACGATATGCGCGGGCATTTTGTCCCGGATGCGTCCAATATCGACTTCATCGACATGCGCAAGCACGATTAACTTGTCCGACAACGCAAATAAAACGGTCGAAACATCGATCGTTTGTCCGATCACCACGTTGCGAAGAATGATGACTCCCGACAACGGTGCGACGATCGGTGTCGGTTGATAAGCGTCTTGCCATTTCTTTAATTCCTCGGGACCTTTCGCGCGCGCGGCATCGATGACGGCGGCGCGGTCGCTGGAACTCATCCAGGCGAGAATTTGTCCGGCTTTTACTGAGCTGCCTTCTTCGGTAAGTATTTTTTCGATGCGGCCTCCGACCGGAGGTTTGATTTCAACGCGATTGAGAGGCGCCACTTCCCCCGACGCTTCGATCGAGTTTTCAATCGCGCCTTGCGTGACGGTCGCTTCTTGATAGGAGGGTTTCCCATCGCGCGCGCCTTTGCCGAATTTTTTCCAGGCGAAGAACGCCGCCGCGGCGATCACCAAGATGGCAATCACTTTCCACAAATGTTTTCGCATCACTCCTCCAATGTTTTTCCGATCGATTGTTCCCACGACGCTTGCGCGACCACCGCGTCGCGTTTCGAGCGTAAAGCGCTTCGTTCAAAATTGACGAGATCGCTGACCGCGAGTTCCCACGTTTCGTACGTCATCAGTCCGCTCGAATAACGAACCGTCGATTCGTCGTTCCTTTGTTGCGCCGCGTTAAGAAAAAGCGCTTGAACGCCCACTTGGTCGATGCTTTTCGCAAGATTGGCCCAGGCATTTTCAATGGTTGCGCGCACTTGATTTTGAATCGACCGAAGATCCGCTTGCGCGCTTTCATAATTCCGTTTAGCCGCCGACACCGCATAATACGTATAAGTCGGACCGCCCGAGAAAAGCGGATACGACAGAATTCCGCTGGCGGCCCAGCTCGCGTTGTCCGGAAAATAATTCGAACCTTGAAACGATCGCGTGTAACTGCCGGAAAGCGTGGGCCAGATCGTACTGCGCGCGTCGTTTATTTGAGCGGCGGACGCGTCGAGCGTCGCGCGTTGCGCGGCCACTTTCGGATGCGACAGGGTCAGCGATGCTGAGTCCGGCAACGGTATCGACGCTGGTGTGTTCATCGTTTCGGACGCGGCGATCACATCGAATTGATCGAGACCCATTTGTTGATTCAACGTCGCCTGCGCGGCGCGCAGCTGGCGCTGCGCGTCGGCCAGGTTTGCTTCAGCGTCCGCGCGTTCGGCGTTCGAGCGCAGCATATTTCCTTTTGATTCGCGGCCTGAATCGTATTTCAATGAGACCATCTGCGCATCGTTCTTGCGCAAATTGAGAATGCGTTGCGAAACTTTGACTTGTTCTTGCGAGAGCAGCAGATCGGCGAATGCTTGCCGCAGATTGAAGCGAAGGTTGGCGGAGGCGATCTTGTAACTCGCTTCGGCTTGGTCGAGTGCGGCTGAGGCCGATTTGATCGCCGCAATATTGCGCAGGTTTAATAGTTCGATGTTGGCGTTCGCGGCGGCACCCCAACGGCTTTCACGAAGATGCGCGTCCGAATCCGTGTATCGGCTCGATAAGCCGAGCGTCGGCATGACTCCGTTATAGCTGCGGTTTAGCGTCGCGCGCGCGGCGTCCCGCGATTTCCCAGCGGCGAGCAAGTCAGGGTTGTTTTTCAGCGCGAATTCTACGGTTTGCTGCCAGGTGAACGTGCGCGTCGGTTGTTCGGCGTAGGAACAAGCGACGGAAAAGAAAAAGCCGAAAAAGAGAATCCGTCGCGGGTTCACAGGTCAGTGATCGAATCGTTTCTTGCGCCGAGCTTCGAGTTCCGCGTCAAGCCGTTCGAATTTTTTTAGTTGATCCGAATTCAAAAGAGGTCTTATTTTTTCACGCGTTTCATTTCGCACTGCTTCGAATTTCGGTCGTGTTTCTTCGCGGAGTTGGGTCAATTTGGTTCGGGTTTCATCGAGAATCACCGATATTTTTCCATGTTGTTCATCGGTCAGACTCAAGCGCGAACTGAAGATTTTCAGCATGCGATCATGCATCTTTTCGCGGTTCCAGAAATGGCGAAAATGCCAATGCATGAGCGGTGGCGTGATGGCCGCTCCGATCAAAGCGCCAATAACGCCGGCCAACAACAGATGTTTCAGTTTGAAATCATTGTTCATAAATCCTCCACGCTGAAATCCAACGCTTCTTCGGCTGTTTCCGAATTTGATTGAGAAATCCACTTCAGTGATTCCGTTCGGCCAGCATCGGATGACACTATAGCTTCGATGGAAGTAGCTGATTCAATCGAATGAAACGAGAAGAGAAACATCAGCGCAGCGAATCCGAGACCAAATGCAGGGATTTCCCATAACCAGTCCCACCACGAGGTGGCGGGGTTCGTTTGGGTTTGCGGATCGATACGGTCCATAACGGCGGCAACGAAGCTTTCGGACGGTTCGATCGGCTCGCGGCGGAACATCGATTGCGAGATTTTCTTCCAGGTTTGAAGCTCGGACCGGCAAGAATCGCAATTGCTTAAATGATCTGTAATTTCAACTCGTTCTTGAGCGCGGAGCTCATTATCGTGGTAGGCGTACAGTTTTTCTTTGAGTTCAGCATGATCCATATTATTCTCGCTCCAATTCGACGTTATCTGTTTTGTAAAAGTGTCCGAGTTTTTCCTGCAACGCCGCACGCGCGCGACGAAGCCGGGATTTGACCGCCTCGAGCGAAATGCCGAAAGCGGCCGCCAATTCTTGATAGGTAAGTCCTTGCGCCTCTCGCAGCAGCAAGACTTCACGGCTTTGTTCGGGCAATGCCGATAACAGGCGTTCAATCAGATCGCGCTGTTCCACACGCAAAATCGAATCGGTTGGCTCCGCTATCAGCGAGGCTAGCGTCTGGCCTTCTTCATTGATGACCTCGTCAATCGAGTTGGCCGTGTGACGTTTGTTTTGGCGCCGAATATCGAGACAATGATTTGTCGTTAATCGATAGAGCCATGTAGTGAAAGCCGAATCGCCGCGGAATTTGTCCAA
>CAYXDS010000165.1:0-6305 GCA_964463805.1 uncultured Elusimicrobia bacterium | reverse complement strand
AACTCCTTATGGCCGTGGCCTCCGGCTCCCCACTCGATGTCATCCACATGTGCATGCGTGAACTGGGGATCTTTCATTGTTTCCAGACCATCCTCAGCAGCGAATCCAACGCAAGTTGAAGCGCGCGCTGCGAAGAAAGACTCGGGTTATAACGGGAATAGAAACGCGGTTGAATCTCTCCGAGCTGCGATCGATCCACAACCATCACGATCGTGTCTTGATTGTTATTGGAAAGGGAGTCCGAATAGTAAACTTGTTTTTCCGCGGTCGCCTTCAAATAGACAACCGTGCGCGCGGGCTCGGCATCGTTAAGAGCTGCATTTCGCGTTTCAAGTTCAAGCGTGGCGTTTTTAATTTTAAATTCACTTCCAGAATAAACGATGCTTCCTTGCTGCGTATTGATTTTTCCATTTACATCCATCTCATTGGAAGGTCCGGTAAATTGAAGCGTTCCATCCACATTCGCATCAACCAACTCGTTCTGATACCACGTTCGAGAACCAGCGACCAACGAAATATCCCACTTCAGTTTTTCTTTAAAGTCGTGCAACCATCGCCGCAGCGCGGTATTTTTATGCTCTCCCGTGGTTGAGTTGGTTGGTGGATATGTAAAAACGGTATTTTCCAGTTCGATAGTGCCCGCTAGCAATGGGTTGGCTGCCGGTCCTTTTAAAATCAGATTAACGAGCAATTCGCCGCGGGAAGCGCCTGCCAGCCGACGTTTGAGTATTCCGAACTGTCCGAGAAATGGACCGGGAGAAATGGATAATTGTGGAATTTTTACCGAGACGCCTTTTTCGCTAAGCGTGCGCAGCGAAAGGTTGTAGAAATTCGGCTCTGCGTTATTAAAGTCGACGTAACCGGCGAGCGCGAGATCCCCCTCGCCAATCGTGGCTTTCGCCTCTTCGACGTGGAATCGATTCTTATCTAGACGCAACTTCAACTCGCCTTTGCGTAAATTCGGCGTATAAGCGGAATTGATCGCAACTTTTTGAGCGCTTAAGTAACCGGATATCGAACGCCCCCAAGATCGATTCGCCATTTTGAAACGAGCGGTAAACGAACCGCGCGCCTTCGAAATTTCAGGCCACACCTCTTGAAGAAACGTTAAGTCGCCCTTATCCAAGGTTAAATCGATTTCAGGCTGGGCTTGATTCTCATTTTCCGGATTCGCCGCGAATTTAACGCTTCCGGTTAAAATATAGCCTTTCTTTTTTGAAGCGCGCAGATCGGTCACTTCGACCATGCCGTTTTTGTATTCGACCTTGCATTGAGCCTGATCCAACGGCAACAAATCCAGATGGCCGTTCTCCCAAACAATATCTCCCGATATATCCGGGTTGTTTAAACTGCCACGCCCTTGCAGATGAGCGTCCATCACGCCTTCGATCGGCAACGTCGTGTCGAACAAACTGCGCAGAATGCTGGCGTCCATACGTTTCATGCGCAATTCATAGTCCCACTTGTTGGGGCCAATGAGGCCGTCGAGAAAACACTTCTCGAATCCGGAATCGGTCAATCGAAAATTTTCTACTTTAAGGACCGGATAATCTTTATAAAAAAGTTTTCCGGAAATTTGCTGTCCGCTTCCGAGGATCGGAGAAAATTCGATTTCCCCATGGTTCACCGTTAAATGGGAGACATTGCCGTCGAGAACGTATTGATTGATCCACAGCGAACGGGCGAACACTTCAAGATCCACCGGGTAATTTTTCAATTCCTCCCCCATATCGGATTTTGACTTCCAATGCCCGGTCACTTCGGCGCCGCCGAAAAACGTAAGCACACCTGCGCGTAGATTGCGAGAGTCGGCCAGCAGTTGCATCGTCGATGTGCCGCTGCGATCGGTATAAATACGGCTTCCGGACAACAACACCACGTATCCGCTTCCGCTTTCGGCGCGAATGCCGGCCAAATCCCACTGTCCATTTTCGCCGATGATAGCGCCGGCTATCTTCCCTTCACCCGAAAAAGGCCCAAAACCATTTTGATGACCGTTGAAGGCGATACTTGTGCGTCGAGCATTGAAGGGTCCCGACATTTCAAAGGTACCGTCTGTTTTCCCTTCCATTTTCACGGGCCAGCGAAGCAAATGAAATATGCTTTGTATGTCGAGTTTTTTTCCTTTACCGCTAAGGGAGAGATTCCCTTCCCTGGAACGGCCAATTTGTCCACTAAAAACAAGGGAACCGCCTTTCGATGAGCGCGCTTGTGCCTCTTGGATTGTGATCGTAGAGGCGTTGATCGACACGCTGGCGCTGCCGCTCAAATGGTTTTGCCGCCACTGCAGATTTTCGCTTTCGACATTGATTTTCGTTTCAGGTGAAAAAATCGTCCCTCCGACCCGTGCGGTGAATTTAAATTCACCCTTTGGAATGTCCTCCGGGTCATGTATCAGTTTCGCTAGATACATCTCCGCTTTTGCCGATTTCGCTTGAAAGAAAACGTCTATTTTTTCTGTCGCTTGATCGAAACGGCCATTGAAATTAATTCCACCGGAGGCGCCGCCTTCCGCATACCACCGACCATCTGCGCACTTAATTTGTGCATCAAGATTTTCAAATGAATATTCATTGGCCCAAATCAGCGGCGCGCGCAAACGCGCATGCACCGAAAGTTCAGGCCACGTGAACGAGCCGTTCAAATTCGTTTCGCCATCGAACACGACTTTGTCGTTCCCCCACTTCTGAAGTTGAAGCGCGGTCGTAAAATCCCATCCATTTCCCGACGGAATGGCTTCGCCTTGCCCATGAAGAGCACGAGCGCCTTGCACGAGTGAAACTTCGTCCAAATAAATTTTTTCGCGTTTCAACGTCGACCGAATGTCGAACCGGTCGAATTTAAATGTTCCGATCGCGCCGTTGCTCCATGAGATAGATGATACGCCGACCGGACCAGAGGCAAGGAAAGACAATTGCGTCTGACCGTTTAATTGTCCGGCGCTGGCGACGCTTGATTTCATCACATCAAGAATCAAACGCGGATCGGCATCCGTGAAAGAAAGCGTCGTGGTAATGCCTACTTTTTTGCGCGGACTCCAGGTCAATTCCCCCGCGTACCCGCCGTTCATATGAATGTCTTGGAGTGAGATCTGATCGGCGGAACCCAAAAGCTTTGCGTCACCGCTCCATGAACCGCCGTTGGGAATAAACCGCAACTCGTTAAAAGCGATATCGAATTGCGCGCTCGGATTGGGCAGTTCCCCTTGTACAGTCCCATGGATGTTCATCGCACCGGTAATTTCCGGATAACGTTCAACGAGCGGCGGCCACAAATCCGGTGGAATCTTCTGCCCGTTCACCGATAAATTAATTTGGTTGCCGTTTAAGTCCAAATCACCGATGGCTGCCAACCGTGAGTCCCTGCCGAAATTTAAATGAAATTCATCAATATGAGCGATTGCTTTAACGATCGATGCTTTGAAAATGAGGGCGTCGGCCGTCAATCTAACCAAATGTTTATCGATAAGAAGTTTTGCCGAAACCACGCGGTCGTCTTTGTAACGCCCCCATTGGAATCGTTCGATCTGAACGTCGCCGACCACATTCGGAGCGTCGTCCTTAAATGCCACCTGCAATTGCGAATCCATCACACCGGTCACGTTCGACCATTCGTTTTGTTGGGCGATGCGCGTCAATGAAACGTTCTTCATGATCATCTTAAACAGGGTCTCACTCTCTTGCGACACCGCCCCGGAAAGATTGATTCGCCCCCCCGCAAAATCGGCAACGGCCGTAAATTTCTTATCAGCAGACTGAAAAGTTCCCTGTGCGGGCGGAAGTTTAATTTTCGCGTAAGAGAGTGATGTCGAGAAATTTCCTTGAACCGTGGGATTTTTCACAGCGCCGTCTATTTGCGCGAAAAACGTCATCGTGCCATCGGCCAAGTTGGCGGGAGCGCCAGGTGAGATCGTGCGTATAACACGCGGCACGGAAGCGTTGGTGGCGCGCGCCGTCAAATGAATTTCTGGTGCGCTCCAGGGCCCCTGAACATTTCCTTTGACGTGCAAAACGGAATTAACATTCGCGGATAGAATCTGAAGACCCTTCGGAGAAATTTTGATGGTTCCAGAAAATGGCAACGGTGGAATGTTTTCATCTCGTTTCCATGCCAACCGATCTCCATTTGCCTCCACCGTCCAATTTTCAATAAATTTACCCGGCGTCGCCGAACCATTCGCTTCGACGGTAGCGTCGACCTTCCCGCTGAGATTGGCCAGGACGGGCGCTTCTTTTTTCAAATGAGAAAAAAGTTTTTCACTCTGGAGGTTGGTCGTTTTCATAATGCCGCGCCACAGGTGCGGCCGCGAGAGTCCTATTTGCAATTTTAATCTCAACTCACCGAGTTCTTCGGAATCGGCTTTTATCGATATATGGGAAGGAAGAGAAAATTGCAGAGACAATTCAGGAATCGTTAATTCAAGCGGTTTTATAACCTGAACATCATTAAAAATAAAACGTCCGAGAAAATTCGTTTTCGCGTGTTTCCAATGAATTTCCGCTTGCCCATTCTTCTTCAACTCATTTGAAATCCACTCATCAGCTTTCCAGCAAATATACAGATTCGCACCGATCCATGTGCAAAGGATCAGCGCGAACGCCGCCAACAATGAAGATGAGAGTTTTCTCAAATGAGGCCCTCAAGTAAAAAGGGGTTTTGGCCCGGTCCGGCGGCCAAAACCCCTGGTGAAACAGTTTGGGAAGGCAAAACCCGCTTGGATTAGCTGCGGACCGCTTTCTTTTGCGGCGTCGGGCTAAACAGGAGCTTTTTCGCTTCGGGATCGTAATCGACGTATACTTTTCCGCCCATCGTGAGCCGCTTGGCCAGAATTTCCTCGGCCATCGGATCTTCCAAATGACGTTGAATCGTACGCACGAGCGGTCGCGCTCCGTAATTCGGATCGAATCCTTCACCGACCAAAAAGTCTTTTGCTTCATCGGTGAGAATCGGCTGAATATCTTGAATCGCCAACTTCTTCGTCACGCGATCGAGAATGATGTCGAGAATCTTCCGCGCATCCTCACGGACAAGCGGATGAAACACGATCAGATCATCGATACGATTCAAAAACTCCGGGTTGAAGTGACGTTTCACTTCGTCCATCACCGTGTCTTTCATCGCCTTGTAATCGCGTTCCTGATCCTCGCCGGAAACGAAGCCGAGCGATTTTCCTTTCGAGATCAAGCGCGCACCGACGTTCGAGGTCATAATGACGACCGTGTTTTTAAAGCTCACTTTGTGGCCGAGATTGTCGGTCACATGTCCGTCGTCCATAATCTGCAGCAAGATGTTGAACGTATCCGGATGCGCCTTCTCGATTTCATCGAGCAGCACCACCGAATATGGCTTGCGGCGCACCGCTTCTGTCAATTGTCCGCCTTCTTCGTAGCCGACATAGCCGGGGGGCGCGCCAATCAAACGAGACACCGAAAACTTCTCCATGTACTCAGACATGTCGATACGAATCAGCGCCTCTTCGTTGCCAAACAGGAATTCGGCAAGAGCGCGTGCCAACTCAGTCTTTCCGACGCCCGTCGGACCCAAGAAGATGAAGCTTCCGACCGGTTTCTTCGGATCCTTGAGACCTGTGCGCGAACGACGAATCGCTTGAGAGATTGAACGGATCGCTTCTTCTTGACCGATCACGCGCTGATGCAACCCGTCTTCCATATGAAGAAGTTTGTCCGATTCTTTCTCGGTTAATTTATTGACAGGAATGCCGGTCCACATCGACACAACACTGGCGATATCTTCACCGTTGATGGTCGGGATCGTTTCCTCGCGGCTGGCGCGCCACTTTTTCTTCTGCTCTTCAATGGACTTCTTCAGTTCTTTCTCTTGGTCGCGCAAACGGGCGGCTTTCTCATATTCTTGAGCGGCGATCGAGCCATCTTTATCTTTCGTCAAACTTTCAAGTTCGCCTTCGCGATCCTTGATGCTTTTCGGCATCGTGGACAGCTGCAAACGCGCGCGGCTTCCGGCTTCGTCGATCAAGTCGATCGCTTTGTCCGGCAAAAAGCGGTCCGTGATATAGCGTTCAGCCAATTCGGCCGCCGCTTTAACGGACTCATCCGAATACTTAACCTTGTGATGGGTCTCGTACTTTTCACGCAGACCGGTCAATATTTTGATCGTGTCTTCGATGCTCGGTGGATCCACTTGAATCGGTTGGAAACGGCGTTCAAGCGCCGCATCGTGTTCGATGTGGCGACGATATTCATCCAGCGTCGTCGCCCCAATGCACTGCAACTCACCGCGCGCCAACGCCGGTTTCAACATATTCGACGCGTCGATCGCTCCTTCAG
>CAYXDS010000164.1:0-6340 GCA_964463805.1 uncultured Elusimicrobia bacterium | reverse complement strand
AACTGCTTCAAAAACGGCATCTTGCCGATCGTGCTTCCGGCATCGACGATCGATGCGTTATTTAAGGAAATTGCGGCGACGCCAGGCTACGAGCTAACAATTGATTTGCCGAAACAAACGATCACAACACCGTCTGGAAAAGCCATTTCATTCGACGTAAACGAATTCCGAAAAAACTGTTTGCTCAATGGTCTCGATGACATCGGATTAACGCTTCAACAGGAATCAAAAATCGCTGCATACGAGGCGGCGCACCGCTAGAAATCAGATTTAGCGGAAGAAGCAGGAGCGTTGTTGCGGTGATCCCCCCACAAGCAGCGGACATGGAAGGTGAGCGTATCGATCGGTGATTCGTCCGTGCGCACAGTGGCGATCGAGTTGCTGGCCACAAGATCCGGATAGGACGTTCCGAAATACCCGCCGAGACCCAACCCGAATACGAGATCGTGCGTCTTATCGTAGAAATCCAATACTAATAAAGGCGAATAGATGCCGCTTCCCCATGCGCGTTTTGTGCCAGTCAGTGTTCCGAGTACGTCGTGCTTCATCGTGATGTCTGTGTCGGCAAAAAATGCCGCGTAGCCGAGCGAAATGCCAATCCAATTGTTGTGCAACGTGACCACGGGACCGGTCAACGGCGCCACCCATGCTTCCGTGTTTAATGTCACCTTTGAACCGTCCGCGAGTTTAAGATCGTCGTCTTCGCGATCAATCCGGCCGCCGGCGATGATCCATCCCGCATCGACATAACGCGTCAATCTCCAGAACCGCGAATACGTGACCATCGCGCCGCCGCCGAACGGGATATCAACCGACAATGTGTTGTAACCGGCCGCATGAATCAAATCGGTCGATGCCATCGACAAAACCGAACAGAAAACAAACGCTCGAACTCGCATACGAAGCATCAATTCGCCCGAAGAATTTCGTTGATCATGGCCTTATCGAGCACGAGCGTTACATTGCAGACGTCAGCGGTCCATTGCGTACGGGTGACACGCGCGCCTTTGATCGTGCCGCGGATGTGCTGCTGCAGATCGACGGAAGGAATTTCAGCTTCGGCCAATATCTTTTTGGAGCGAGCTTTCTTTTGCAGGACATGGGTCAGCAACGCCGTTTGCGCTCTTACGATGGCCGCGTCGCGCGCGAGCGATTGCGCTTGGGTGGCGTTCGAAACTTCAGATGGAATCGGTGCGCTTGCCTGCGCTCGAATAGAGCCCCACGACTCGCTTATTTTCACCGGGGGCTCGGCGTGCAGCGTTGAGATGAACGAACAAGCAACCATCATCGTGAACAAACGGCGGATCTTTCTCACGAGTTCTGCGCTCTGTTTTCAACCAACGTCGCCACCATATCGACGAGATCGCGATTCGAGAACGGCTTCGAGACGAACGCGGCCGCGCCGGCCGCGAGCAATGCCTGTTTATCCCCCTCGAAATTGCGCGACGTCGCGATCACAATGATCGGCGGATTCCGCAGATTGTGAATTTCCTTGGCCAAATGATACCCGTCCATTTTCGGCATCATTACGTCCAACACAACGAGATCGAATTGAGTAGACTGCACCTGGAATAACGCTTCGCGGCCATCGGAAACGCCCACGACCGTATGACCGGCGTTCTCTAAGACATCAACGATCGCCTCGAGAATTTGTTGTTCGTCATCTGCCACTAATATGCGCGCCATAGCTCCTCGGAATGTAACGAATATGAGATGGTTTTACCAGTGCACGGCGGTGCTGCTGGTTCCTTTTCTTTTATACGCAGCACCGGTGCCAAATACTTTCAAAGCGGAACCCACGCGGCCGACCACCGAAGCGCGCGTCATCGTCGAAGACCAAGAAATCCTCGAAACATGCGACACCGAAAAAATTTGCGTGGAAGGACGTCTCGCGAACACAGGTGCAAAAGCAGCCTACCAGGTGAAACTTCGGATCGAAATCGGCGGAACGAAACGAGGGAAACCGCGCCTGACTCTTATTGAAAATGTGGCCACAACGACGATGGCGCCCGGGGACCGACAGGAATTCTCCATAACGATCGACCGAAAAATTCCGAAGAAGAACTCGAAGGGCGAGGAAAAAATCATCGAAGTCGGGAAATATAATTTCCGAATCGTTCCGGTGTGGACGCAGCAAAAAACGAAACCAGCGAAACCACCGGCCAAACCAAAGCGTAAAAACGGTTAGTTCATCACGGAATCCACGTTTTTAATTTCTTTCCTAAAGTTCCATCGGGTTTGACCAAATACTCAGAGACCACTTTCATTTTTACGCCATTTTTCGTGGTCGTTGTCGTCACCAGCACCGTTTTTCCGCCGGTGAGACCGTTGTTTCCATAAATTACGACATTGGCGAATTTCGTCGTGTCGCCTTGGTTGCTCGCCCCCACCACCAGATCAAGCAGACCGTCCTTGTTCATATCGACCAGCTTAACATCCGCCGGTTGATAATTGTAATAAGCCGGCGCATCGTCGTAGTTTTTCCAGGCCTGAGTAAAATTGAACCCGCCTTTATTCAAATAAACTTCGAGATGACGACCAGTCGCGGTCCAAGTTGAGTAGAAATATGAGAACACGACATCTTGTCTGCCGTCTTGATCGATGTCACCGGTAGCAATCGACATCGCGCCTTGATCCGAAGGGTCCGTCCACACCGGAGTAAAAATGGTGTCTCCATTCGCGTCGACACCGTCGTTTCTCCATATGGTATTGGGGCTCGGAGCCGGGATATTGACTGGCGTGGTCAACCCTCTCCCGCCGCCACCCGTAATCAGATCAAGGTCGCCGTCGTTGTCAAGATCGGCGGCATCCATCGAATAGACAAAATAACTGGTGGATGAGAATTGCAACTGCATCCGCGGGTGTGTCTTTATTGACTGAAAGCCGCCGCATCCGATCTGGTAGAAACCGTATGTGTTCCCAACCGCATCCACACGCTGTGCCGGTTGAAGTAAAGTTAGATTTTGGCTGAGCTTGTAGATATTGTACGGGTTCTTTCCATACACGGTGGCCGTGTTGGTATCGACGCAAATCGACATCAGATTTGAGTAGAAGTTATCAGAAAACGTCGGACTTCCGGGGTTGGCTTGACTTAAGTCTTTGGATCGTCGAATTATCTTTCCCGTGTTCTTACTCGCATAGTATAGATAGTCGTTGTCGACAGCCACATCCTGCGGGCTATCGGGAGACGTATCAAAATTCACCGGATCTTCTGCGAGCGTTAATGCGTCAAACTTTCGTAATTTTTTCCCCTCATAATCGGCCACATATACATACTGGGAAGAAGGATCGATTGCCACGCCGCTCCAAGCGGGACCTCCCGTTGTAAAACCAAGGCGATTGAAAAACGTGACCGACGAGAGGATAACCAATGAATCCTTGTCGATCTTGTACAAGCGCCAAGGAAAAGGCACCGAACCCGCATTGTAGGCCGCTCCTACGGCATAAAGAAACCGGTGATCCACGGCAATGTCGGAAATGTACTGGTATTGTTCAGTTGGAATGATGACGGGAACGGAAACCGTCGCGAGAACTGTCCAAAAATCACTTCGATCGTAGCGCTCTATGACGCTGCTGCCGCCGGCTGGATCTCGAATCACATAAATGGAATCTCCCCAAACAGCGCCCCCTATGGAGTCCGCGCCATACGAAGAGCTATAGGACTCAATTTCCCAACCATTCGGTTCCAATAGCAATGTTTTCGGTGTACCACCGGAGATCGGATCGCCGGCCATCGGAGGTCCATTGGAGCCGATTAGCATGGCCCACCCTCCCGTCATCACATTTCGAAACACGCCAAGTTTTTCGGGTGTGGCCGCTGAAATCGAAGTCACAAAATCCATCGCCCCATCGTTATTAAAATCAGCAAAGGCGGCGCCGGCCGGATATCCTGAAAATCGCCACTGTGGAAAGTTCCCCCACATTCGCGACGAAGCAATCGGCGAAAAACCTTTATTGGTGCTTAGACGCCTGGCGAGCCCGCCCCTACAACCTTGCTGGCTATACGCTCCCAATCCCCACATATCTACAAGACCATCGCTGTCAAAATCGGCGACGGCCATCCTTAAATACAAAGGTCGCGGATAGACATTCAAAATATTCGCCGCTCGCCACAAAGGCCATTGTGTGTTGCCCATCGTTCCAGGCGTACCGGGATCATTGAACATCATGGCCGGGTTTCCCCATTCACATCCGATCATAATATCGGAAAATCCGTCGGCGTTGTAATCGGCGATCGCTACTCCATACCCTTTTCCTCCCGGCGAATAGACATTGTCATCTTGATTTGAAAAAGTGAAATTGCCGGTGTTTTTAAATTTCTTATAGGTGCTTCCACCCGTGTAGTAGGGAGCGACAACACTGGTTTGGTCGGACCAATCGTAAAAAACCTTAACATCATCGCCTGAAGAAATGAGTCCGGGTTTAAAAGAAATCCACCCGTTCTCCGCGTGATACGTGTAATTGGGAACCCATGTATCCGGATCTCTCGAAACAAGTAAGGTTCCGTTTACTTCGACCTTCACCAATCTCTCAAGGAATCGGTGATCCAGATAGAACAATGCTTTATTGGACCGCCCAGGCAGCGCCAACAAACTGGTATCCAGTGTTTGGGTCGCCCGTTTTACGCCTTGATTGTAAATGTCCCCAATTGCAATTTGCTCGCTCATGCTCGTAGCGCTGGTGTTTTTCCATCCATAAACGCCCTTAAATAAAGCGCCGGCATGAACGGCGCCTACCGAAAAAAATAATCCGGCGAATAAAACTGTGGTCGATATTTTTTTTCCAAACATATATCCCCCTATGTTTTGCACTCGGTTGTGACCGTAACATCCATCCCGTCGATTGTAAGTGTCGTTGTTATCGTACCGTTTGCCGAACATGTGTAGCCGGTCGTGTATTTCAACTGATATTCATTGCGACGCATCGCCGCCATACACGCCGCGTACTGGCGATCGTTAAATTTTGCGCGCATCATCTCAAGCTTTCCTACGCCGATGATGTGATGGACCAAAGCGGCGCCCAATAAAGCGAAAACGACGAGAAAAATTGTCGTGACGGGCAAAACGAATCCATCGGCGTTTTTTATCTTCAATTTTCAACCCCATTGACCATCAAAGTTTCAACCGATCGCGTGAGGCTCGGCGGCGCCGTTTTTGTAACTGAAACGTGGATCAACTTGCAATCGGTAAGCGTCGTCGTGGATTGAACCAAACCGCTGACGGTCACCGTCGCATAGGAAACGGTCACCGAACGCGTATACCCCGGAAGGGGAACGTCGGAATATCCGTTATAGTCGTCGATATCGTCGAGATTGGTGCTCGGCAACGACTCTCCCGCATCGAGGCCGATCGCCGACCGCGCGGACAAAATGTTCGGATCTGTCGTTGTTTCATCCCACTTCACCAATTTGACTTCGTCGAGGAGCCCTTGTGCTTGAAGCAACGAGATTTTCTCATAGCCTCGTTCGTTTACGTTTTTATTGATTCTCAAAAAAGAGACGACGATCGGCATGATCCCGATGCAAAGCACCGTGGAAGCGATGACAAGCTCGATCGCGCTAAATCCATATTCGTTTTTTTTCATGGAGAAGCCGGGCTCACTTTGAACGAAATTTTCAGAGCTTTCATATTGGATTTGTTCGCATAGGCTCCTTTTAAGCCGAAATCGACGGTCAGCACCGTTTCCTTGCCGTGCGACGGGAACGTATTGATTGGCTGAAAAGATAGAGACAATGAATCAATATTTTCACCAAGCTTTTCCCCCCATGCTTTCTTCCAAAGATTGGTGGCTGGATCAAATTTTTCTCGTATCAAGTAAGAGTTACTCAAACCTGAAAGGCGGTATCGATAAGCGACGAGTTCACCGTCGTCCCATCGAGCGAAATGAAACCCGGCCGGATCCCAAAGATTGGAAGCGTTCACGAGGACGGTTGAGACATTGACCAATGAAGGATTCGATACACATAGCAAGGTGGAGTTTAAAGGCGTCACAGCGACATCATCGAAATACACCAATGCATTAGAATTCGTTATTCCTACGTTCAACCAAACTTTATCGTAGGAAACGGTGCCAGCCGTATACGTTCCCGTCGGTGGATATCGAAACACATGTCGCGACCACGTGTTTGAACTGCCCGTGACCGATGCGACCTCGGTGTTTGAATAATCAACAAGCGAAACTTTGTAATTGACCGTTGTAACGTTTTCTTTAACCCACGCAGACACCATATAAGCGGTTCCGGGGCGAAGCTGAATCGGGACGGTTGAGATATAAGACGCTGTTCCCGTATTATTGGCTTGAAGCCGCAAGGAATTCTTGCCGCTATGAATAAAATCCGTGG
>CAYXDS010000163.1:0-6342 GCA_964463805.1 uncultured Elusimicrobia bacterium | reverse complement strand
CATTGAACAGCTTGGCCGACGGCGCCGCTATTGATTTTCTCCGTCGCGAGCTGCCGGAAAGCGAACGAGCCTATATTCGAGAACTGCGCATTGTGGAGCGCGGCGAAAAGGTCACCTTAAATAATTATTCGGCGAACGAGCCGCATTTGGCCGGTCGCGCGCAATGGCAATACTTAATGCAAGTGGCAGAGAAAAGAGGAATTTCGATCGACTGGTCCAAGCTGTTCAATGCCTTTATGTCGGTGATTCTAGACGGCGAAAATAACGATAAGGATTTTGAGTTGATCGTAGCTCTCGCATTGGACAAATTTTCCGGCGGAGTCGGTGATTTCCATTTCATGAGAAAAGACTTTCGTGGCAACCCGGGTCGAGACAGGCTCCTTCAGCCGCAAGTACGAGTCCTCGCGCCGGATTTAATCGCGCGCTTCAGTCTGACGATCAAATGGTGGTACGAACTCGTCGCAGCGCCTTTCGGGTGGTCGTTCGAGCAATACCGAACAGATTGGCGCGGCGCGCCGTTGTACGAAGCGATCGCCCTTTTCGTCGTTGCCGGTCTTTTAATCGCCGCTTCTCTGATGATGACAGGTCTACCCACGTCTCTTTCTGAAGCGATTGCCTCTATCGCCGGCTCGATCATCGCCACGCTGAAAATATTCCAAGCGTCGCACAAGCAACGATGGTCAAAGTGGTTGTTCCTCGGCACGTCGGTATTTATGGCTGGCCCGATATTTCTTGTTATGTCCCTAGCGACGACCGCCGCTTATCTTTTTCTTTCTAACCCGCTTCACCAGTTGATCCTGTTGTTGGCCGTGACACCGTTCGCAATCGCCGCAACGATTCCTTCCCACACGTGGTTCAATAATTGGAGTCCAGTAAAGATGGCGCCAACCACGCCTTCCGATGAACTTCCATCGTTTGTGGTCAATACGTTATTAGGGAAATCGCAGCCGCTGAACATCGGCGAGCTGAATCGCCCGCGATATTCAAAATCCTCGGAGGCGATTGCCGATCTGCAAATCTTGTTTAAGAGTAAGTCGTTTCGCGCTGAATTAACGAAGCAACTGAAATCAAGTGGCGTCAAACGCTCCGCTGGTGAAATAAAAGAAGCGATTGAGGTTATAACCGCTTCGCTGATTGGTTCATTGCTCTATAAAAATGTGCGCAGCAAGAGTCTCATTGCATTTGAAAATGGTCCAGAACTGACGCCGATTCAAATCATGACTGCGTTGTTCGCATCCGGCGCCGCAACGGATCGACCGCTTACAATTGTGGTGGAAGACGGCATACGTGAGAAAGTTCTTGGTGCCGTGAAAACGCTACGGGAATTTGGGTATCTTAAAAATGTTTCGTTGAACGAGACGCTGACGATCGAAGAATTAAAAAATAATTCTGCGAAACTTATCGATGTCATAAATAGTCATGCGTTGGTCGTTTTGCCGAAGGACATGCGGCCGGAGGACGCGCCTGCCAATGTGCGCGTGCTTGAAGATTTGATGCCGAGCCTCAAGGACTTGGCTCGGATCTCGGATCTCGGAAAAATCATCGAGAAGATCCTCGTCGCCGCATAATTCGTTACTATTGGGGCATGAAACCAACTCCCTTGTTCTGCGCGTTTGCGTTTGCTCTTTCGACGGTCGGCTGCGCCACAAAATCGTCGGTCCGGAAAATGTTGGCCGATGATCCTTCGATTATGTTCGATGTGATCGAGAAAAACCCTGAAAAGTTCATGAGCGTCGTGAAAAAGGCCAGCGTGAACGCTCAACAAGCGGCGGCCGAGCGCGAAATGGAAGAGAATTTTACGAATCCTCTCCAGCCGCTGATCGATCCGAGCCGCGCGGTTCGCGGAAAAGCGGACGCGCCGATCACGATCGTCGAATTTACCGATTTCCAATGTCCGTATTGCGAGCGCGGCTTTCAAACGATGGAGGAAGTGCATAAGAATTACGGCGACAAAATCCGCTTCGTGATAAAGCACTTCCCGTTGTCGTTTCATGCGATGGCATTGCCGGCCGCCAAGTATTTCGAAGCGATCGCGCTGCAGGACCCGGCCAAGGCCTACAAATTCCACGACCAGATTTTTTTGGATCAACGCAAACTCAGCGAACAAAAAGAGGCTTTCTTGATAAAGATCGCTAAAAACGTCGGAGCCGACATGGCGCGTCTGAAAAAGGACCTCGAATCCGATGCGGTCAAGCAACGGATCGAAGCGGACCAAGCCGAAGCGAAGAAATTCGGCGTTAACGGCACGCCCGGTTTCTTGGTCAACGGCATTAAGTTGAAAGGCGCGGTTCCGTATGAAGATTTCGCAGCGGTTATCAATCGGTTGCTCGGCAGCTGTCCGGTTCCATCTCCCACCGATAAACGCTGAGGACTTTTCGGGCGCTCTCCGTGGTTTTTGGTATCATCAGCACGCTATGTCATCCCATCCCCTAACGAATTCATCGACGGAGAACGTCTGATGCGCGGCGTCATTCTTGCCGGCGGTTTCGGTACGCGACTGAGACCGCTGACGATCAACTTGCCGAAACCGATGGCCCCGGTTGTCAATCAACCGATGATGGAGCATGTTGTACGCCTGTGTGAAAAACACGGCTTCCGCGATTTGTTATGCATGCTGCACTACTCGCCCGACGTCATCACGCGTTATTTCGAGAGCGGCAAGAACTGGGACGTTCACATGTCCTACCTCCGCCCCGAAGTGGATTTGGGCACGGCCGGCTGCATCCGATTCGCGGCCGACGCCGATAACTATAAAGATTTGGTCCGTGAGCCGTTTATCGTGATGTCCGGCGACGTGTTGACCGACATCGACCTCACCAAAGCGTGGGAATACCATAAGGAAAAGAAAGCGGCGGCCACTCTCGTGCTCACGCGGACGCGCACGCCGCTTCAATACGGCGTGGTGATCACCGATCCGAACGGACGCATCGTGCGTTTCCTCGAGAAACCGACCTGGGGCGAAGTGTTCTCGGACACGATCAACACCGGCATTTATATTTTGAGTCCCGAAGCGGTGAAGCTGATTCCGTCGGACGAGGCGTTCGATTTCTCGAAAAATTTATTCCCGAAAATGATCAAGCAGGGGTTGCCGCTGTACGGTTACATCGCGCCCGGTTATTGGAAGGACATCGGCGACTTGACCGAATACCGCACCGCGCACATCGATATCCTCGAGAACAAAGCGAACGTGAAAGTTCACGGCACGCCGCTCAAAGAGAATCCGAACGTGCTCGTTGGTGAAAATTGCGAGATCGAGCCCGGCGTGCGTTTTGAAGGCACGGTCGTGCTTGGCAAAGGCGTGCACATCGGACGCGACGCCGAGATCACGCAGTCGGTCATCGGAAATTTCGTTCGAATCGGGTCGGGCGCCAGCATTCGTAAGTCCGTCGTGTGGGATCGCACGTTGATTTTGCCGGAAACAGATTTGCGCGAGGCGATCGTCGGCCGCGGAGTGCGAATCGGCCAGCGCGCGCGCATTGAAGTGGGCGCGGTCGTCGCGAGCCGATGCGAGATCGGCGCGGACGCGGTGCTGAAACCGTCTGTAAAAATGTGGCCCGAGAAAACGCTCGAAGAAGGAGCGGTGCTCTCGAGTTCGCTCGTGTGGGGCGAACGTTGGACCAAACAGCTTTTTGGAAACGCGGGCATCACGGGCCTCGCGAACATCGAAGTCACCCCCGAATTTGCTGCTAAGTTGGGGGCCGCTTATGGCGCGATGCTCGGACAAGGTGCGTACGTAATCACGTCGCGCGACGCTCATAAGGCGAGCCGATTGCTGAAGCGCGCGTTGATCTCGGGCTTGCTGTCCGAAGGCGTGCGCGTCGGTGATTTGCGCATGGTGCCGGTGCCGATCGTTCGCTACGAAATGGGAAAAGAAGGCGAAGTGGGCGGCGTGCATGTGCGGTTGTCGCCGTTCGACTCGCGCATGATCGATATTCGGATTTTCGATCGCGACGGCAACGATCTGCCGGTCGCCAAGGAAAAGGCGATCGAACAACTTTTCATGCGGGAAGATTTCAAGCGTTCGGCCGTGCAGGATGTCGGCGAACTGTCGGTGCCGCCGCGCGTGCAGGAATATTATCGCACCGGTTTCTTGAAGAACATCAACGCTTCGACGCTAAAACACCGGCGGTTTAAAGTCGTGATCGACTACTCGCATTCGGCCGCGTCGCAAATTTTGCCGGACCTGCTCGGGGAGCTCGGTATCGACTCGGTCGCGATCAACGCGCACACGTCGACGGCCCATGTCACTCGCACCGAAGCGGAATTTCAACGTTCTCTGAACGAGCTGTCGAACATCGTGACCACGTTGAAAGCCGACGCGGGGTTCTTAATCGACAATGGCGCTGAGAAACTATTTATCGTAAATGAGAAGGGACGTATCGTATCGTCGGAAGAAGCGCTGGTTCTCGTCGGTATGTTGGTGTTGCAGGCGAACAATCAGGACGTGATCGCGTATCCGGTCCGCGGCTCGTCGTTGCTCGAACAATTGGCGACGAAGAAAGGCTCGACGGTGCTGCGCACGCCGATCAACCCGCGGCACTTGCTCGATTACGCGCGGCGTCCGAACGTGGGCTTCGTCGGCGACGCCGAAGGCGGCTTCATTTTTCCGAAATTTCAGCCGGCGTTCGACGCGATGTACGCGGTCGCGCACATCCTCGAGATGATGGCCGAGCTGAACACGTCGCTCGGCGGATTCTGGGAACAGATCGCGCAGCCGATCCATTTGATGCACCGGCGCGTGCCGTGCTCATGGGGCAAGAAAGGGCAGGTGATGCGCCTCGCTCAGAACGTGACCGAAGGTCAGCGCATCGAACTGTTGGACGGCGTGAAGATCCACTTCGCGGACGGATGGGTGCTTGTATTGCCGGACGGCAACGAGGCCTATTGTCATTTGTGGGTCGAGGGCAAAACGGAAACGGCCGCGCGCGCATATCTCGACGTGTACACGAAGAAAGTGCAGGACTGGCAGCAAACAGGAGACGAAGAATCTCCCAGCGAAGCACAGGTGAAAAAATCATGAAAAAAGTAGCGATAACGAACCAAAAAGGCGGCGTGGGGAAAACCACGACCGCGATCAATCTGTCGACGGCCGTCGCTTTGAACGGTATTAAAACATTGGTGGTCGATTTGGATCCACAGGCGAACGTCACGTCCGGTTTCGGAGTTGAGAAAGCGGGCGTCGACGCGAACGTTTATGCAGCGATCATCGGCAACCGGCCGATGGCTGAAGTGATCGTTCCGACCGGCGTTCCAAATTTGGATTTGGCGCCTTCGGGCATCGATTTGGTCGGCGCCGAGCTTGAGCTCGCATCGATCGACGACCGCGAAAACCGTTTGAAGTCGGCGTTGGCCACGCTTGGCGATCGTTATCAATTCGTTTTCTTCGATTGTCCGCCGTCGCTCGGTCTCATCACGTTAAACGCGTTGAATGTGGCCGACTCGGTTTTAATCCCGATTCAATGCGAGTACTACGCGCTCGAAGGATTGACGCAACTCGTGCGCTCGGTCGAATTCATTCGCGAACGTTTCAACGCGAATCTGCAAGTCGAAGGATTGGTGTTCACGATGTACGACGGCCGCTCGAACCTCACGCGCCAAGTGCGCGAAGAAGTCGAAAAACATTTCCAAGGAAAAACGTACCGCAATTGGATTCCGCGCAACGTTCGCTTGGCCGAAGCGCCGGGTTTCGGTAAGCCGGGCGTCGTCTATGATCCGCAGTCGATCGGCGCACGCGCGTACAAACTGCTCGCTGATGAATTTTTGCAAAACAACGGTATTCGTACCCATGAACTTGAACAAACACCGGTCGCTCCCGAGCCGGTAGGAGCGATGTAAAAAATGGCAACCACCGGACACAAAGCGCTGGGCCGCGGCCTTGAAGCGCTTTTCTCATCAAGCAAACCGAAAGAAACGCCGCCGATAGCAATCCCTGCGGGAACGCCCGCTGCGACGCCGGCAACAAACGGGAATCAGATCCGCGAAATATCGATCGATAAGATCAAACCGAACCGTCATCAGCCACGCACGCACTTCGATGAAAGTTCGCTGCACGAGCTTTCACAGTCGATCAAATCACACGGACTTGCGCAGCCGTTGCTCGTGACCGAAACCGCTGTTCCCGGCGAATTCGAACTGGTGGCCGGTGAACGCCGGTTGCGCGCATCGAAGATGGCGGGGCTTACGACCGTGCCGTGTTCGATCAAAAAGCTGTCGAACCGCGAACGATTCGAAGTGGCGCTCATCGAAAATATCCAACGCCAGGATTTGAACGCGCTCGAAGAAGCGGTCGCGCTCGACGGGCTCATGAAGGAATACGATTTGACTCAAGAAGACGTGGCCACC
>CAYXDS010000162.1:0-6359 GCA_964463805.1 uncultured Elusimicrobia bacterium | reverse complement strand
CTCGTCGTCCCGGCGAGCAGGTAAAACACGATTCCTGAAGAACAATGTAAGCCGGGACCTCGACCAGGAACCGGTAGCGCGAACACAATCGAGGTCCCCATCTACGCCAAGGCTTCGATGGGCAAGCCGGCTTGCCGGCCGTAGCTTTCAGCGAAGGCCGGGACTACGAAGTGGGCCTACTCGTCAGTTTCCTCCTCGAATGTGCGGCGGTTTTACGTTGGCCGAGATCACGGTCGTCGGCGCGATTTTGGGATTGGTGTCGATGGTGGGGTGGCCGGTTGTGCGCGGCGTGTCGCAGCGGTTGGCCGCGCGCGCGGATGCCGAGCGTTGGATCGCCGCGTTGCGCGCCGAGCGCGAGCAAGCGGTGATGTCGGGAGCATCCCGCTCAACGACATCGCCGTCGGGCACGATCGTCACCTTTTCGGCCGACGGATCCGCGACAGCCGCGCGTGTGTCATTTGGACCCGCAGACGCGCCGATCATCGATGTGGACATCAATGAAAGCGCGGTCATCGAACGACATGAAAGATAACCGCGGCTATCTATTGGTCGAGGCGTTGACCGCGCTCGCGTTGCTCGCGGTCGGCGTGTGCGCGGTGTCCGACGCGTTCGCACAATCGCGCGCGGCGATGCGGCGCGGCGCACTGTTGGCGCGGCTCGCCGCGTGCGTCGAAGAAAAATTTACGGCCGGTGCCGCCGCTGATTGCGACGAATGGGTTTTATGGCGCCAACGATTGGAACCGGTCTCCTCTCGCGTCGAACGCGTCACGCTGACCGCGTTCTGGAAGGAAAATGAAATCGAACGGGAGCAAACATTTGAAACAGTCCAAAGGTTTTAGCCTCATCGAGTTGATGATCGCATTGGTCGTGCTGGGATTTGCGGTGGCGGCCGGCTTTAGCGCTTTGCGGTCGGGCCTTGACCGGTTGACACGCTTGCGCGACGCAGCCGATCGCGACGGCGACGCGGCTATCGCACTCGCGTTGCTCGCGAAAGACGCGCGCGCGGCGATGTTGGACGACGCGCGTCCGACGTTGTTCGTCGGGTACCACGACGATGCAACCGGCAAGGACCGACTGCAACTTTCATTGGCCGACGCCGACGTCGAATATTTCGTCGCTGCCGACCGCGTGCTGCGCCGACGAACCGGCGCGCGCACGGTGAAGCTGTGCACGAACGTTGATCGCTTCAAATTTAATTTTTTCGACGGAATCTCTTGGAAAAGTGAATGGGGTTGGGACGACGAACGACATCGTCCGTACGCGGGCATCCGCGGCTTGCCGGTGGCCTTGCGCGTGACGCTCGACGACACGACGGTCACGATGCCGATCATGACTGCGCTTTTGAACGCTCGGCCATGAACCGCGGCGTTGTCGGCATCGCCGTGTTGTGGATTCTGACCGCGCTGTCGGCCGTCGCGTTCGCGGTGATCGCGATCGGACGCTGGCATTCGTCGCGCGGACGCTCGCACATCGAGCAGACGCGCGTACTTTATCTGGTTAAAGGCGCGGCACTGCTCGCGTGGGATTCCGATTTTGCTTTTTCCGAGCGCACGTTTTCGTTCGCAGACGGTCACGTGCGCATCGAACGCGACGGCGATCCGAAGAAAGACGAACTGACATTGCGATGCGAGGCATCGCACGGAAACACGCTCAAACGCGTCGAAATCGGCTGGCGCCGCACCGGCGGCCAATGGCGCGCGCAAACATGGAGAGAGCTGTGAGAATTGGGCTCGAGTGGAATGCGGACGGCGTTCGTTGGTGCGGCGTTCAACGGCGAGAGAACCGTTGGCAAATCGTCGAACAATTCACGCAGACCTGGCGCAGCCAAAACACGGCGTCGGACCTCAAAGATTTCGTCAACGAACGAAATTTCCGCGGACGCTCGGTTGCGCTTGCGTTACCGCGTGAACAAGTTTTTTTAAGTCGGCGCGGCGTCGATGCGTTTCCGGCGCAACCCGAGCACTTGTACACGGCCGTTTCCGATTCCTTGAGCGCCGCCGTGCCGCGCACAACGATTGAACGGTATCGCGCTCTCTTCTCCGACGCGGGGCTGCGACTCAACGGCGTCGGGTTTGCAACAACCGCGCAACTCACCGCGCTGACCTGTCTTTACCCGCTGCCCGCGCATGCGGAACCGCTCGCGATCCTTGATCTCGATCGGACGCGCGCGCGATTGTCGCTGTCGGCGAACGGCAACCTGCATTTCTGTCGCTCCTTGATCTGCGACGAATCGATGATTCGTGAAATAAAGAAAAATATAGCGCTCGCGGTTCGTCAATGTGAATTGTCGGGTCCAACCTCTTTATTATTGTTGGGTTCGCCGCCAACAGAAGCGAGCAACGAGCTCTCAACGCATCTTGGCATCGAGGTGATTCGCTGCAACGAACCGTTGGCGGCGGCCGGCGTCGCGCTCGCACACGCCGATCCGCGCCAACTTTGGTTTTGTGCACCGACGGTCGAACGCGGAGTGATCGGCCGACGGTGGCACGACCATAAACACACGTTCATGGCTGCGGCAACACTTGCTTTAACAGCGGCAGGAATGCTTCTAACCCGCGCCATCGATGATCGACGCCACGTCACGGCCCCCATGTGCCCGTCGTCTTCGGTTCGAACGACGGATCCGACGTTGTCCGTTCTCACCGAAACGATCGCGCGCGTTCCGAAAAACGTTCATCTGTTTGATTACGACTACGACGCGGCCCGCTCCACGCTCACGATGAAAGCGCGCGCCGCCGATTACGGGGCCGTATCCGCGTTCGTGGCCGCGCTGGTCGAAGATCAACGATTTAAAAACGCGCATGCGGAAAAAGCCAACTTGATCCGCGTCGGCGATCAATCGATCATCGAATTTTCCGTGGAGGCGACGCTGTGAACGTTCGCGTATGGATTTATCCGGCAGCGTTGGGCGCCTCCGTGATCGTCGCCGGCGCGAAAATTTACGAATGGCGGGTGTTTCATCGGCAAATGGAACAACGAATTTCACCGATCCCGATTCAAACACCCGACGGTTCGGAAGGCGCGATCGCGCGGGAGGCGAACGCCTGCGGTGTGCGACGACTCGTCGGCGTGGAATTGGCCGAGCGCGCGCAAATCGAATGGGAAGGAACGCCGGTCACGGCGCTGCGTTTTGTCGATGCGCTCATCGCGAAAAAAATTGTCGGCCGCTGCGAACGGCTGCGGCTCACGACGGACGCGGCCGAACCGGCCATCGTCCGGATTCGAGGTGAATTCGACCGGCGTGCGGTCGTCAAAATGGATCGCTCAACCGACGCGTCGATTCGGAATGTGTTTTTCCCTCTCTGGAGCGAACGCCGGGATCCGCCGCCGACCGTCGCGAATGCGGCCGCCGACAAAAAACGCGAGCACGAACAACAAATGGAACGAGAAAAAGCCGAAAAAGATCGTCTCGAACGCGAACAAATGCAACAACTCGAAAACAAAAAGCGCGAACTTGAGACCGGACTCTCCGTGAGCGGCATCGTGAACAACGGCCGCGAGCCGATCGCGTTCGTCAGCGCGCGCGCCGGTGGACAAACGTTGATGCTGCGCGGCGGCGACACGATCCAAGACGCGCAGGTGACCGCGATCGATGAAAAGAAAGGCGAGGTCCGGCTCGATTACCTGGGAAAATTCCAGGTGTCGCTGCGGCTGAACGCGGCGGCCGGCGCGACCACCCCATGAACCACCCAACCACAGTTCCTCCCCCGGTCAGTCGTCTCCCCCGCGAAGGCGTTCGCCATTGGCGAACAGCCACCTTAGGTGTCTGGGCTCCCGCCTTCGCGGGAGTGACGGCATGGCTGATCGTCAGTGCATGGATATTTCCATTGTCTCTGGCCGCCGATCCCACTCCCCCCGCCGATCACCAGGGCATCTCGTTGAATTTCCAGAATACCGACATCGACCTCGTGCTGAAATTCATCAGCGACGTGACGGGCCGCGTGTTCATCAAGAGCGATGCGGTGCGGGGATTCGTCAGTGTAACCGCGCCGGGACACGTGACAACCACCGAAGCGCTCGATGTGCTGCAGAAAGTTCTCGAAGTGAAAGGGTTCACAATGGTACCGGGCGGCGGCAACATGATCAAAGTACTGTCGCAAGCGGAAGCGGTGCAGGGTGAACTTGACGTCGGCTACGGCAGCACGGCCGTCCAAGGCGATCGCATGATCACGCAAGTGGTGCCGCTCAAATTTTTATCGGCGAGCGAAGTGAAAGCGGAGCTCGCGCCGCTGGTTTCAAAAAGCGGAAACCTGGCGGCCGACGAACGCATGAACGCGCTCGTGATCACCGATATGGCGTCGAACATCCGACGATTGTTGAAGATGATCGCAAGTCTCGATGTGCGAACCGCGCAGGTGTTGATCGAAGCGACGATCATGGAAGTATCGCTGACCGACGAAACGAAACTCGGCGTCGAGTGGTCGAACAACCACTCGTTCCACGGAAGCGACCGCCAGTTCGACGCGTCGGTGTCGCAAACGTTCGACTTGGGCTCGGTCGTCACCGAAGGCCTTAAGTACGCGATAATCCGCTCGGATCAAAACTTGGCGCTGACGTTGCGCGCGCTCGCGACAAATAAAGACGTAAATATCTTATCGACGCCGCATATTCTCACGGTAAACAATCAACCGGCCGTGATCCGCGTCGGCGAAGAAGTGCCGATTCTCACCCAAACGCGCAACATTCAAGGCGGCGAAACGATCCGTAGCTACGATTACAAATCGGTGGCCATCGAACTCGAAGTGACGCCGCGCGTGAACGAAGATAGAGACGTTTTCATGAAAGTGCACCCGCTCGTCAAAAAAATTCTCGGTTTCAACGCGGAATTGAACGCGCCGATTTTGGCCACGCGCGAAGCGCAGACCTCGGTGATCGTCAAAGACGGCCAGACCGTCGTTATCGGCGGGCTGATGAAGGACGATCGCGCGATCAGTGAAAGCAAAGTGCCGATTCTCGGCGATATTCCATTGCTCGGTGCCTTTTTCAAGACGAAAAGCGTGACCAAAGAAAAAACCGAACTGCTCGTTTTCTTAACGCCGCGCGTGGTGCTGAACTCGCAGGAGGCGCACGCGGTCACGATCGAAAAAGAAGCGGAGGCGAAAACCAGCGAAACACCGCATCGATTAAGCGCGGCCGAACATTTCCGGCTCGGAGAATTCAATTACCGTGAAAAACGCTTCGCCGATGCGGTCGCCGAATGGCAAAAAGTCATCGAAGATTCGCCCGACGAACGGCTGAGGAAGAAAGCGCGCAAACGAATCGAAAAAGTCCGTAAAAGATAGCTTATACTTATGCGCGAACATGCGTGCTCCCAACCCCCGCACACTGGCCCTTCTTCTTGTGTTCGTCGCACTTGCCGGTTTTTCTTTATCGTCTAAGACTCTTTTCTATATTGGGACGGGTTATCGGTTCAACATCCCGGGTCTAAGCGCTCGTGAAATCCGTAGTAAAGTGCGGGCGGTTCGAAAAGGTTTCACTCCTAAAAATTTCAAAATGGCGCGACGCACGTTTGTGGCAGTGACCTCATGGGGCGATCGCCGATTGCTTCACGCTTTCTGGCAACGCTTAAACGATGACAATCGGCGGAAATTAACGAATTTAGCGGCACAAGGGTTTCAGATATCGTTGTGGTACGATCGTCCCCCAGCGATCGAACGCACGACGATCGTAGAAGCGCCGGTCCGAAAACGCATATTCGTAATCGAGGGGAAAAAATTGCACGGTCCCGTCACGATCGCCGGCAATTGGGACCCGCAAGGCCGACTGGCGAATGCGTCGGGATGGGAACCGATAATCGCATCGTCCGCCCAGCAAACATGGACCGCGCCGGTCGAGCTCGAAGACTGCGCACCATTGAAAAAATTTCACTGCGTAATCCACGACGGTGATGCGGCGGTGGGCAGTTTTCAATTTTCGCTTTCTCCGTTCACCGAGCGCGTTCGTCTTAATCTTGCGTACATGCGCACGCCTTTGCCTCGAGCACCGACGCCGAAATCCACCGTTCCGCGAAAAGGAAAAGTATTGCTCGTTGGCGTCGATATGGCCAGCTGGCAAGCCATCATGCCACAGCTTCATGCGGGACTTCTTCCGACCTTCGCCGAGTTGACTCGGAACGGCGCGCACGGAGTCTTGCAATCATGCTCCACTTACCCCGGACGTTTTATTTTGAGCGGCGTTCTCATGAATGTGGCAACCACCGGCCGAGAAGCCGCGGAAAACAATTTGCAGGCCAATTGGTATATCCACAATATTTTTCTTCGAACAACGCCGATATGGACGATTGCCGCCATCAAAGGAATATCGGCGGACATGATTGGATGGCAAGGAAGTTGGCCCATCGAACGCCGGCTGCGCCGCGG
>CAYXDS010000161.1:0-6365 GCA_964463805.1 uncultured Elusimicrobia bacterium | reverse complement strand
CGCAGGCTGAAAAAGCGCAGGCGTTGTCGCACAAACGCGGTTTCGTCATCGTGTTTTCCGATTTGATGGCGGATGAGGAAAAAATGATGTCGACGTTGCGTATGTTGCATGCGCGCAAAAACGAAGTGCTGGTTTTTCAGATTTTAGATCCGGCCGAAATTGATCTGCCGTTCGAGGGCGCGGTTCTATTCGAAGATCTCGAATCGGGAGAGCAAATTAAAACCGAGCCCGAAGCGATTCGTCGACGTTACCGCGAATGGGTTCAGCAGAAGCTCGCGTCGTTCTCGCATGTGTTCCGCAGTTCCGGCATCGAATACTTGACGTTGACCACCGACATGCCGTTCGATAAAGGACTCGGCGCTTATCTTTCTTGGCGGGGGAACAATCTTTGAGTTTTCTAAACCCGCAATTTTTATGGGTGTTGCCGGCGGCCGTCTTGCCGATCCTTTTGCATTTGCTGAACAAGCGCCCGCCCAGACGCGTGATGTTCAGCCACATCGCTTGGTTGCGCAACGTGCATGAATCGATGATGCCGAAGAAGCGGTTCCGCGAAATTTTGTTGATGATCGTGCGCACGCTGTTGATGATGGCGATCGTTTTCTTTTTCGCCCGCCCGGTCGTCCACCGCGCCGGATTTTTGACGGGCGCCGCGAACGAATCGATGGTGCTGCTTGTGGACGTTTCCGCTTCGATGACGGCCGTGGACGCGGGCCGCGAAGCGCTCGATTGGGCGAAAGAGCGTCTACAACAGGCGTTGCGTAAAATTCCATTGAGCGTAAAAGTCGGAATCGTTATTTTTTCCGATCAAGTCGAACAGGAACTTGCGCCGACAGACGAGCGGTCGCGTATCACGGCCGCGTTGCAAAACGCGAAAGCGACTTCGCGCGGCACCGATGTTTTGCCCGCTTTGAAACTCGGAGCCCGCATGCTCGCGAATCAGCCGAACGGACGAAAAACATTGGTGATCGTTTCCGATCTTGCGCAAAACGGTTGGAACGCGGCCAAACAAGTCGATGGGAAAATTGAAGGTGTCGGACCCGATGTTCGCGTGTTGCTGTGGGACGCGGTGGGGCGTGTGCCGAACGCCGGGGTTTCCGACGCCAATCTCGCGTTGAGCGAAGAGGGGTTGTTGAAAGGCGTCGCGCGTTTCCACCGATCGGGAAGCGAAACTCCGAAACCGACGTGGTCGTTGCAGTTGAACGAACGCGTGGTTTCCCAAGGAGAAGAGAGTGAGGAAGTGGCGTTGAAGGCGCAGCTGCCCGAAGGCGGATTCTATTCGGGAAAGCTTGCGATGACGCCCGACGCCGCATCGTTCGACGACACCTATTACATCGCCGGGCGTGTTCCGAAGGGTTTTAAACTTTTGATCGTCGATGGTGAAAGCGGTCTCGCGCCGTCGGATTCGGAAACTTACTATTTACGGTCCGCGCTCGAGTCGCCGCGCGATCCTCGCGTCGAGTCAATCGACGTGGTTCGGCCCGAATTGATGTCGAAGACCGACGTTTCAAAGTACGATGCGGTTGTTCTTGCGAATGTCCCCGACGGTGCGATCGACGCGATCAAGGAATCTGATTTGCTCGCTTGGGTTGAAAAAGGCGGAGGCTTGTTCCTTTCGGCGGGTTCCAAGTGGCCGAAGCCGCCGAAAGTGCCGCTGCGCGTGTTCCGTTCGTCGGCTTGGAACAACGGCAAGGTTGCGGTTTCGGCTCCAGTCGAGAATGCGCCGTTTTTATCGGCGCTGTCGAAACTCGCCGATTTTCAATGGAATCAAATTTCGGTCACGCAGTACCTCGTTCTTGAGAAAGAAGCGGCAAACACGCCGGTGTTGTCCTTGGACAACGGCGATCCGATTCTCGTGCGGAAACAATTCGGAAAAGGGTTCGTGTTGTGTTTGACTACATCGCTTGATCGCGCTTGGACGAATTTCCCGGCGAAGCCGGTGTTTGCGCCGCTCATGCGCGAGTTGATGGCCGCGCTCGCGGATCCGTTGCGCGAACAGACCGCGCTGCAAGGCGTGGTCGGCGTGCCCGTGAAATTTCGCGTTCCGGCCGGCGTGAAAAGCGTGAGTGTCATCGCTCCGAACGGCGTTGTCAGCGGCGGCAATGTGAGCAACGACGGCATGCTGGAGTGGCCGGCTCCCTCGTTGGCAGGGCTTTATCAGGTGAAGACCGACCGGCGGGAAACGGATTTTTCGTTTGCGGTCAACGTGCCGCGGCTCGATCTCGAAGGGGATCTCACGCGACTTTCCGAAAAAGACGCTCGTCGGATTTTTCCGGAAAGTCCAGTCGATTATGTGAGCGCGTCGGCGAATAAGACCGAGGCGTTGGTCGCCGCTTTACAAGGGCGTGATTTGACGAATCCGGTATTGGCGAGTCTTTTCATTTTGTTCGGATTTGAAACCGTGCTGGGCTTCGTTCTTCGGAGGACCGGTGAGAAATAAGATTTTGATCGCATTGTTGGTTTTGACATCGACGCCGATCGCGTTGATCGCCGGGAGCGGCAATCATTTTGTTTACGCGCAGTTGAAATACGACGGCGCCTGGGATCCGTATCCGAGTGTGCATGAACGGATTATTCAAATGGTGAAGAGTATGACGAACATCGTTCCGGAAACGGAACGAAAAGTGGTCACGTTAAGTTCGCCGGCGTTATTCGAATCTCCGTTTTTGATCGTTAAAGGAAATACTGAGCTGCGTTTCTCAAAGGATGAAAAGTCGAAGTTGAAAGAGTTCGTCGACCGCGGAGGCTTGGTTTTTTTCGACGATACGCTGGGCGATCCGCGCGGCGCGTTCGCTGATTCGGTACGGTCGCTCATGCAAGAGCTCTACCCGGACCGTTCGTTTCAAAAACTTCCGATCGATCATGCTTTGTTCAGGTCGTTTTTTCTTTTACGCACGGTGTCAGGACGCCGTATCGGCGAGAAGTATTTGGAGGGACTCGATGTGAGCTCGTCGTTCGAAGGTGAATCGTTGAATGGTGAGGGCCGTACCGCGGTCGTTTATTGTCCGAACGATTTGCTCGGCGCGTGGGTCAAAGACAATCTCGGACAATACGCTTTCACGTGTGAGCCCGGTGGCGAGGTGCAGCGGTGGGAAGCGTTTAAGCTTACGATCAATTTGATTTATTTCAGCCTCACCGGAACGTATAAGAAAGATGCGATTCATCAACCGTTCATCGAGATGAAACTCGGGTCATGAAGATCGCTCCTTATTTTCGCTTGGCCGCGCTTATCTTGCTGATCGTACTCGCGTCGAAGCCGGTCATGGTCCGGCCCGATCCGGGATTGCCGCGGAACTGGGCCGTGTTGCTCGATACGTCGGCCAGCATGCGCGTGAAAGATCCGGACGCGCGTTTGGATCTCGTGAAATCATCGGTTCGTTCGTTGCTGAAAAAAATCGATCGCGCTGAAATGTTCCAATTCGGCGAACGCGTGGAAGCGGTGCCGTCGGACAAGCTCGATACTCTCGAACCCACGCAGCGCTTCTCGGATCTTTCGCAAGGGATTCGGCAAACGCTCGGCGACAAACGCTACAAGGGCGCCGTCATCTTTACCGACGGCCGGGAAGTGGGCAAGGAGGATGCTGTTGCGACGGCCGCTTCGATCGGCGCGCCGCTGTTTCTCATCGGCGTCGGCGACCGTTCGCAGTTCAAAGACATCTCGGTCCGAGCGGTCAACAGTCCGCCGTTTTCGTTTAAAAATGTTCCGACGTCGTTGTCGGCGACGATCGGCGTTGTCGGATATCCGGGATCCGAAGTCACCGTGTCGTTGCGCGAAGGGGAAAAGGTTTTGTCGATTCAGAAAATCAAAGTGGCGGCCGCCGAAGCCGAAGCGACGGTCACGTTCACGTGGACGCCGACCACGATCGGCAGCAAACGGCTGACCGTTCACGCCGATGCGTACGCCGGTGAAATCACCACCGTAAACAATCGTAAAGACGTGACGCTCGACGTTGGACGCGACAAATTCCGCGTGCTTTATATCTGCGGCGAACCGGGCCCCGAATACGGGTTTCTCAGGCACCAGTTCAAAGCGGATCCGGCCGTCGAACTCGTCACGTTCGTGATTCTTCGCAACGCGCAGAACACCGTTAACATTCCCGAAGGGGAACTTTCATTGATTCCGTTTCCGACTCAGGATGTGTTGATCAATCAAATGTCCACGTTCGATTTGGTTGTGTTCGAAGAATTTTCTTATCAATCATACGGATTGAGCCCGGCCGTCGTGTACGCGGTGCGGCAAAAGGTGCAGGATGGCGGCAGTTTCTTGATTCTTGGAGGACCGACCGCTTTCGGTTTGGGAAGCGGGTATGCGTTGCCCGGCGTGCGCGAGATGATTCCGGTTGAGTTCGGCGCTGCGGACGTAAAAGTCGTCGCCGAACCTGTGCCCTTCCTTGCAAAAGCGCCCGCGCATCCGGTATTGCGGCTCGACGAGAATTTGGACCGCAACAAGGAAATATGGCGCAATATGCCGCCGCTCGACGGCGTAACCGTCGTGTCGGGCGTCAAGCCGGGCGCGACGGTGCTCGGGACCGCGGTTGTGGACGGCAAAGAAGCGCCGGTGCTCACCGTTTGGAAATATGGCAAAGGTCGCGTAGGCGCTTTGACCGCGCGCACCACGTGGCGATGGTCGATGCTCGAAGGTAAGCGCAACGTGCCGTCCGATGTGTATCAGCGTTTTTGGAAAAATATGGTGTTGTGGCTCACGCATTCGGATGATTTCAAACCGGTGCGAGTCGCCGTGGAGAACAAGGATGTGCGCGTCGAGGAGAAACAAACGGTGCGCGTGTGGGTCTATGACGATTATTTTAAACCTCTGTCCGATGTGGACGTGCAGCTGCGCGTGACCTCTCCCGACGGATCGACGTCCGATTTAAAACCCTATCCGGAAACCGGCGGTGTTTTTGCGGCGCCGTTCAAGCCGACCGCGCTCGGCGCGTATCAAATTCAAGCGTGGGTGTTGCGGAACGGAAAAAGGTTCGGTTCGGACTCGATCAATGTGCGCGCCATCGAAAATATTTCCGAAGAAGAAGATTTGCGGCCGAACTTCGATTTGTTGAAAGATCTTGCCCGCGCGACCGGAGGCCGTTTCGTGCCCTTGAACCAATTCTCGCCCGCGTTGTTTGAAGATTTCAACCGTGAAGCGTCGACCACGACCGGACGGAAAATTCTCGTTTGGAATTCGCCGTGGTTTCTCGCGGTTCTGGCTCTCTTATTCGCGGCCGAATGGGTTTGGCGCAAACGCCGGGGGCTGCCGTGAACGTGCGTTGGGTCGCCGTCGCTTTTTTTCTGGCCGCGTTCGGGTTTTATTTGCGGTTCGCCGCGCCGAGCGTGACCGCCGGCGATTCCGGCGAATTCATGACCGGCGCCGCTACGCTTTCTCTGCCGCACGCGCCGTCGTTCCCTTCGTATTGTCTGGCGGGTAAAGCGGTGATCGACGCTTTGCCATTCGGATCGATTCCTTATCGATGCAACGTGTTTTCAGCGCTCGCTTCGGCCGCCGCTCTCATGTTGATGTTTGTTTTGTTGATGGACCTAAAAGCGACGATTGTTCCCGCTTTGTTGACCGCCACTCTGATCGGTTTGACTGTTTCATTTTGGGAAAACAGTCTCGTAACCGAAGTATTCGCACTGAACGCGCTGATCGTAGTCGCGCTGTTGATGTGTCTGGTTCGCCGATCGTTCGCGTTGTTTGCCTTCTTGCTGGGTTTGGGAGTGGGGAATCACCAAATCATTATTTTTATGCTGCCCGCTTTTCTTTTCGCCGTCATCCCGGCGAAAGCCGGGATCCAGGCTGTCAACCGTCCCTTGAAAAACTGGTTCGAAACCTGGATCCCGGCTTTCGCCGGGATGACGACACTTTTTGTTCTCGGTTTTTCTGTTTATTTGTATTTGCCGATTCGCTCTTCAAAAGAGCCGCCCTTGAATTGGGGCCAGCCCACTACCGTTTCCAAAATTGCGCGCACGATCACCCGCAAAGATTACGGGTCGTTGAAGCTCGCGCTTGGCGATGCGCCCGCGCGCGACGTGCCGAATTCGATTCGTCACGTAAGAAAATTTCTCGAGCACCTTTCCGCCGAAGTTCCATTGCCCGCGTTGCTATTGGCCGCGTGGGCGTTGCTCGGATCGTTGCTCGCGCGACGGTCGTCGGCGTGGATCGCATTTATTGTATTCATCGTCTCGGGGCCGTTTTTTTTCTTGTTGGGCAATTTGCCGTTCACCGCCCAGTCGGACGGTATCGTGGGCCGGTTTATGATGATGCCGGTCATCGCGTTGTTGTTGCACCTGCCGTTTGCTCTCGAACGGCGGCGTTGGACCGGCATCGCCGCGTTGGCCGTGTGCATCGTGCTCGCGTTCCAACAAAATCAGGC
>CAYXDS010000160.1:0-6378 GCA_964463805.1 uncultured Elusimicrobia bacterium | reverse complement strand
CACGTTCGACGAACCGTTCGGCGACGACTCAATGATCCCCACCTATTTCCTGACGAAAATGGCGCGCGAGAAAATGACGGTCGCGCTTTCGGGGGATGGCGGAGACGAGTTGTTCGGCGGCTATCCGACGTACATCGCCGATCGCGCCGCGCAGGTGTATCAATCGGTTCCCGAATTGATGCGGCGCCGGTTGATCGAACCATTGGTGAACAATTTGCCGGTGTCGCACAGCCGGATCAGTTTGGATTACAAAGCGAAAGCGTTCGTGGCGGTCGCTCATCGGCCGTCGCCGCTCGAGCATTTCGGCTGGACCGAGATTTTCCCGCGGCAAATCAAGCAGGACCTTTATTCGCGCTATTTTAACGAACTTACGCAGGACCGAATTCTCGCCGAAAGTTTCGTGCGCGCGTATGGCAACGCGATCGGCCGAGAAGGTCTTGAGAAATTTCTCTATGTCGACCAGCAAACACATTTGCTCGACGAGTTTCTCGTAAAAGTGGATCGCTTGAGCATGGCGAATTCGCTTGAAGTGCGCCCGCCGTTCCTCGATCATCGAATCGTCGAATTTGCGGCCGAAATTCCGATGCATTACAAAGTGAAAGGCTGGACCACGAAATATCTAATCCGCCGCCTGATGCGCGGCCGCCTGCCCGAATTCATCACGAACGGCGCCAAAAAAGGTTTTTCCCCCCCGATGGCCAAATGGTTAACCAGCGACTTGCTCGAATGGGCTCGCCACAAATTCTCACCGGCCAGGCTCAAAGACAATCCATTCCTGAACCCGGAATACCCGATGCGACTGCTGAACGAGCATCTCAACCGCAAAACCAACCTCGCACGCCGATTATGGACGCTGCTGATGTTCGTCGCGTGGTACGACCGGAAAGTTCTCAGTAGAGATTAAGCGAAGAATTCGGCGAGGCGGCGGACGAGCAGAATATAGCCGGCCAACGCGAGCGCGACGAACGTGAGAAGCGACGCGACGTAGATGACGATCGCGCTTTGGGCTTTCGTGAATTTGTAGGTGATTTCAATCGCTTCCCTCCAATTCAGCATGACTTTGGCTAAGAGAGCCATCAGTACCAACAAACGGATGCTCGGCGAGGCGTCGGCCGCAAACAGCGTGAGCGAGATCGGCGCGATCAGCAACAGCGGTGTAAGGCCGAGATTGAAGAAAGCGAACAAAGCAGTGATTTTCCCCTCGGCACCGAACAGTTCGGAGGCTTGCGCCACCAATACGGCCAACGCCGACTCGATCAAAAGAATGACGCCGGCGGTCATTATCAGTTGACGCCAAATCGATCGATCGAACGCAAGATCGCCAGTCAACCGTTGCGCGATCACATATTCAAACACGACGGCCAAAAATAGGGCTAGGCCGAGTCGTCGCGGCGGACGTTGCGTCCATCGTTGCCAATTCCACCGGCGGTTTCCGATCGCGCGTTCGAGCTCGTCCCACAACGACGGCGGCGCCGGTTTTTCTGAGAGAAGTTCAAAATCCATTATTGAAGCTCGTAACGCAATCGGATTTTTTGTTTGGAGGTGAGCGCGGCCAATCCTTTGAAGTGTGTGGCTGAGATGAGATCCAAGATGCGATCGAGCGACGGTTTTTCATGGTGATAGAACACTTCGGGGTTTTTATTTTCAAGCCCGGCAAGTTTCTTCGCTTCATCGATCGCGTCTTCGAGATCGCCGAGCTGATCGGCCAATTTGTTTGCAACGGCCATTCTGCCGGAGAATACGCGGCCATCGGCCAACGGTTTCAACTGAGCGTCGTTGAGTTTCCGACCTTCTTTCACCGCCGTATAAAACTGGTCATACGCATCCATAATGATATTTGAGAAGTGCGCTTTTTCGGAAGGTGTCATCGGTCGAAACGGCGAGCCCGAGTCTTTCATGGCGCCCGATTGGATCGTCGACATGGAAACGCCGATTTTGCCCAATAATCCCTGCACGTTCGGCATTTCCATAATCACGCCGATCGAGCCGGTCAACGTTCCCGGTTGGGTGATGATCTTATCGCTGGTGCAAGCGATGTAATAACCGCCCGACGCCGCGACGTCGGCGAAGGCCGTTACGATCGGCTTCTGCTTCGCGCGGAATTTTTTCAGCGCCGAATAAATTTCCTGAACCGATCCGACCGATCCGCCCGGCGAATCGACCTGCATCACGAGCGCCTTAACGTCGTCGTCATCGCGAAATTCATCGATCGCATCGACGATTGAATCGACGGACACGTCTCGTCCCAACGAACCTTTCTCGTTTTCAATGACGCCGGTGATCGTGATCACCGCGATTTTTTCATTGCCCGCCGGTACGACCGAACGCCGGCGCACGAGAATGACGACGATCGCGACCACGAGCGCCATATGCAGCAAAATCAAAAATGAAAATGGTTTCAATTTCGATAGTTTCATTTCTGTTTTTTCCCTTTCTCTTTCTTGTCGTCCGGCGTTTCGGACGGAGACGGTTCCGGATAAACGGGCGGCGGCAAATTTCGGTCTCCCATCGCTTCGATGCGGCGTTTCATTTCGCGCGACCGCGTCATCAAATCGTCGTAATCGACATGGCCCTCGTCCGCAAATTGTTGAATCGTCACTTTGTCTTTAAGCCGGCGTTTGCCGTAGTCTTTAATGTCGACGTGGGTGGCGCTCGATAATAAAACGAGCGAGCAGATTTCATTGCGGCCGAACCCGCGCTTTTCAAATCGAACGAGCGTTCGCAGGTCGAGGTTCGCTTGTTGCGCGAGATGGCGGTAAAAAGGAGAGCCGATGGGATCGGTGGAGACGGCCGGCGGTTCATCCCAGGCTGCGTGGGATGAACTCGAAATCAGCAGAAATACTCCCACTGTCGTCATCCCGGCGAAAGCCGGGATCCAGGTTTTAAACCTTTTGTTCAACTGAATGTGGAAGACCTGGATTCCGGCTTTCGCCGGAATGACGGCTAAAAGGCTAAGAAATTTTCGCATTCGTCACGAACTTACGGACGAGAATATGCGGTTGCTTAAGCAAGGACAACGCTTCTTGGCCCATCGGGTAAGCTTCGTTGTACACGACTTCGGAAATTCCAGAGTTGATGATCATTTTTGTACAGATCAAGCAGGGTGAAAACGTTGTGTAAAGTATGGAACCCTTGATGCCGATGCCGTGATACGACGATTGTACGATCGCGTTTTCCTCGGCATGCGAGCAATAACATTCGGTTAACCCTTGTCCGCTCGGTTTGAACGCGTTGCAGCGCGGGCAGCCGCCCTCGTTGCAATTCTTCGTTCCGCGCGGCGTGCCGTTGTAGCCGGTCGAAATGATGCGGCCGTCCTTCACGATGACCGCGGCGACTTTGCGTTTCATGCAATTCGAACGCGAAGCGACAACGCGCGCGATCTGCATGAAATACTCGTCCCAACCCGGACGCGGCGCGTTCATCAGAACGTTTGCGAACAAGGTATTCAATTTCTTGTGCAGCATTTCGAGCGTGCCGTTGTTCGGAACGTGATAGTCCGCCAGCGCCGCGCACGCATTTAAATTCTGTTTGGTCGGTTCCGAGCTGGTCAGTTCTTTATTCTCGTGCTTCACGAACTCATCGAACGTTCGCGCGTCCGCTTCGCGGTTGCGCGACAACATACGTTCGAATCGTGTGCGCTGCGACGCTTCGACTGAGATCAATTTGAAATCTTTCAATCGCGTGCGGCGAAACGCTTTCACTTCTTCGGGGTTGCGGAACGAGTCGATCACATAATGATGATCGTCTTGGAGTCGGCCGAGAATGCCGTCGGCGAGAACGGAAGGTCCTTTTTCATCGCGCAATTTGTTGCCGAGCCAGATCAAGTTCGTTCGCGAGACCGGTTTCTTTCTTTTTTTAAGTTCCTCGCGCAGAACGTCGGAGAGCGAATAAAACGTGAAGCCGCGGTCTTTTAAATATTGCGCGACTTCGCCTTTGCCGGAAGCGTTGCGTCCAGTCAATCCAATTATCATAAGGGCCGCATTATAACTATTGCAGCGTGGATGACAATTTCGGTTGCGAGGAAGGGGCGAACGACCCGTGCCAAATTTCCTTGCCGGTGTTCGCGTTGACGAGCACGATCGTTTGATCGTCGGCGAGCGCGATCGTATCCTCGTTGATCCAATGGTATTCGAACGGCAATCCCGGAAAATTCGCGATCGCTTTATCATCGACGACCAACTTCCCGTGGATGTAGCCCGAATTGTCGATCTCCTCTTGTTGAATATAGGCGATGTGTTTGCCCGAGGGCGATGTGGATGGCATCTGATATTCGGACCAAAAACCGCTCGGCGACACATCGAACAATTTCTTCGTGCGCAAATTCAATTTGACGATGCGGCTTGAGAACCTCGGATCATCGTTCAACGTATGTTCGTCGATCGACTTGAGTCGAGCGGAAGGAAGTGCCGCGCTGAAGGCGATCAATACATTACGACCATCGGAGCTGACGCGACTTTGTCCCCACCAACCCTTGGTTGGCGACAGCACTTGCGGCAGTTCATCCCCTTGTTTGAATAACAACAGCGTCTTGTCGAACATTTCGGTCTCGGCCGATGTCAAAAGAAACTCACCGTTGGGAAGCCACGCCTCAAACTCACCTGGGAGCTGTATTGGTTTGCTGTTTTTCGCGCCAAGATCGTAAATGCGGTAACCGTAGGCGGCCGATGGGGTTTCCAGCGATACCGCGCTATTGTCGACATCGGCGGTTTCCGAATGAGTGACGTAATAAAGAATCTGTCGACTGTCGAATGACCAACAGGTAATTAACACGTAGACGCCGGCCATGTTGATGCTTTTTTCTCGGCCGTGGCGCGTGAGCCGAGTCATCGTTTTGTCCTTTAAATTCTCAACCCACAGGTCATTGTTTTGTGTGAACGCAATCATTTCCTGGTTCGGCGACAATACGGCCGAGGCGGTCCCTTGCAAATCGATGTCATTGCCCGCCGAAAACTCCGGCGTCACCGCTTCCATCTTCCCGATCGCGGACACGCGCCAAACCTTCGAATTGTGAACGATTAGTCTGGTGTCATCCATGGCGGAGGCCGATATGGATAAAGCCAAGAATAATGGAAGTAAAATATTTTTATTTGCCGCTAATTTCATTCTCTACTTCTCTTCTCTCTAAAGCCTCAACGACCTTTATAAGATTCGTCAATGTTAAGTGGGATAAATAACGCTGCGCGGGTCATCTGGTCAATCATCGAATAGGGGATTTTATTCTTTAATGGCCCCGTTAGACCACAGACTTCTTGGACCAAATCAAGCGCGAGCTTGTAAACATCTAGATTTTCAAATGCGAACGGCATATTCCCTCCTTGGACTAAATGAGGCTGGAGGGAGCCCTATACTAACGGCGAAATTGGCATGGGAAATTGGAGGAAAAATTTTGCTGGGTAATCAAAACGCCTGCTTCGTTTCACCTCTACTTTCCAATTTCCCATGCCAATTTTCAAATTTTGCGCCAGCAAAATTTTTGTGCTCGCTGGGATTCGAACCCAGAACGAAGCCTTCGGAGGGCTTCATGATATCCATTTCACCACAAGCACGACTACAGTAGGGACGGAATTTTTGAAACGAGCGCGTCCAGTTTAGCAAAGCCTTCACCGCCGCCTTGGGCGAAATCGGGACGGCCACCGCCGGAACCGCCGAGATCGGCGGCCGCGGTTTTTGCGAGCTTACCGGCATCGAGGCCTTTGGGCTTCAGGTCCGGTGTGACGGCAAACACAAATGAAACCTTTTCTTTGCCTTCAACCACGTTTTTCGCAGCCGCAAACACCACGCCGGATTTGATATGTTCTTTGATCCGGTCCGCGAACGTGCGTAAATCTTTCGCTTCAAGTCCTTCGGTCACTTTAATTGCGAGGTTCACTCCATTCACTGTTTGCGTGGAGGGACCGGAGTCGGAGGACGCGCCCGATCCTCCATGGGCCACTTTCAGTTTCAGGTCGCGCACTTCCTGTTCGAGTTGCTTTTGACGCTCGACCATTTTGGAAACTCGCTGCGACGCTTCTTCCGGCGTCGCTTTCAATTGTTCGGCGATGCCAAGCAACGTGTTTTCATTCTTGCGCATGTAATCGAGCGCGCGGAGTCCGGCCACCGCTTCCATTCGACGAACGCCGGCCGCCACCGAACTGTCGCTGGTGATCTTAACGGCGCCGATGTCGCCGGTCGCCGACACGTGCGTGCCGCCGCACAGTTCGAGACTGAACGCATCGGAGAATTCTTCATAGCCCTTTGTCGAAACAAGCAAGCAACGTACGCGGTCCCCATATTTCTCGCCGAACAGCGCCATCGCCCCCATTTTCTTCGCTTGGTCGGCTGGAAACTCTTTTGGTGTGACATCCATGTTCTCGAGCACCGCTTTGTTCACGATGTCTT
>CAYXDS010000159.1:0-6400 GCA_964463805.1 uncultured Elusimicrobia bacterium | reverse complement strand
TTTCAAAATCCAATGAAATCGTTCATGCATCATCGTATTTTCGATTCTCCGTACCGTCTTTCGGCTTGAAGAGACGATGGACATATGGGGTCCGCTACCATAGAGAATTGTCAACAATGTTCGAAAATCCGGCGGCAAAGGCAACGAGAGTATTCGCCAAACGACCGGGTCGACTTCAGAAAGTGGTTTCATCTCATCTAGAAAGAATCCGTTCACTCCGCTTGCCGTATTGTGTGTGAGCAACATCGCCGCAAATTCGGGAACCACAAAAATGGGCAGTTCATCGTCCACATGCGCGAACCATCCGGCATCAAAAATCCGTTTAAACGGAATGCTTTTGATCCAAGAGGAATCCGGCGTCTTACCGACCATCGAATAAACACCGGCACCCGCGATCAACGAAAACCAGAAAATCCAGAATACGGGAGACGATGCGCCGTTGGCGCCGGTGATAAACGGAATCGCAAGGAAAAGAACGATGAGACCGGTAATATTTTTAGTGATGGCCCAAGATTCGTCGGCGACTTCAATGCGGATCCTGTCCGCATCCGTTAATTCGGCCGACGCTTGAATCGGTTCGTTGCCGCGATAGAATTTGAAACGGTCAATATTTTTAAAACCGGCTATTTCGAGCGCATCCTTCAGCGTTTTCCCCTCTGAAAGAAGGTGCTGCCGTCCGGCGAAACCCAAGGTGCGGCTGAGTTCGGGAGAGAGTGACAGCCACACGAAAGGAGCATGCTCCACCGGAGTTTGCGAAGAAACCTGCTGCTGAATCAGTTGAAAAACCGGATAGTGATCGGCCCCCGCGTCGCCCTCCACGTGACCGACAACCACGTTTTCAACGGCCATCATCGCCCATTCGGTGGCGTTATAAGAAAATACTCTGGCAAGATCTTTGAGCAAACCAAAATGTTGGCGATACCGGCCCAAGCTCTCTCTCATTTGAAGCGCTAGCTCGGATCCGCTCATCCGATCGATGTGGGTTCCTTCCGAAAAAACGGGCTGTCCGAGTTCACGCAATGACTTTTCGTTGATGTGCTTCGCAATCGCAACCAACTGTTCATGCGTAACATTCTCAAACGAGAACGGAATCTCATAGGTGAGCAAATTAAGCTGGTACAAACGGTCGATTTCCTCGGCAGCCAACGGTCGAGTGTCGACCAAACGCTGCCACGCGGTGGCGAAATCAGCGTTATCGTTGAACATCTTCGGAAATTCTTGCTTGATGTAAGACGCCGCGCGAGCGAGTTTATCTTGGGAGGGAAGCGGCGCCTGGGTTCCGAACATTGAGTTGAGTTCGAATTTCAGAGTCGCGAAGAATTTCGAGACTTTGTCCGCGGATTCGGACAGATTCAAATAGCCAAGCTCGCCGGCCTGCTTTTTAAGCATCGCAACTCTCTCACGCAGCAAAGACGCGTGGATACAGGCTTGAAACGCGGCACCGTTCTCGAGAATCTTGTAATAGGCGAGCGACAAACCGTTGTCCAATCCGATCGGCACTACGTGAAACAACTGACCGTCGTGACCGCGAACGATTTTGACCGCTCGTTTAAAACGTCTGTTTCCGTATTGATAGACCTCCAATTCTTCCGCCTTCGAGTGGTTGAGACGTTCCGGCAATTTTTCCTTTTCGTAGCGACCCAGCGGCTCAGTCGATGCGGCCGGCTCACCAAGATATCCGAGAAACGGCTTTTTATTTCCGGACCTATCTTCGATGATGGCGGAATGAAACCCAGAAACCAACGGTGGAACCGATGAAGAATAACTACCGTCCAATTGAAGCCATTTGATTTTCGCCAACGGCAAATCATGTCGAGCCGGGTTATCGAATCCGAGAACGCGATATTGAACCGTGCCCAACATGCCTCGCGGCAGCTCGACGTTCGGATTTATCGTATTCGTCACCCAGTACATGAGCGCACGAGTTTTGTCCGGTTGTGAGATCAAATGAATCTCGGGGCTAGCCGCCAAAGAGAGAATGTCCTCGATATTTGATCCGTGTTGCGTGCCGTAAAAAATCAACGCATCGGCAAGCATTGCATCGAGCGACTCCATCCTTAATTGGGGATGCGTGAGATAAACGGATAATGCGTTTTCTCCTCGAATAAAGCTGTTCGAATCTCCTTGTTCAGGTTTTAACACCGACGGTAAAACTTCCAAAAAAGAATGCAATTTCCATTTATACACGGACCAAAACGCATCAAATCTTTCGAGCAAATCTATTTTGTTTGGAAATGAGTAAAAAGCGTCGCGCGTCAGACCGGTTAAGTAATTATCAAACAGCGAATCTCGACCGCCGTCTTTTTTCGCTTTCGACCAGAGGTCTTTATCCTCGTCCCGGATTTTAATCGCTGCGCCGATAATGGCCCGAAGGAATCGGTTTGAGGGAGTGTATTCGGCAGGAATAGTTTCTTTACGCTCAAAACTTGAAGGGAAAATCGATAAATCCCAATTGTTGTAGCGTATGAAATCCAACGCGGCGCGCCGCATCCTCTCGTCCGGATGATTTTCCAACACACCGAGAGCGACATACACCGCTTCGGCCGAGCCGACGTTCGTATTCAGCCATACAAGCGCGCTTTTCTTTAATTCCCCACCCATCCCTGCAACGATAAAGAAATAAGGAACCGAATGATTGCCCGGCAAAAGCGCCAGTGTTCCGAGCGCCAATTTGACGATACGCTGATCGTCGCCGTAATCGAAATGAAATTTGTTTCGATGAATAAAAAGCAATTCATAAAGAAATCGCTCAACGGCTTTTCGCGAGCGAGGCAATTTCAACGAATACAAGTGGTTGATCAACTGCAGCGAAAACCCTCCCCATTTATGGGAATTGAACGCTGGATCTTTCAATGCATCAACTTGGCGATCCAACAACTCAATGAGCAGTTGTTCGGCTTTCGGATTGTTCATGCCGGCCAATAAACCGACGGCATATTCACGGATTTCCTGCGATGAAGAAGAAACGGCATTTTGCAACGACGGCAACGCCGCATCGCCCAGTTTGAACAGCGCTTGTGATTCCGCCTTACGAGATCGAACGGCGTCCAACAAAACGAATCCCTTTAAAACAGCCAAGAAGTCAGCGCCCCACTTTTGTTCGAGCAGCGAAGTGTCGTCAATTTTTGAAAGAGCGCTCGCCGCTTGAGCAGCCAATTCCGTGTCCCCTTGTTCGAGCGCGTTCATAATTACGTTCGTGGCACGTGGATCGTTTAGAGCGATGAGAACGTCGAGCGTTCGCGAGTGCCGATAAATCTTTTCGTTCTTGAGCGAGGCGGACAAAACCGGAATCGCATCGGCTCCGATCTTGAGCAATTTTTGTTCAGCCATTTTTGAAACACTATCGGGCCAACCGGTCAATATCAGCACGAGCGCGGAAGGGTCACGCGTTGAATTTATTCTCGACAACGTCCAGGAGGCCGCCACACGTTCAGCGGAGTCTCTGCCGAACTTTTGTTGTTCATTCAAGACGGTCTGCCATAAAAAATCAAGGTCGTCTTGCGAGCGATGTGACTCGGGCAGCCGTTCCATCGCGAAAAACCAAACCAGGGTGGATTTCATCGGCCGAAGTAATTCAACGGCTGAATTCGGATTGTGCTCTATTAATCCATATGTAAAAGCGAGTACAAAAATCGCCCCATAGTATTTTGAATGGTAATTAAAAAAATTGAGTTCGATGAAGAGTTTTTCAATCGTCGCAATATGACCGCGAAAGGAAGCGGACCAAGGATATTCATCTCCGATAATTTGCCGGGTCAGGCGTCGCTCGATTTCCGAATCGGCATCGGGAAAGGAAAGAAGCGCTTTCGTGGCCAAATCATGAAGATGCACCTCGGCGCGATGGAACATCTCAAACAACGGATCGATCGCGTCCGCATGTTTTATTTCCGACAATATTCCAATGACCCTTCCTTGAACGTCCAAAGACCGGTGGCTTAAACTGGCGATAAGCATCGGCACCGCGCGCGCACCCGCATTTTGAAGCCAAGTGATCGACCCAGTTGCAGGATACTCTTCGAGACGATGGATATGGGCCAGTATTTCCATATCACTGACACCGCTCGGATTGGCAGGAACCACAGCCGCCGCGATCAAAAGCGGCAGCGAGAAGGCCGCCATGCCTCCCGCCGCGACCACCGTCACTTTAAATGCGGACGACACGGAAATCTCGAATGGAATCAAGGCTCCGCTTGCCGAAAGAAATTGCCCGGCGATATGGACAACGCCGCCGCTGATGCTCAACGCGACATTCGACCAGTGCAACGCTTGCCCAAGCCAACCGCCCAAAAACGCCGCGGTGACCGCGCTCGCCAACAATGCCGATGCGGCGATCAAAATCGCCGTCAGCCGGCGTTCATACGGCCGGAACGGTTGTTTCGCCAAAAAGAGCTTTTCCCCCTCGAACAATTTTTCAAGCGGCGTTTTTTGTTGCGTGAATACGCTCAAATAAGCGGATCCGTTCGCGGTATCGACCTTCGAAATTTTCGGAGTGAAACTGATGACCGTATAACCTGCGTTTTGCAGCCTGTGGGTAATCCCAACGGAATGAAAACCGCCGGTGACCAGTACGGCGGATTGAGTGTCCCCCCATACACCGATAAAATTTTCAGCCATCTTTTCATCGCGCGCGTCAGCTTCGCGATAGAATTTTTCGAATGAACGAAGATCGGAATTGCGGGACAAAGCCGCATATTCGGTCCATTCTTGTTTGGTAAGAGAAAAATCCAGAAGTTTTTTCTCGAGATAAATCGTGCGCGACGCTTCGATGATTTCTTTTTCTTCGGACGCGCGTGCCAGCGTTTCATACGTGCGCTGTTCAAGTGAACGCAGCTGTTCAAACATCTTTTCGGCATCGATCGCATCGGAAATCGTCACGTAATGCATATAAGCGTTCATCGCTGGGAATTGGGCAAGCCGCACGCGATGCGTTTCGCAAAGTTTCTTTAAGTGATTGTAAAAATCCGCATAAGTAAGCCGACCTGAACGAAACGCGGCGCTCGCTTCAATCAATTGGTCTGATGATTGCTTGTCCAACTTCGGCAACAATTGCGACAACAATCGTGAACGCTCGGACTCAACCGGCATCGAACTCATCGCACGTTCGAACCGCGACGCCTCAACAAATAACGCCACGTCCGATGGAACCGCATCCGAGTGTTTCGCTAAAGACTCTACATAGGCGACCAAACCTGTTGTGCCTGCGCGATACGACTGCACGACCGTGTCAAATGCGAGAAGATCCTTATTAAACACCGTGATCTTTTGCTGCTCAAGCCGCAGCAATCGTTCGTCGATCTTTTGTTTTTGCGCGGCCATGGAAGCCACGGACTCTTTATACGCGTCCACATTCGAAAAATAATGTTTGGAATCGTCGATGCCGATAATTTTGGGAGCTCGCGTGCCGCTAAGCAACGCCGCATAAATCGGCCCCGGAATTTTATTTTTGACCAATAAAAAATCGGCGACTTTCCGAACGCTGGGCTGATGAGGAAAAGATTGAAACGCGGCGAGATCGATCGGCGCGAACGCGCCTTCCAACGCAAGGACACCGATGAGATTTTGGGCAAACAACGCTTGCAAGGCGGCGCCGATGTTGCGCTGCGCCTCCAAATTCATGTGCACGTCTTGGACATGCAGCACCACGTTTCCATTGTCGCGGCCGGTCGGCAAACTTATCTTGCGCACGCTTCCCACCGACCCCGGCAACGCGCGCAACAACGGCGCGACGCGCGACTGAAAGTTCGAAGGTATTTTTGATTCAGCGGAAGAGATCGACGTTAGCGAACGAGCAAGCGGCGGAGGCAGCGCAGAGACGGCGGCAGGAGGACTTTGAACCGCGCGCCGGCGTTCGATCCACATCGAAGTCTCCGGCTGATACGCGAAAAGGCAATTGGTGAAGGTATAAACGAAACACAGAGATGAAGCGATCGACTTCAACGTCAGGCAAGGGCGTTTCATCCACCCTTTTTAGAGATTCGGGATTAAATCTCGGTTAAGTTTTTGTAAATCTTTGGTAACAGCGTTTTTTTCGACGAGCCAGCTTAAAACAACGTATAGATGAACGGAGCGGCCGGCGTGCTCGCGAAGAAAATCAACGTGCCTAACAAAAGCGTGACGATGACGATCGGCAACAACCACCATTTCTTATTTGTTTTTAGAAACAACCAAAATTCGCTTATTAAATTCGGACGGTCCGCCATCGATTCCTCCTAAGACATGTGTTCGTAATAAGTGGGATCCGAGATCTTCGGATGTTCGTTCCAATAACTATCGGCGGGCCGCTTCTTTCTCGACAACGCGTCGCGGCCCGTGATCTTAAAAAACAAAGCGACCGGCGTGACCACGAAAAAAAAGATAAGCCCCATAATAATTCTAGACATAATCGAGCCCATCACGAACC
>CAYXDS010000158.1:0-6549 GCA_964463805.1 uncultured Elusimicrobia bacterium | reverse complement strand
GGAACGTCAACAGCAGTATTAGACCTTCATTCGAGGGTGCGGAAGCCTACCAAATTTTCGTCCGGGGCGGACTACCCTATACGCGTCGTCGTATCGCGGGTCAACAGCGTCAGGTAGGCATGATAGACGTATCGGCGGTTACGCTTCAACCCGCTGCTTTCTTTGATGATCCCCATTTTTAAAAGGTTATTGAGCGCTCGTTGAAGCGTCGGTACCGGTTTTTTCGGCATAAGCTTTTTAAGTTGGGCCATGTCCATGATCGGATGCCGGCAAAAGAGGTCGAAGATGGGCTTGGAGGACGCCGGTAATTCCGCTTCTATTTTTGATAGGTCTTGCTTGTGCAACTCATGAACTTCAATGGAAAGTTCACAAGCGATTTGAGCGGTTTCAATTACGCCCGTGAGAAAAAAGCGGATCCAGTTTTCCCATTCTCCGCGGGTCCGAATATTCGTGAGTTTCGCGTAATATTCGGTTCGGTTTACTTTGAAAAAATAGCTGAGATAGAGCAGCGGTTTTTGCAGCAAACCCCATGAACAGAGTAAAAACGTGATGATTAATCGGCCCAATCTTCCATTTCCGTCCAAAAACGGATGGATCGTTTCGAATTGAGCGTGAATCAAGCCGGCCCGAACCAACGGGGGCAGCGAGTCATGCGAATGAATATATTTTTCAAGCGCGCTCCAACAATCCGGTAACTCGTGCGGAGGCGGCGGCACGAACGCCGCCGTTTGCAGCGTGGAACCCGGTGGCCCGATCCAATTCTGCGACGTTCTAAATTCTCCGGGCGTTTTATTGTGGCCACGGACGCCTTTCAGCAGAATGCCATGAATTTCTTTCAACAGCCGCCCCGATATCGGCAACTCGGCAAGACGCCGGAGTCCTTTGTTCATGGCGGCGACATAATTTGAAACCTCTTCTATATCGTCTTTCTTATTCGCGGCCGATTTTTCATCCGCTAAAACGTCTTCCAATGAACATTGGGTCCCTTCAATCTGCGAGCTGAGTAGCGCTTCCTTTCGAACGAACAGATAAACAAACAGATCGGCGTCTTTAATGACCGACGTGAGACCATCGAGTTTTCCCAGATTGATATTCGCTTGGGACAGCAGATGCAGAATGTCTCCGTCCAATTGGAGAGCGGGCGTCGGCGGTAGCGGGTTGGGAATGTAGGCGCGATATCCGGCGGTCTGTTTGATCCAGCGCCCGGCGCGTTGTGAGTTATTGGAGGCGTTCATAAGACATGGTCATATTAACGTTTTTAATGAAAAACGTTAATAAGGCAAGTCCTTAATAACGATTATTCAGGGCCAACCGTGATTTCAGGTCCGCAATGGACGCCATAACGTCCTCGGCCATCCGTTCATACGAGTCGAAGTTTTCATATCGAATCGGCGAGCCGAAACTCACGATGAGCCGTTTGAAGTCCTTTAGATGGCCCGAGTTGTGAATATAAGTGGGAATAACCGGCGCTTTTGAAATATGGGCGAGCATGCCGACGCCGGCCTTCGGTTTGCCCAGTTCATCGGTTTTGCTGCGCCGTCCTTCCGGAAAAACGATGAGACCTTCGCCTTCGGAAAGGATTTTCTTCGCGATCTTGAACGCGGCGATGTCGCTGCCGCCGCGGTTCAGCGGGTGCGCATTCAAGTTTTTAATCAGCCAGCCGAACGGCCGGAACCGGAACAGTTCTTCTTTCGCGAGGAAGTGCACGTAACGCGTGGTGGCGACGCCGACCAGCGGCGGGTCCGCCAGCGAACGGTGGTTGGCCGCGATGATCACCGCGCCCTTTTTCGGGACGTTTTCCTTGCCGTACACTTTCATGCGCCACACGATCTTGAAAACAAGAAAGCAGCTTATTTTGGCGATCCGGTAAAGCACCGGATGAAAAAAATAACGTTCGATCAGCGACACAATTGGTCGAGCAAGTCCCAGAAATTCGGAAAGGAGATGGCCACGCACTCGCTGTGCTCAATCGTCGTTTCGCCGGTGGCAACCAGTGCGGCGACCGCAAACGCCATCGCGATGCGGTGGTCATCATAGGACGGGAGCTTCGCGCCTTTGAATTTCGTGGGACCGTGAATAATAAGACCGTCTTTCTTTTCTTCGACGCGCGCGCCCATGGTCTTGAGATTGGTTGCCACCGCTTTAAGCCGGTCTGTTTCTTTGAACCGGAGCTCTTCGATTCCGGAAAATTCGGACGTCCCCTCCGCCGCCGCGGCGGCCACGGCCAATACCGGGATTTCATCGATGAGGCGCGCCGAGATTTCTTCGTCAATGTTGAACGCTTTGAGCGGCGTCTGTGTGTCGATGACGATGTCGGCGATGGGTTCGCCGCCCTTCACTTGTTCATTTTCGATCTTGAACTTCAGCACATCCAAAATGCCGGTTCGCGTCGGGTTAATATTTACCGCTTCAAGCCGCACGTTTGCTCCGGGAACAAGCCGTCCCGCGACCATGAAGAAGGCGGCGCTCGAAATGTCGCCGGGCACGATCCAATGTTGTGGCGTGAGTTTCGCCGGACCTGAAATTTTCAACGTGTTTCCGGCACGATGGATCGGCACGCCGCAGGCGGCCAGCATGCGCTCGGTGTGGTCGCGCGACGGCGCCGGTTCTTCATAAATGGTTTCCCCCTGCGCTTGCAACGCCGCGAGAAGCACCGCGGACTTCACCTGCGCGCTGGCCACCTTGTTTTTCCACTGAAGCGGTTTTAAATTTTTCGTTCCGGTCAGTTCGAACGGCGCGTATTTGCCGTCACGCATCTTAAACGCGGCGCCCATTTGCGACAGCGGTTCCGAGACGCGGTTCATCGGACGTTTTGATAGCGACGCGTCGCCCTGCAAGGTGCTGGTAAAAGAGCGGCCTGACAAAATACCGGAGAGGAGCCGCATCGTTGTCCCGGAGTTGCCGCAATCGAGTGGCTCGTTCGAAGGTCTTAATCCATCGAATCCTTTTCCGTGGATGGTCCATTTCTTCTCGCTCCGCTCGATTTTCACACCCAATGTTTCCATGCAACGGGCGGTCGAAAGACAGTCTTCAGCGAGCAGTGGGTTTTCAATCGTAGAAACGCCATCGGCGATCGCGGAGAAGAAAATCGAGCGATGCGTGAGCGATTTGTCGGGCGGTACCCGAATGGTCCCCGAAAATTTTTTCGCGGGTTGAATCGTGCGGTTCATGGTTACCAGTTCGTTTTCGCGCGCGCGAGGCGGGTCAGTGTTTTGCGCAAGTGAGTCGGGGAAGCGTTGGAAAGAGCGGTGATTCGTTTGACGAGCGAGACGACGGTTTTTTTAAGCGCGGCCCTGTTGCTCGTGATGATTCCGGTCCATACGTCGGGGTCGGATCCGGCGATGCGCGTCATGTCGCGGAAGGATCCGGCGACCAACTCTTTTACCGGAGCCGTCATTGACGCGTCGTTAACCTCGGAAAAAAGCGCAAACGCGAGCATATGAGGAAGATGGCTTGTCAATGCGAGCCATTGATCGTGTTCGGTCGCGCTCATCAGCAGGCACCGAGCGCCGACAGCGGTCCACGCCGATCGTACCGCGTCCATCGCGCGGAACGACGCGTGATCTTTCGTGATCACACAAACGGCGCGACGGAATAATTTTGCGTCGGCGTTCGCGGCTCCGGTTTTTTCCGAGCCGGCGATCGGATGGGCGCCCACAAAATTCAAATCTTTCCGTTTGGATAACGCCGCCTTAATTCCGGTAACAACGGGGCCTTTCACGCCGCCGACGTCGGTGATGATGGCGCCCGGTTTAAACGCCGAGAGGTTTTTTCGCACCAGTGGCGCAATATGATGAACGGGCACGCAGAGAAATACGATATCCGCTTGCCGCAACGAGGCGCGTAAATTGGTGGACGCGGAATCGATGGCGCCGCGGCGTTTCGCTATCGCGAGGTTCGCAGCGCCGCGGCCGACGCCGGTCACCGTGTAGACGCGTTTGCCGTTTCGGCGCACGCGCCTAAGCGCAAGTCCGAGCGATCCGCCGATCAGTCCTACGCCGACGATGCAAACGCGCGTCGGCGTCAGAGCGTTCTCCCCACCGCTTCCGCAATGTGCCGCGATTCTTTGACGATCTGCGCGAATTGCGTGGGCAACAACGCTTGATGGCCGTCGGACAATGCTTTCGCCGGGAACGGATGGGTTTCGAGCATGATGCCGTCCGCTCCAGCCGCGACGGCCGCGCGCGCCATCGGTCCGATGTACTCGCGTACGCCGACGCCGTGCGACGGATCAATGAAGATGGGCAAATGCGTGAGATGTTTGATGACGGGCACCGCGCTGATGTCGAGCGTGTTACGGGTGGCCGTTTCAAATGTGCGAATGCCGCGCTCGCAAAGAATCACGTTCGAATTTCCCTTCGCGACGATGTATTCGGCGCACATGAGCCATTCTTCGATCGTACTCGCCATTCCGCGTTTCAGTACCACCGGCTTCTTCGCCATACCCACTTCTTTGAGCAAGTCGAAGTTTTGCGCGTTGCGCGCGCCGATTTGCAAAACGTCGGCGTAACGGCACACGAGGTCCACTTGCCGCGGGTCCATCACTTCGGTGACGACCGGAAGACCGGTCAATCGTCGGGCTTCGGCCAATAATTCGAGCCCTTTCTCGCCCAGACCTTGGAACGCATAGGGAGACGAACGCGGCTTAAACGCGCCGCCGCGAAGAATGGTCGCGCCCGCTTTCTTCATTTCACGCGCGTTCAACGAAAGATTTTCCCAGGTGTCGACCGAACAGGGACCACCGACGACAACGACTTGCTTGCCGCCGACTTTTACGTTCTTGCCGATCGGAATGACCGTATTTTCCTTTTTAAACTCGCGTGAGACCATCTTGTACGGTTTTGAAATGGGCGTGATGGTTTCGACCGCGTCGATCACGCTGAACGTATCTTTGTGCAAAATGGCTTTTTCACCGATCACGCCGATCACGATCCGTTCGGCGCCGCGTGAAATCGACGGATGGAATCCGAGTTCTTTGATTTTCGCGATGACTTTGTCGACGTCCTTTTTCGAGACGCCCGTTTTTAACGTAAGAATCATGATTTGTGTGTGACCTCCCTTAACGCTTCAAGAAATTTTTTGTTTTCGCCGTGGTTGCCGATCGTCACGCGCAGGTAATCGGGCAGCGCGTATTCGTCGACGGAGCGCGCGATCAAACCTTGCAACAGCAATTGTTCAAATACATAGCGGCCTTTCAGCGGCCGCGTGTCGAACAGCAAAAAGTTCGCACTTGAAGGCACGACCGGAAATCCGAGTTTTGTGAGCTCTTCTGTGAGGAATTTTTTCTCCCGCGCATTCAATTCAATCGATTTTCTAACGTGCGCCGGGTCTTGGAGCGCGGCGACGCCGGCCGCTTGCGCGGGCAGCGACACGTTGAACGGAGGCTTTATTTTGTCGAGTGTTTCGACCATCGCTTCCGGCGCCACGCCGTAGCCGATTCGAAGTCCCGCCAGTCCGTAAATTTTTGAGAACGTGCGCAACACGACCATCGGCCGTTTACGGAAATAATCCTCGACCATTGACGGATAATCTTCGTTTTCGGCCGCGTATTCGAAGTAGGCTTCATCGAACACAGGGACCGCGTTTTGCGGCAACCGAGCAAGGAAGCGTTCCACTTCCAATCGCGTGTTGTGCGTTCCGGTCGGATTGTTTGGGTTCGCGATGAACACGAACTTCGTCATAGGCGTGACCGCTTCCGCCATTGCTATCAAATCGTGTTTCAAATCTTGCATGGGGACGGTCGTGACGCTCGCTCCCATCAACGTTGCCGAGATTCGGTACTGTAGAAACGCGGACGCGGATACGACGATGTTGTCGTGCGGCGTCAAGAACGCTTTGGCCAACAACTCGATGATCTCGTCCGATCCGGCGCCGATGATGACGTGCCCGATGTCGAGTTTGAATTTTTCGGCGACCGCATTGCGCAAATCGATGCTGCGCGTTTCTGGATAAACCGAAAGTCGGTCGGCTATTTTCTTGTAGGCCTTCATCGCTTTCGGCGATGGACCCAACGTATTTTCGTTCGACGCGAGTTTAATGACCTTCTTAAGCCCGTATTGCCGACGGATATGATCCATCGACAATCCCGGCTTGTAGGAAATAAAACGATCCAACTCCGGACGAGGCGTAATAGGAAGATTCGATTCTTTGTTCATAATTTTAATTTGTCATCCTGGCATGTCTTAAGCCAGGATCCATTTTAACCTGAAGTTAAAGTGGGCCCTGGATTAAAGCATTCCAGGGCGACGTCAGGTGCCGTACGGATAGGATCCGAGAATTTTCAGGTGATTGCACTTCGGCTCCAATCCTTTGATAGCCGCTTGAACATGCTTCTCGGATTGATGACCGATGAAATCGACGAAGAAAATGTATTCCCACGCTTTCTTTTTGGTCGGGCGCGATTCGATTTTCGTGAGGTTCACGCCGGCCTGCCGAAACGGTTGCAAGATGTCGTAGAGCGCGCCGACACGGTCTTTGATGGAGAACATGATCGACGTTTTGTCTTTGCCGGTCGGTGCGGGCGTTGAACGGCCGATCACGAGGAAGCGT
>CAYXDS010000157.1:0-6562 GCA_964463805.1 uncultured Elusimicrobia bacterium | reverse complement strand
ATAGGGAACCAGCGCGGTCGCGAATTCCTGATGGTAAAAGTTGTCGAGCATAATGCCGGCGTTGTCGATCACCGATTTGAGCCAGAAAATGTTTCTTCCCTTATATGAGGAGTAACCGAGTTCCGAATTCCCCAACGTGATCACGCCGAAGAGCGCGCGCCGACGGGTTGAGAACAACGGGAATGCAATTTCCGCCTGCAACACCTCCATTTCATCGCTGATCGACTGACGCTCCCAATCGGTGAGGATGCGGCGAAGCACCTCATCGCGGATCAATTCGCCCTTTTCTTCGCGCACATGTTGGATCAACAGCGAATCGTTGCGCAGAAAGAACCCTTCGGCGTTGGGTGCAAGCCCGATCCCCTTCTTAATCTGGAAAATGGATTTTTGCGGGTCTTTCAGCATCAAACTGATCGAAGTAAACCCGATGCCATTAAGGCTGGAAAACAGGATGTTCAGTAACTCGTCTCGATCGGCTGAGGACAGAACGCGCCGAGAAAGTCCGCGCAACCGTTGCATTTGATCGTATCGCTGCGCAAAGAACACGCGGTCGACCAAGTTTTGGACGCGATAGCGCAAAGGGTGAAACAGCAGCGCCATAAAGATGGAAGAAAGACCTAAAGCGAAGAAGTCGCTGTTCGGCAAGTACGGCAAAAGCAACTTGCTGGACAACAGGTGCGTGCCGCCGAATACGATTAACAGCATAATCGCCATTACAATGAAGGCCAACGTCTTTCGAAGGAGTTCTGAGAAGTGATAGAGATGGCTTGTCGTCAACGAATAGGCAATGAGCGCAACGCAAACGCATCCGGCGATGTGCATCATGGGGAACATCCAACCGGCATCCAACTTAAACGTGAACGTTATGCCGAAACTGAGTGCCGCAATAAACACAAAAATACCGGAGCCGAACAACATGTAGAGCAGGCGGCTTTTTTGCGTGGCATCGCGGGAGTCGAGTGTTTGGCGGGAGAGCAGCGCAATCGCGATCGCAAACAGTACGCCAAACAGCGCGGCGGCAACCCAAAATTGTTTTCCGATGTCCGGGATTGAGAAATATCCGAATTGCGACAGTTGTTGCGGGGTGAGGCCGCCCACCATCAAAAGGAACCAGCCACCGCTGAAAACATAGGCCAATTGTTTGACCCGCTCATAGAATCCGGACAGAAGTGAATCTTGATTCTTATATTGATTGCCGATGCTGCCCAGCACCAGGTGGTAATAGATGGGAGCGATGAACAGAAGACTGATGGTGTAAAGGCGGGACCAAATCGTGGAAATTGCGGCAACTTTCGAATAATTGAGACCAATGAAGGAAAGGCCGGAGACGAAGAAGATCGCACATAGTAAGGAGAAGAGCCGGTTGACGGTTCTCCGCGGACTGTCCATTAAGACCAATCCACCGAGAGCCAGGCTGACGAGCGCCGTGAAAAGAATCACGAACGCGAGCATATGTCTTATGTGAAGAGAGGACGTCATCAAGGAGTCGAGTTCTCCTGCATGAGGTTAAGGTGTCCTTACAACAACACTTTGATTGTGGCTTTTCGAGGGAAATGAGTCAAGTATTTTTTCCACATACTTATCCACAGGATCCACAATTCGTGGTGGACTAAGTTTTAATAACCGAATTGTTTAATCGAGTGGAAGTCGATATTGGTCGGTGATGACGAAGCCGGTTGCATTCTCTTCAAAATGCATATTTCCGGAGTTCCCTTCCCACGCAACGCTGCCGTTGGCCGTGTGTTCGGGATAAAACATCATCATGAGCGTGACAGGGGCGCCGGGGCCGGTGCCCGTTGCATCAACGCGTCCATCGGTCATGCCTTGATAAGTGCAAGGAGCCCCGCCGGAAACGAAAGTAAATGTTATCGAGTACGAGCCATCGTTGAAAAGCGAGGTTCCGTACAGATGTTTGTTACCGCTCGTATCGCCCAGCGTGTCCAAATCAAGAGTCAACTCTTCTTTATAATTGGTGGAGGATATTGTTCCAACTCCATTGATTAGTATGCTTTTTAAGGTCGTTGATGAAGTGTGTGTGGGGTCCGTAATCGGATCGATCGTCCCCCCTGTTGAGTTTTTGAATTCGATCGTATACGTGGCGTTCCCATAATGGCGATTTTGCAGACGGAATGAATATTGCATGTTCCCATCCGACGTCAATTCCGGATAGGTTGACCCGGTCAAACCCAATCGGTTCACGACTGGAACGAGCAAAGCCAACATGTCGCGTTTGAGCGCGAACCATGCTTGGGAGATCTGTGCGGGCGGACAGCTTTCGTTCATATGAATGGGAAGCGAGTCCACCACCTTGTTCTTTTCGGGGTCGTGTTTGCAACCCACGAACGCCGCGCTCATCAGCGTTATCACGATAAACAGGCGGTCCATTTTCATGGCGCCGGTTTCCGTGGCGTCAATTTGTAGCTCAACGACGCTTTGTACATCACATCCCCTGCTCCGCGGTCCAAATCAAAGCTGGTGCTGCGTTCTTCCAGCAGGCCGAACGCGGCGCCGAAGCCGAGATTCCATCCGCCGTAAGCCCAGGTCAAGCCGGCAAGCGCGTCGGCCGCTTCGCCCGAAGATCCATCCACCTCTCGATCATCGATCGAAGTTCGTTCGAATTTGTAATAGGCCGCTTCACCCAGCAACGAAAAGTGGAAGATCAGAGGTACTTCAAGCGCCAATTTGGATTCAAAAATATCCCCGGGCACCACATGGAACGAAGGACTGTTGCTCACGCCCAATTTTGAGTCGTAACCATTACGGAATAAATATCCGACGTTGAATGAAATGGGCCAAGCGGTCGGAAGTTTGAAGAGCGCCAACGCCTCATAGTCGGTGCCGCGGGCCACCGGAAGGTTCTGATCGCCTTGTTCCTTTTTCTTCCCATGCAAGAAAAATTGAAACCCGAGATATTCCCACGGCGAATATTTGACGAACGGAGACAATCGTCCGTTTTGGCTGCCGGTAAAATGCGCGTGTTCGGTTTGTAAGCGTTGATTCAGGTACGTCATTTGAATTCCGATATCGAATCGGTTGGAAACGCCAAACTGAGCCCGAATCGGGAAATTAACCGTATCGTACTCGGCTTCGGGATTGCCGAACGTGTCGTACCGTTTGGAAATCCCAAATATGGTTTCAAACGAATGCCGGCCGACCGTCTCCACCGGTTCCGTCAGCAATGGCCGGGCGTAAGAAACGGCTTGAATCACAGAAATGAGAGACAGCGAAAGCAGCCACGCGCGCAATCGAATCATCCTTCGGTTCCTTTGAAATCGTCGGGATAGTCGGTGTTCGAACAGGCCTCGCAGGTGTTGTCCATGTTTTTGGACATGAGACCGTGTTTCGCGCACGGATCGATGCCGGCCGCGATCAGTTGGTTCATTTTTTGTTGGATTTGTTGGCTGTAGCCGGCGCTGTCTTCGGAGTGATCGACCACGAATCGATCGAGCGTCATTCCATGCACGGCAACGGCGTTTTCGAGTTCTTGTTCATCGGCGCATTTCAGTTGATCAAAAAGAACGCCGCCGGCTAAAAATTCGTAATGCCAGGCGTTGTTCGACCAATGAATCCGGTGTTGGTTATCGGACCCGATGCGGAACACGTAGTGTTTGGTTCGGTCGAGAGACATGCGCAATAATTAGCATATCTGACGAGGAATGGCAGTGGTGGAAGACTAAGCGGCGAACCGCAGGCGGGTTGGCAGCGAAAAACGGCCGGAGAGAGCTTCAAGAATCTGCACAAGCAGCTCGCTGTACATGATCGGTTTCTCGATAAGTCCTTGCGCGCCGGCCGCTTGCGTTTTCTCAAGGCTCGTCGGATCTGCGTAGGCCGTAATAAATAGGACGGGCACGTTGGCCAGTTGCGGATCGGAACGAAGTCTTTTGCACATCGCGAAGCCGTCCATGTTGGGCAGCATAATATCGAGAAGGATTAAGTCGGGTTTTTTTGCTTGGAGAATTTTAAGACCGCTTTCGGCGTCTTTCGCTTCGACGACGGTGAAGCCGTCGCCGCGCAAAGAGAACGACAAAAACGAAAGCACGGATTCGTCATCGTCGACGACGAGAAGCATTTTGCTGGGGTCAGGGACCGAGCCTGTCATACAAAACAGTGTAAAGCATGTTAGACTCAATTGCCAGACCACCACATGCAAAAACCGCTTGAAATCAAAATGCGTTTTTTTGAAAGCCCAAAGGTTGTGATTTTTATCACAGTCGTGATGATGGCTTGCTCGGTGTTTCCCAGTTTGTACATAAACGGTGTGATAACGTCCTGGGACGCGGTCGGCCACCTGCTGCGCGCGCATTATTGGATTCATCACCTCGTGTCGACTCGTTTTTTGGGCGGTTGGTTCCCCCATTGGAACGGCGGTTTCGATCTGTACGACACGGCGCCGCCGCTGTTTACGTTCATCATCGGACTCCAGCAATTGATTTTACCGCCGCAATTGGTCCTCCGACTGATGATGCTCCTATTATTAATAAGCATCGTTCCAGTGTCTTACTTGGTGTTGCGCCGTTTTGGCGCGAGCCCGTTGGCGGCGGCGGTCGGCGCTTCGATGACCGCGTTTCTCGACGCCGAACAGACGTTCGGCGTGGACGCGATTTATGGCTCCGGACTTCTACCGAACGCGCTCGGATTTTTGCTCGCGCTGCTGAGCATTTCCCAAGTTAAAAAAGATATCGAGGAAGAAAACCGTTCGTTCGCGCAATGTCTGATATCGGCTGTATTGTTGGCGCTGACGATCATCGCGCATCCGGTCATGTCGTACTGGGCGCTGGTCGCTTTCGGCGTGATCGCCGTTTCAAATCTCGTGGTCACGCGGGGACGGTTGCGCGCGGTCGCCGCGCGGTCCTGTTTTATATTGGTTGTCGCGGCGGTGTTGTCGATGATTTGGTGGGTGCCGCTGCTTTTAAATTTCAAAACGATGTACCGGTTCGGGCCGTTCGGCGATCACACGGCCCAGCAGCTTCTGACCCGATTCTTTTTCTTAACCGACGCCGACCCGACGATGTTGTTGCCGGTCTCCATCGCGGGCATTTTCGGTTTGGCCTCGCGTGAAAATAAGTCGGCGGCCATTCAGTGGATCGCCATGATGGCGGTGACCGCGGCGCTCGCGTTCAATTGGATTAATTCGTTGATGCCGTTTGCCTCAGTGATGGGTTCCACTCAACGCGCGCGTTTCGAAGGGTTCTTCATTTGGTTCATGCTCGCATCGATCGCGTTCGCGGTCGATTTCATATTGAGTCTTATAAAAACGTATGCGACGCCGGCGAAAGCGCGAATCATTTGGATGATATTAATGGTATCGTTCTTCGCGTTCGTTCTTGTCCCTTATTTGATGGGACATTGGGCCCGCACCTATGTTGTGCGCAATGCGGCGACGGAGGACTTGCCCGAAATTCGAAAATTCCTCACCGACCATCTGCGCGCCGGTGATTTCGTGATCACCGAATACAACGAGGACTGCGGGTTCTATGGAACGCCGCATTTTCTCACGCAGCATTTGCCGATGACGATGGATAACTTCTGGGATATCAGCGGAAACTTCCCCGAGGGAAATTTGTCGGCGATCGCCTCAACGGGATTGGCGCGGCGCCTGCCGATGTTGGGGCCCGCGCAATTCCGTTATATGAACGATCGCGGCGTTCGCTTCATTCTGACCACGAGCCGTAAAACCGCGCATAAGCTAGAAGAAAATGAGGCTCTCACGCGCGTCTGGCCCGATCAGCGTGACTCAACTTGGAGCCTGGATAGAGTGTCGATCTTCGAATTAAAGGATTCTCGCCGGCGCTTCGGCCTGCCGGTCGATGCGTCGGAAAAATTAGCGGACATCCGTTTTGAGCCGCGCGGCGTTTATCATCTCGCGTTTTCTTCCCCCGTATCGCTTCCGGCGCTCGCGTCGCTGGCGATCAGCTTTCATCCGTGGATGACGGTGCGTGCGAACGGCGCCGCCGTTCGCACGTTCATCGGAAAAAATTTCTCGCTCGGTTTAAGAGATGCGTTGACCGACGTTCGCGAACTCGAAATTTCATTTAACCCGCCGAGCGTGGTGCGGTTCGCGCAAGTGACGTCGTTGCTGGGTTGGCTCATCGTCGCGGTCTTTCTGTGGCGGTCTTCGCGATGACCGGCGCCATCGATCTTTCGATTGTGGTCCCCGCGTTCAACGAAGAAAGCCGGATTTTGCCGACGCTCGAAAAAATCGACGCGTTCATCAAATCCCATCCGCGCACGGTCGAAGTGATCGTGGTTGACGACTGCTCGACCGATCGCACGCGGGAAGTGGTCCGCGAATTCATGCGGTCGCACAAGAACGTGCGGCTCGTCGAAAGTACGCCGAACATCGGCAAAGGCGGGGTGGTGCGGCGCGGCATGCTCGAAGCGCGCGGAAAACATCGTCTGTTCACCGACGCCGATTTGTCGACGCCGATCGATTACGCGGACCGCTTTCTCTCCATGCCCTTCGACGTGGTGATCGGCTCCCGCCGCGTGCGCGGCGCCAAACTCCCGAAACGCCAACCGCTGCTGCGCGAAGCCGCCGGCCGCATCTTCAGCGTGCTCGTGC
>CAYXDS010000156.1:0-6656 GCA_964463805.1 uncultured Elusimicrobia bacterium | reverse complement strand
GTTATTGAGGTCCGTCATCTTTATCAATGCGGACTGCACGCGCGCACCGCCGACAATCTTGTCGTAAACAGTCAGACGCACGATCCCTTCTTTCGATGTTTTCACAGACAAATTGCTGCTCTGCGCGATCAGGGCGCCGTTCACATACACGGTCACCGTGTTGCCGTTCAACACGACGCGTGCCGAAAAACTCGCCGGTTGCTTAAGCGCCGCGAATGGAACCAGCATCAATTGCCGAAGCATGTCTTTGTGGTGCTCGGCGACGGTCACGTTGCCGTTGCCGAAGCACACGCCCACGTTTTCTCCGATCGATTCGTCCGAACGCATGAGCAACCACATTTCACCGCTCAACGAATTGATTTTGATATCAAACGCCGCATTATCGACCCCTTTGGCTCCGAGCCACGAGATATGCGCGGTGCGCGATTCGAGCGGTGCTTTGATCCCGAATTCCGGATTAATCGATGACGACAGCGGAATGATCTGTCCCCAATTGTGATCGGCGATATTTTTAATGGTCAGATGCCCGACGCCCCGTAACGGCTCTTCGGCCAGCAAACGATCAATCATCTGTCCTTCGCTCCAATTCCAATTCACATAGAGCCGGTGCAGCGCGTCTTTCGGCACGCCAATGTTCAAAGCTCGACGACCCGCGCCGGCGCGCCACGCGCCGGTTCCAGCTCCGATCACAAGATCTTTTTGCCCAGGTTGTTCGATGACGAGTGTGCCGCCTTTGTAGGAAGCGACATCCCACACGCCGGATTTTTGCATCGCTCGCAGCGCGCGTTCGCTGACGAAACGCCGGTCGCGATGCGACATCGCCTGCTTATCGGTCACCCATACGGCCGGGTATTTGTATCTGGCCAATAACGGCGCCATCGTCTCCAACGTCTGTCGATAGCCCGGATCAAAAATCAAAACGACGGTCTTCTCGGGCAGCGATTGACCGGCGCTCAACCGTCGATGAATTTCCGACAACAACATCGGCCGGTATCCTTTGGTGGCCATCGTGACCAGCCAGGCTTCGGCGCGTTTCTCGAGCAACACGTCGTCGATCGGAATCGCCGGCATATGGATCAAGTAATAGGACGAATTACCGACGACGCCGGCCGCGTCCCGCTTCCATTGAAAGTTGGGCACCTGCGGACCACGGATTAAAAAGTAAGCGGCCGCGAAGAAGCACACCACGAAAATAAACAGCCAATGCCACGCGTACGGTTCTTGGCGCGGCGCCGAAGACGATGGAGCGATCATCGGGTCCCCCAGTGATTTTTATTGACGGTCGCCATCGCGTAATAATTCTGAAACGACATCAAGAACAAATACAGGGCTGCGAACGCGAGCCCGTAGTACCAATACTTCGATTGTGTGAAGTACGAGTAGATCAGGCACAAAAACAGCGACACGAGAAAAACGCCGAGCACGTACGGAATAAAACTCGCTTGGTGAACGAGCGGCAGATAAATCATCGCGCGCATCGCCACGAGCGGCGAGACGAGCGTGATCACAATGCCCAAGTAGTAGAACAACGCGGCGATTGGATGTTTCTTGTACATGAGGCGCGCGGCCACCGTCGTTTCGCGGCACCATGATTTCTTCCACCGCAGTTGCTGGCGGAAATATTGATAGAGCGTGCGCGGAACGTACGTGATGCACAATGCGCCCGCGTGATAGATCACTTGGTAATCGCGCAGGATGTAATTGGTAAGACTGCGGTCGTCCCCAAATGTAGCGGCCGTGCCTAAAAACCGTTGTTTGAGCCACGTCGGAACGATCTTTACCACGGCCGATCTACGATAAGCGGAGAACGCACCGGGACAACACGTGACGGCGCCGAAAATACTTTCGGCGGCTTTCATGATCCGATGCGACACGTAATACCGAACCGCTTCCATCTTTGAGATGAAGTTGTCGTTCTCGATGGCGGCGAGCACATGGCCTGAAACGGCGCCGACGCGCGCATCTGCGAACGGCTGCACGATCCGGTACAGACTTTCCGGATCGATGTAACTGTCCGAATCAACATACACGAGCACCTCGCCCAAGCCTTTCTCGGCGCCGAGCGCCATCGCGTGGCGTTTGCCCATATTCTTTTCAAAACGGAACGTGCGAAGCTTCGGATATTTTTGTTCCAAGCTTTTCATGATCGGCCAAGTTTGATCGTCGGAGCCGTCATCGACGGCCAACACTTCGAACAAATCCGGCGGATAATGCGATCGGAAGCAATGTTCAATAGTTTCGGCGATGTGCGCCTGTTCGTTTTTCGCGGCGATCACGATCGAAATACTCGGACAATAGCCGCGATCTTCGGGTTCTTTGTAACCGAACGAAAGAAACACGCGCGAAAGAACAAATGCGGCCGCGCCGACGCTGTACGCTTCGAGCCACGGGTCGTACCAGAAGTAAATGAAGTTATGGATCTTCAGATACGCGATTAAAAATCCGAGCGCCGCCGCCAACGAACCGACGACCGCTTTGTGCACAGTGGAACCTTGCCGCTCCAATTGCTCATGAACAAGATGTCGGAACTTAATCACATACGCATCGGACGCCTCTCCCTGCGATCCAATCCGCACGACGGTGGCCGGCATTTTGAAACGCGCGCCGGCCGGCGAACCGTTCTTCAACTCGCGGGGCATGGCCGACCAATCGAGCGTCACCTCGGTGCCCGGCGTCAATTTCGTTCCCTTCTCGACTTCCAAGTACGCTCCCGCTTCACTCGCGTTGAGCACACGGCTGCGCAACTTCGAACCGCCGACCTTCACGGTCGCCGACGCCACACATGGAAACCGGAAGTGCCGCCGGCGCTTCGGCGAAGCGTACACGGTCCGCGGAGCGGCCGAAGATGACTTCAATGGAGATTGCATTCCGATCATGGGATTAAAGCCGAACGATCGTCGGGCGATTCAGATTTTTCGTCGCATTGCGCGTGTCGATGAGCAACGGCGCGTGCCGAACGATATCTTCGATATTGAATGCGTCGTGCGCGGTGCCGATGACGACCGCATCGGCCGACTCTAGAAGCGCCGGAGAAAAGTTCTTGCCGACCAACTGTTTGCCGCCGATCTCCAAACTCTTCACGTACGGGTCGTGAAAACTAACTTCGGCACCGAGATTTTGGAAAAGATGAATCAAATCCAAGATCGGCGATTCACGCGTGTCGCACACGTTCGCCTTGTAGGTAACGCCGAGCACGAGAATTCGCGATCCGTTCACGGATTTCTTTCGCTCGTTCAACGCGAGCGCGGTCTTTTGCACGACGAAGTCGGGCATATGCGAATTCACTTGTTCGGCGAGTTCGATAAAACGGGCCGGGAAATTCAACATCTTCATTTTCCAAGACAAATACAGCGGATCGATCGGGATGCAATGACCGCCGAGACCCGGCCCCGGATAAAACGGCATGAATCCGTACGGTTTCGTCGATGCCGCGCCGATCACTTCCCAAACGTTCAATTTCAGTTTGTCGCAGATCAAAGCAAGCTCGTTCACCAGACCGATGTTCACGGCGCGGAACGTGTTCTCCAGCAATTTCACCATCTCGGCGCTTTCCGGTGAGGCAACGCGCACGACTTTGTCGATGACGCGGCTGTACAAAAGTTCGGTGAGCTCTCCGCAAAGAGCCGTTACGCCGCCGACGACTTTCGGTGTGTTCGTTAAATGGAAGTTCTTATTTCCCGGATCGATCCGCTCGGGTGAAAACGCGAGGAAAAAGTCGCGCCCCACTTTAAGTCCGCTCTTCTCGAGAATCGGCAGCATGAATTCGCGCGTGGTGCCCGGATAAGTGGTGCTTTCGAGAACGATCAGTTGCCCACGATGCAAACCGCTGGCGACCGCTTCGGTTGCTTTCGCGATATATGAAATGTCCGGCTCTTTCGCTTTGCTGAGCGGCGTCGGCACGCAAATGATCACGATGTCCATCGTGGCCAATTGATTGAAATTCGTGGTGGCCGTGAAGCGCCTTTTCTCGACAAGCGAGCGAATATCGTCACCGGGAACGTCGGCGATGTACGATTGGCCGGACAACAATGTACGGATGCGGGATGGATCCACTTCAAAACCGGAAACCGAAAATCCGGACTTCGAAAATTCAACGGCCAAAGGCAATCCGACATAACCCAGACCGAGAATTCCAATCTTGGCCTGACGCGTTTCAATTTTGTTTTGAAGAACGACGTTCGTGGATTGTTGTTCTTTCTTTTGTGAAGAGACCGCAGTTGCGACGCTCATAAAATCTCCTTCGATATCGGGTATTGGGACCTATACGAAGTAAGACGCGTGAGCGTCGGGGAAGGTTATATGCCGTCTCGGCCGGTTAGGAGGCCGAGGCGACACACATTATTTTTCAGGTTGCTTGAAGCGGAAGAGAAATGAGATGTAATGCGTATTGCCCAGATCATCCATTGGCAACCACGCATACGATAACGAATGTCCCATCATGTTTAAGCTGACGCCGGCGGTCAACCCTGCAAGCGTCGACAAGCCTTTCGTGGTATCGGTTCGGTAACCGGCGCGCAACGTAAGCTCGTGAACCGGACTCCATTCGAGACCCGAATGCGCGCTGACTTGTCCCGCCTGATGATAAACGCCCTCAAGCGAGACCAACCACTGCGGCGTAAACCGATACGCGCCGCCCACATGATAGGCGAGCGGCAGCGAATCGCTTTGTTCGATGAATTTCATTTTGGTTCCGATATTGGAGATAACCGCGGCCATCGTGAATTTGTCAGACAGACGATACATGCTGCCGAGATCGACCGCATAAGCGGTCGCACCGACGTCGGCCAGCCTCGCATCGACGATTTTTGCGGTGATTCCGAGTGAAACGATCTGGTTAAGCGCTTGACCAAAAGCAATGGAATAAGCGCCATACCGATTCGTTATAGAACCAATGGAATTACCCGAAGCGTCGGTCGCATCGACGTTTCCAGTTCCCAAGTATTGAACGCTGGCGCCGATCGTACGGCCCTTCGAGAGCGGATGCACGAATCCGGCGAATTCATAACGAATCGCTTCCAGATACGCGAGATGCTGGGCGGCCAACTGAGAGGAGTCGGTCTGACCGAGAGCGCCTGGATTGTAAACCGGAGCGTACGCGTTTGCCGACAGCGCGCTGAATGCGCCCCCCATCGCCGCGGGTTCGGCGCCGACGGGAATATTGAGGAAACTGGCGGCTTCGGTCCCCGCGCCTTTCGCCGCATGTGAAACCGCGGAGGCGCTGATCATTAAACCGCACAACAATGAGATTATTTTTTTTGTTTTCATTGGATCACCGTGAAGAGACTGCGTTTTTTCTGGCCTTGGCCATTTGTGAAGAGCGAGATATAGACACCCGATGCGACTCTCTGCCCGTTTTTGTTCGTGAGATTCCATTGCGTGGAGAGATCGCTTTCCGGCAACGTGGTAACTTCTTCACCCGCCATCGTGAAGATTTTTACCGTGGTTCCGAGCGTGAGCTGATCGAACGTGATCGGCACACCGGCGTTTTGGTTTGCCTTCCACGGGTTTGGATACGTGCGCGCCGAGTCAAAATCACCGGGCACCACGCCCGAGATCGCGAAAGAGCCCAGAGGAATCGATGCATTCGGCGTCGCCGTGACACGCACCGACTCAATGCTCTCACCGGCCGCGTTGACCGCCGTGACAACCATGTAATAGGGCACGCCATTCGTAAATCCGGTGTTCAATTTCGGACTGATGACTTGCGCCACTTTATATCCGGTCGTTTTGCTGACGTCGGGAGACCGCGAGCGATAAAGATTGTATGAGGTCGCACCGGGAACCGGATTCCATTTGACGAGTACTTGCGAGTTTCCGGGAATCGCCAGGACCCCTGTCGGCGTCGGTGGCGCACTGGCGCCAGCCGTCGCTGAAACTTCGGCCGATTCAACGCTCTCGCCATTCGCGTTAACGGCGGTGACCACCATGTAATACACGGTTCCGTTCGTAAATCCGGAGTTCAACTTCGGACTCGTCACGCTCGAAACTTTGTACCCGTTGGTTTTCCTAACGCCCGGAACGCGCGACCGATACAAATTGTACGAGGTCGCCCCGGAAACCGGCGCCCAAGAAACGGTCACCGATGATTCTCCTCCGGAGGCGGCGACGTTGGTCGGCGCCGACGGCAAGCTTGGGCTCGGCGAAGCGGAAAGAGTCGTCACTTGGAAGTTTTTGAATTTGAGATTTGCGTTGTCGCCGCGAATACCGACTTTTCCGGCACCGGTGATCGGAGGTCCGCCGATGTGACCGTCATCGGTGGCGCTGATCAGCAACCGATCGTTCGCGAACAACTGAATCGTGACCGTGTTATTGGAATTCGTTTTCACGGTCGCCTTCACGTTCTGCCATGTGTTGTACGGAACCGAATAAGGGACGTAACTCGTCAACTCATAGTAGGTGCCGCCGTTCGACGGACCGCCGGTGCTGCCGTTCGGCACGTACGAGTATACGGCCAGGTCGAATGCTATTGGCGTTGAGGGGAGTCCCGAGGTGAGGGTCGTGCTCAGCCAGTTCGACGATCAGGATGAAGCAGTCGACGGCGATGTCTCCACGGAGGACGACCCCCAGGTCACCCTCTCAGGCAACCTTTTCGACATGAGGCCGGAGTTCGTGGAACGCATCGACGCGGCCTTCGCGGAGCTCATTGCTGAGTGCCC
>CAYXDS010000155.1:0-6663 GCA_964463805.1 uncultured Elusimicrobia bacterium | reverse complement strand
TCAACCGGCGTATAAAAGTTCGAGGTGGAGGGTGGTGTCGTTCTTTAAGTATTTTATCAAAACTTGTAAACAAGACGGCCGTTCGCCTAGGCGAACGGCCGTCTGTTCCAGGTTTTAAGGAAAAAGAAGACATGAAACGGATAACCCTAACTTCGGTGATGTTTCTGATGGCCACGCGCTTGTGGGCGTTGTCGGTCACGCCGAGTCTTCAAAATTTTGAGTTGAAAGCCGGTGACAGCACCGAAGGTGAAGTGCTTGTCGCCAATACAGAGGAAGAGGAAATCAGCGTCCGACCCACCACGAAAACGTGGTTTTTGTTGCCGGACAATCAGAAGATAAAGATCGATGATTGGTTGCAGATCCCTTCCGCCGAATTTTCCTTGAAGCCGGGCGAGTCAAAGAAGTTGCGGATTAAAGTCCATGCGCCGAAGAAGGCCGTGGGCGAACTCGTGGGCATGTTGTCGTTTCATACGAAGTCGCCGACGCGTACGACCGTCGAGTTCGTATTGAGCGCGGCCGTCTATTTGGCCGTTTCCGGAACGGAAAAGATTTCAGGGAACATCGATGCGATGATGGTAACGCCGTCCACCGATGCGGTGAACGCCGGTGTTTTGCTGCGCAATACCGGCAACGTTCATTTGCGTCCGGCCGGCATTCTCGAGATTTTGAACAGTAAAGACCAGATTGTGGCCAACGTTGAGTTGGAGCGCGGTCAGCCGACGTACCCGGGGAATCAGCGCCCGTACTTGGGTGTCGTGAAAGATTTGCGTTTACCGCCGGGCAAATATTACGCGCAAATTGAGTTGTTTGATTTTGATCGCCGCGTCGTCATCGATAAGAAGCGGCAGAAGTTTACGTTGTCGGAGGACATGAAAGTTAAGTTCTAATTTATGCGGAGCTTGCGAAAACACATAGCGTCGCTTGCGTTTGTTTCGGCCATGATGGGGCTGTCGGCCTCGTCATGGGCGTTTCAATCGTTGGGGGTTTCGACGATTACCGCTTCTGCGGTGACCGGTGGCGATCGCGTCGCGGACTTCTCGTTGGTGATTCGCAATGTGAACGATCCGTTCGGCGCGAATCAACCGGGCCTCTCCTGGTCCAACATTACGCCGCCGAGCACGCAATGGAAGCGCTCCGATCAGTTGATCGTCATCAACGCGACGGTGACCGATTCTGGCGGCGGCATCAAGATTTATACCGACAACACGGCCGGCGATGCAATTCCGCGTTTCGTCGACCCTTCGCCCAGCGATAGCGACGATCCTGATTCGTTGGCCGCCGGTTTGTTGAAAGGCGAAACCGGCACGACCAGTTCAACGCCGTTGCCGATGGCGTGGAGCATTAAGGCGGCCACGGGTACGCTCCCGACCGCCACGGAGCCGAATCTGAACGGTCTTTGCAGCCGACCGACCGACACAAATGCGTTCCAATGGTTATACGTGACCGACAAATCGAACTGGGACGGCATCGACACGAACAACGACGGCATTTATGCCGATTGCGTCGATACGAAACCGCTCGCGCTCGACGCCGATTTCCCGAAACTGTTCAACCGCGTCGGAATTCACTACGGCCAATCCGATACCGAATTCGGCGCGCATCCGATGGGCGCCAGCGCCTACATTTATTTCCAAGCGAATTTCTCGGGAGCCGAAGTGCAGCAGCCGTATCAAACGACCACGCTCCGAATCGAGGCGTTCATTGAATAAGAAATTCAATCATCACTGGGTGGCTTCCGCAAAAGTGTTCGTTCTGCTTTTGCAGGCGATGCTTTTGCCCATTCAATCGAACGCATTCATCTCGAAGAAAATCGTGTCGGTGAAAGCGAGCGCGTTCATCGGCACGCGGCCGACGTCGCCGGTCAAGATCAAACACAAACCGTTGACCAATCTTTCTCATATTAAGAAACGCAAGATCATCATCATGGGAGAGGCCGGGCAGGATTTGTCGCCGAAGGATCGTCCGTTTGAATCGTGCAACACGCCGTTCTCGGATCCCGGTCAGCCGTCCGACCGTCAAGTGCGCGTGCGCGTGTTTTATCGTTTCGTCGCGTCGACGGATCCGCTCGATACGAATTCGGTGCCGTTGATCGAATTGCCGGCCATTGAAGGACGCGATCCTCTCGGCTTCGCTTTTGAAATTCCAACGAGCTCGGGCACCAATCGCGTGTTGCAATACCGGATTGTCGCCGAGCAGTTAAAACTTGTCGGCGGCGTTCCGACCGTGAACGGCGCTGCGCGCACGTTCCCGGAGACTACGACCGCCGATCCGAATCCGTTGCAGAACGTGAACATCCTTTCGAACGCGAGCGCGTTGTTCGGCCCCGATGGCGGTCGCTTCATTCTCGGCGACAGCAATCCGGCCGACGGTGAAACCACGATCGACATTCCGTCCGGCTTGTTTGGAAGCCCGACCACGTTGAGCGTCGATGAGGTGTCGTTGACCGCGTCCGAAGACGGACCCGCGCAAGCGAATCCGATCATTCCGGCCGGCATCGATGCGATCAGCGTGTTCAACATCAGCTCCGACGCGCCGATTCGCGGCTTCGTGAAAATTTCATTGCTGTATCCGGACTTCGAATATCCGGCAGGCCAAGACGGCGTCGTGGACGGCACGAATATTCAGGAGAAGAATTTGCGCATCATGTGGTGGGATGGTTTCATGTGGCGTCCGCTTGGCGGCACTGTGGACACGCAGAGGAATACGGTCACCGTGCGCACCGGTGTGTTTGGAACGTTCGCGGTGGTGGCCGCACCGCCGTTGTCGCCGGAGGATCGTCGGCCGATGGAGAAAGTGTTCACACCGAACGGCGACGGTAAGAATGATGTGATCCTGTTCTCGTTCGGCGATTTGTCCGAAGACATTACGGTCAACATTTTCGATATCACCGGCCATCAAGTTCGCACGCTTCACAGTCAAAGCACGTCGCAGTGGGACGGCCGCGATGATTCGGGCAAAGTCGTCGAATCGGGCGTGTATATTTATCAATATGAAGTCGACGGCAAACGCATCAGCGGCGTTTGCGCGGTCGCTAAATAAATGAAATCAAAACTTCTTGCATTAACATTCGGCGTTCTCGCAACGGTCGCGCTCACGCAACGCGCGTCGGCCGAAGCGACGAAAGAATACACGCGCGACGGAGCGCTTTATAACGCGGCTCCGTTTCAAATTTGTGCGTTCGGCACCGTCGCATTAAATTTTTATGACTCAAGCCAACCCGATGTTCCCGAAGGTGTGACGTCGGTACGAACCGCCATCACCGGTGCGAGCGGCGCGTGGGGTTACTACAACACGAATACCTACTGCGACAATTGTTGCAACTTTGATATTCAACAGCGCGATTTTTCGGATTACGCGTCCGGCAGCGTTCGTTTCTGGCTCAAAAGTACTGCCACTATTAATTTCAAGATTGAGTTCAACGACGGCGTCAATAATCAAACCGCGGCGAAGGCGGTCGGTTCGACGGGCGGTCAATGGACGGAGATCGTGATTCCGATCGGCGCCGGCGGCTTTGGTTTGACCGCGGCGTTCCTGCAGCGCGTACGATCGCCCTTGATCGCTGAAACCTTTTCGACAAATCCCTATTACATCGACCATTATCGCTGGGTTAAACCCGTAACGTCGCTCGCGATTTTCCCGGCGACGACCACGGTTCAGCAAAACAAGCATCGCCAGTTCACCGTTGAAGGTCGAGACGCAAACGGTGATCGCGTGATCATTTATTCGAGCTTCAGCGCGACGGCCGGCACATTCTCTCCGCTAAATCAGATTACTGCTTCCACGTTGACGGCGAGTGCGGACGGTAATGCGACCGGAAGTTTCATGGCCGTGAGTACGAACGCCGCGGTTAGCGTTGTTTCGACGCCGATTAATCAGGTGCTCGGTTTGTATTCAGAAACGATCACGAATTCGGTCTTGTTGAACACCGATAGCTTGCTGAACGTCGCGTTCGGTGGCGTTGGCGTCACGTCTCCGACGTTGCTTGATCAATCGGATGCAACCGCGCCGGAAGGTGTGCGTGATTTTAAAACCACGATCAACGCGCAAGGTGCCGATGGATTCGCCGGTTGGTACATTCAATGGGGGCTCACGGCTGCCGATACGTTCACGCGAGACATGAACGTTTATTACGATGGATCGTTGCGGTTCTGGTTTAAAGGTCCGGCTGCGCTTCAAAACAATTTGCAGATCAGCATGCGTTCCGGGAACACTGACGCCGGCATCGAACTGTCGAAAGTTAATCTCAAGAACTATGTGACGTTTGATAATACTTGGCGGCCCGTTGTCATTCCGCTTAAAGATTTTGCAGGTCCGCGTCCGTGGGCCGATCTTTCGCGCATGAAAGTTTTCTTCGCGGCGTTCGCGGTCGGCACCGTCGCGTCGGCTCAAGATTTTTATGTCGACAACATTCGTTGGGACACGAATTTGCCGGGAGCGCTCACGAAAATTGCGATTGTTCCGGACGCGCCGATCGTCCCGTTCAGCGGCAAGCGGCGTTTCAATGCGACCGGTTTCGATGCGAACGGCGTGACGATCGACATATCTCCTACGTGGACGCCGGCCAGCACCGTTGGCAACATCGGAACGATTTCTCCGGCGCAGGGCCCGAGCACGTTGTTGTCAGCCGGCGTGATTGCCTCCACCGGAACATTGACCGCTACCGTTGGTGCCGTCAGCTCGACGACCGCTGTTTATGTGCGTGATCCGATTTGGACGCAGTCTTATAATGTTTATTCCGATAACGGTTCCGGCGGTTATGTCGGCGTTTCCGTCGGCGTAAACGGTGGGACCGCGATGACTTTGCTTGAGCAGTCCAATGGCGTGGCCGAAGATCCGATCACATTCCGACGCGCCACGTACTCGCTCGTGAACAATCCGGGCGTGCAGGACGCGTTTGCGATTTGGTTTACGAATCCCGACAGCACCGGCGGTTCACGGTTCATGCGGTATTTCCAAGCCGGCTATTTGTATTTCTGGGTGCGCACCGATCATGATTTGCAGTTCGCGATTCGCTCCGCGAATATTCCGGCCGGCACCGAGCGGTCGAAGATTCGTTTGAGCGAACTCGGCATTCCGACCGACAACACCTGGCAGAAGGTTGTCATCGCCGTTTCTGATTTCAAGGCGCGCGAGCCGCTGCTCGACTTCGATCAAATCCAAACTTATTTCGCGATCGGCGCGATCTCGTCGCAAATCGGGCAAGTGACGAATCAATCGTTCGATGTCGACAACGTGAAATGGTTGACCGCCAATCCGGCGCAGCCCGATGAGACGCGGCTTTACACGGGCCTCAAAGAAAAACAAGTGGCCGGCGGTCTCGTGCGCAGCTTCGATTCGCTGCCGCAAGCGGTCACCTACGATCAAGCGCTCGCGGCCATGAACTACACGTTCCGCGGCGACGCGCCGCTCGCGAAGAAAATTTTCGACGTTTATAAATATATCCATGACAGCGCGTCGTTCAGTGGTTTCCACGACGAGTACAATGTGAATTCAACCGTTGGGTCCTATACGGTTACGAACAGCAGTCGCACAGCGGGTCCCAATGCGTGGATGTTGCTTGCGTTGATTCATTATCGAAACGTGACAGGCCAAACCACTTACGACACGGTGATAAATGATACGGCCGCTTGGTTGCTTGGCCTGCAAGATGTTGACAATGCGATTCAGTTCGGTCGCACAAACGTGTTGCTCACGAACAAGTCGACCGAACAAAACTTCGACGTTTATGCGGCGTTCAAAGCTTATTCACGCATGAGCGGGAACGGGTCTTACAACACGGCCGCGAATAATATTCTCGGTTGGCTGCAAAGCCAGATGTATATTCCAGCGCAGCAACGTTTCAAAGTCGGCAAACTCACGAACGGCAACGACAACTGGGACCGCGCGCTCGACGCGTATTCATGGGCGCCGCTCGCGGTTTCTTCTTACACGAACGTGTTGGCGACCGCTGAAACTGATTTCCTCAATACGCACGCGAACGATTTGACGGGTATCAACGTGAACGGCTTCGATTTCTCGGGTCCGTTTATCGGATCGTCGAATCCGGGCGCCGCCGCCGATAAAGATGCGGTGTGGCTCGAAGGTACCGCGCAGATGGCGCTCGCTTATTATTTGACCGGCAATCCGGACAAGGGGAATTTTTATTTGCAAGAAGTCGACAAGTCGGTGGTCACCACCTCCGACAACGGTCAAGGCATTCCGTATGCAACGAATGGCGGCACCGCTTATGGTTTCAATATGAATTCGTTGAATCCGGCGGCGAGCTCGGTTGCTTGGTATTTATTCGCGAAGTCGCGATTCAATCCGTTTAAGCCGTTCCCGATCCATGAACTTCGAATCTTCGATATCGGGACCGGCATCGAACGCAGTTCGGTCACGTGGACTGTCGCGGTGCCCGCGCAATGGCGTCGCGCGAATCAATACGTTCGATTGGATATGCAACCGGTGTCGATCATTCCGTGGGGAATCCAAATTTATACCGACAACACGAATGCGAGCGCGAGCCCGCGATTCATCGATCCGACGCCTCTCAATACGTCGAATATCGATTCGAACCCGGCCGGTTTGCTGCGCAAAGTGACCGGCGCCACCACGAGCCAATACACGCTCGACATGGCTTGGTGCGTTAAGGAATCGACGGCGACCGCGCCGTCCGCGAACAAC
>CAYXDS010000154.1:0-6664 GCA_964463805.1 uncultured Elusimicrobia bacterium | reverse complement strand
GAAGAAAAGTTTTCAGAATTGCCGTTCGCGCATGAAGTCGCGAATTTTTTCAAAACCGAGCACACCGAATTCATCGTGAAACCGCAGATGACCGACGTTCTTCCCAAATTGGCGTGGCATTACGGAGAGCCGTTCGGAGACAGTTCGGCGTTGCCCAGTTATTATTTGGCTCGCGAAACGCGCAAGCATGTGACCGTCGCATTGACCGGCGACGGCGGCGACGAAGCGTTCGGCGGATACAACCGTTATGTGGCAATGAAATTAGCGTCGAAGCTCGATTGGGCGCCGCAAGCGCTGCGCGAAGCGCTCGCACCGGTCGGCGCTGTACTGCCGCGCAAGGGAAAACGGTTTTTTCGCGATGTTCTCGCCGCTTCACCGGCCCAACGCTACTTCAATACGATCGGCATGTTTACCGAAGAAGATAAGCGCACGATGTATACAAGCAACTTCGTTTCTCGACTTGCCGGCGCTTCGCAAGCGCTGAACTACTTAAACGGATTTTTCGATCAATCGAAGCGCCTTGATCTGCTGAACCGATTGTCTTACGTGGATTTCGCAAGCTATTTGCCCGAGTGTTTGATGGCGAAAGTCGATATCGCAACAATGGCGAACTCGCTCGAAGCGCGTTCACCGTTCCTCGACCATGAATTGGTTGAGACGGTGTTTCGTTATCCGGGCGACTGGAAGTTGCACGGTTCGACGTCGACGAAATGGATTTTAAAACAGGCGGTTTCGGACCTTCTTCCGCCAAGCATCGCGTGCCGCTCGAAAGTGGGATTTGGTATACCCGTCGACGAATGGTTTCGCGTCGACTTGAAAAACTTTTGGCGCGATAACGTTCTGTCGACAGCGGCGCTGTCGCGTGGTTATTTCGAACGCACGGCGCTGGAGAGGATTTTTTCCGAACACGTGTCCGGCAAGCGCAATCATGGATACCGAATGTGGACGCTGCTCATGCTTGAAATGTGGCATCAGCAATATTTTCCAGGGGGAATCAGCGCGTCATGAAGAAAGTCGTCACCGGCATGTCCGCACACTTTTCCACGGTTTTCGACGAAGCGGCAATGAACGCTTTCCGCGATTTGAGCGGCGATCGCAATCCGCTCCATTTGGACGCGGCGGCCGCCAAGAAAGCGGGTTTTGACGGACCGGTTGTTTATGGCGGACTGTTGATCGCCGCCGTTTCGAAGTTAATCGGTCAAGAGTTGCCGGGCGCCGGTTGCGTGTGGCATAACGTTTCGATGGAGTTCGTGGCGCCACTTTACGTCGGGGAAAAAATCGATGTGGCGGGCGTCGTGTCATACGTGAATCCCGAACTGCGCGTATTTCAAATGAAGATAGAAATTACCCGAAGCGGCAAACCGATCGCGCGCGGTAAGGCTCAGGGGAATTACCCACCCAATGAAATTTCTTAATTGGATGCCGTCGCCATCGAATTTTAACGATCAGCTGAAGCGCGCGTCTTCGGATTTCGGTGTCGTTCGCGCATTGGCGGGAACCAATCTGGATTTTCTTCAGACGCAACAGTTGGCCAACCGCATCAACAAGTTTTCTTTCGATGATGCGGCCGGTCTCCACCGAGTCAAGCTCGCATTGCTCACCTCCTCCACGTTCGATCACATTCTTCCCTCGTTGCGAGTGGCCGGTATACGCCACGGTTTATGGATCGACATTTATACGGCGCCGTTCAATCAGTACAGTCAGGAAGCACTTGAACCGTCGGCGGCGCTCAAACAATTCGCTCCGGATTTCGTTTTCTTTGCGATGGACGCCGGCGATCAGCCGTTGGAGTTCGCGTCAACGGCTGCGCAAGGGGAGACGCTGTTCCGCGAACGAGCCGACCACTTTCAGGCGTTGATCGCGAGCGTGAAACAGAAACTCGGTTCATCCGTTTTGTTTCAAACGTTGGTCGTTCCGCCGTTTCCATTGTTCGGCAACGCCGATCGCTCCATCAAAGGAACGGTCGCTTGGTTTTTCAGCCGCATCAACGAGTGGGTCGCCGATCAAGCGCGAGAAAACCAGATTCATATGGTCGACGTCGATGCGTTGGCCGCGCAGTTCGGAAAGCGGGAATGGTGTCATCAGCGTCTTTGGTTTCATGCGAAGCAGGCGATTTCGCCGCTGCACGCTCCCGTGTATGCGGAACAGGTGGCGCGTGTCTTGGCCGCCGCCGTTGGACGCTCGAAAAAAGTTTTGGTTTTGGATCTCGACAACACGATTTGGGGCGGCGTGATCGGCGACGACGGCGTGGAAGGGTTGGAATTGGGACAAGGCACCGGCGCCGGCGAGGCGTTCGTCGCTTTTCAGCGTTACGTGAAGGATTTAAAGTCGCGCGGCGTGATATTGGCCGCCTGCAGCAAGAACGACGATGCGAACGCGTGGGCGCCTTTTCAGAAACATCCTGAAATGGTTTTGACCGCCGAAGACTTTTCGGTGTTCGTCGCCAATTGGAACGATAAGGCCTCGAACATCGACGCGATCGCGAAAAAATTGAACCTGGGTCTCGATGCGTTCGTCTTTTTCGATGACAATCCCATGGAACGCGATCTCGTGCGGCAGCTTCTGCCGATGGTCAGCGTGCCTGAAGTGCCTGAGGATCCATCGGACTTCATCGATTGTTTGTCGGGTTCGGGATTGTTCGAATCGTTCGTGCTGACCGAAGAGGACCGCCACCGAACGTGCCAGTATCGCGCCGATTCGCAACGGGGGGAGTTGCGCTCGTCTTCGCACAACGTCGAGGATTATTTGAAGGGGTTGGACATGACGCTCGCGGTCGCGCCGTTCGACGATATCGGCGCATCGCGCATTCATCAGCTCATCAACAAAAGCAATCAATTCAATCTCACGACACGGCGTTATTCGCTGGAGCAAGTCCATCAAATGCGGAACGACGAACATATTTTGACCTATCAGTTTCATTTGAAAGACCGTTTTGGGGATAATGGTATGATCAGCGTCGTCATCGCGCGTCCCGCCGACGGCGGCGATTTGATCATCGATACGTGGCTCATGAGTTGCCGCGTGCTCGGTCGACATGTCGAACAAGAGGTCTTAAATTGCATCGTGGAAGGGGCTCGAACGCGCGGGTTTAAGCGCGTCGTCGGAGAATTTCTTCCCACCGCGAAAAACCAAATGGTCAAAGATCACTATGAAAAACTCGGCTTCAAACCCACCCGCGCCGCGGACCGCGATCTATGGAATTTATCGGTCGATGCCTATCGCGCGTATGAAACTCCGATCCGCGTCGTTCGCCGCGTGAATTGATATGCAGCGATCCGAGGTTTTTAATCAGTTGACCGAAATTTTTCGTTCCGTTTTCGACGATGAATCCATCGTTATCTTGGATCTTACCACCGCCAAAGACGTGCCCGCCTGGGATTCGGTCAATCACATCAATCTCGTGATCTCGGTCGAACAGAAGTTCGGCGTGAAATTCAACACGTCGGAAGTGGCGCGAATGAAAAACGTCGGAGAATTCGTCGATGCGATTCTGAAAAAAGGTGGAGCCGGCAAGACGTAATGGCGTTTCATTCCCTGCCCTTCATCGCCTTTTTTCTTCCCGTCGTTCTGCTTGTTTTTGAATTTCTTCGCCGCCACGCTCGTCCGGAAATCGTTCGTTATTTTCTGTTGATCGCCTCGCTCTTTTTTTACGGTTGGCGTTCTCCTGTGTTTGGTGCGATTCTCGCCGTTTCCGCCGTCCTCAATTATTATTCCGTTGCGTGGATGGTGCGTCGGCAGGGGCCGGCACGAACCGCCGCGCTTATGGCGATCGTTGCAGGTGACGTCTTCGCGCTTGCTTTTTTTAAATACGCGCCCGGAGCGATTCTGCCGCTCGGTTTTTCTTTTTATACGTTCGCTCAGCTCGCGTATGTGATCGATGCCTATGGCGAAAATGCGCAGAGATGCTCTTTCAACGAGTATGGATTGTTCGTCGCGTTCTTTCCGTACGTGAGCGCGGGACCCATCCCCGATCATTCTTCCATCGTTCCGCAGTTTCGCGAGTTCCGGAACGCCGATTCGGCCGCGCGCTGGCGCGATGCGGTGATCGGCGTTACGTTGTTTGCGATCGGTTTCTTTAAAAAATGCGTATTGGCCGACGGCGTTGCGATTTATGCCAAGCCGATATTCGGCGCCGCGGCCGGAGGTCACGTTACGTTTGTGGAAGCGTGGATCGGCGCGATCGCCTTTTTCTTCCAACTGTATTTCGATTTTTCCGGTTATTCGGACATGGCGATCGGCTTGGCGCGCCTGTTCGGCATCAAGCTCGGTTGGAATTTCGATTCTCCCTATAAAGCGATCAATCTCGTCGATTTTTGGCGACGCTGGCACATTTCGTTGTCGAACTTTTTAACGAACTATATTTATACGCCGATCGCCTTGGCGATCGCGCGCCGCAGGGTCGTGCACTTAAAGCCGGGGGAAAAACTCGGTAAAGGATTCGCCGCGTTCCTCGGAACCACGGCCGTGCCGTGTTTGGTGACAATGATCATCGCCGGCGTGTGGCACGGCACCGGATGGACTTTTTTCATGTTCGGATTGTTGCACGGAATTTATTTGATCGTGAACCACGCTTGGTTGATCGGCAAAAAGAAATTGTCGTTTATTCCAGCCGTTCCAGCCGCTCTTCGTGGGATTGTCGCAAGGTTGATAACGATGGCCGCGGTTCTCGTCTCGTTCGTTTTTTTTAATGCGTCCTCGGTTCCAGCGGCGTTCCGTTTGCTGCAAGCCATGGCGGGGCGCACCGGATTCGCGTTGCCGGTTTCCTACAAAGGATTGTTGGCTCATGTCGGTTCTTTGCCGATTTCATTTCCAATAACGTTGCTCGTCTCGGTGAAAGACGGACTCGCGTGGATCATCGTTTTGACGCTGATCGCTTGGTTGCCATCGAATTCGATGCGCCGCTTTCTGTCCAATGACTGGCAACCCTCGATACCGACCGCGATCGCTTGTGGAATACTTGCATCGGCCGCGCTTTGGTGCTCTTTGACGGTGAACCGGGCCGCTGAGTTCGTGTATTTTCAATTTTGACATGAAAAAATATTTGATGATTTTTATTCTGACGTTAGCGGTGTCGGCAGTTTTGCCGCTGCCGAATTATCTTTTTTTGCGTAACAGCGGCGAGGTGACGCCGATTCCACAGGTGGTCAAAGATCAACAGCGGGTGCCGGTGCTTTACGGCGCCGGTTTCGGCGACAATACGTACCGCTACAAATTGGAATTGATTCGCGAGCGTCGGCCCGATATCGTGACGCTCGGATCCTCGCGCGTATTTTTCTTTCAACAAGAAGCGTTCCGGCGGCCGTTTGTAAATGCGGGCGGCGGCGCGCGTTCGGTGCGCGAAGCGCGACTGTTTTTAGAGGACCTCGTTAAAACTCACTCACCGAAGGTGCTCGTCGTCGGGCTCGATTATTTCTGGTTCAACAAAGCCTATCTGATCGCACCGGTTTTTCCTGAGCATGATTTTGAAGTTTCCGATATTACACGGTTTAAGCTGTTGCAGCCGTTGTTATGGATAAAGCAAGGCCGTTATTCTTTTGTCGATTATGAAAGGATTTTTACGGGACGATCGTTGCAGAATCGTTTGATTGGATACACGCCGGTTGGTTTTTTTGCCATGGTGAAGGGCAACGGATTCCGCGCGGATGGCTCGCATGTGAATTCGATCGTTTGTTCCGGCGGCGAAGGTTCAGCGGACAAAGGTTTCAAGTCATCATTGGGTCTTTTGACGTCGAACGGATGGGGATTGTCCTCTCCGAATGAAATTGACCCGGCGCGATTGAACGAATTGGCTGAATTCGCGGCCGCGTGCGATCGTTATGGGATTCGTCCGGTTTTTTATCTGACGCCGGTATCTCCGATCGCGTATGATCGTTTGCAGTCCGATCCGAACGCGGCCGATTATTTGCGTCGAGTTCGCGCGGCACTGCCGGTTGCCCTCGGTGGACATGAGTTCTATGACACCTTCGACATTCGTTCGATGGGTTCGAATGATTGCGAGTCGATCGACGCGCACCATCCGGGCAACGTCGCGCAAGACCGCATTTTGCGTTGGATGGCCGACGCCAATCCACGGGGCGCGATCAGCGAATTCATCGATCGGCCTGCAATTGATCGGATGATTTCGATTTTCGCAGGTCAAGCGATGGTCTTTTCCGATCCGCAGTTGATTAAGTTTAATGAGGTCGATTTCCATGAGATCGGGTGCGTAAAAAAAACAAAACAACAATTGGCGGAACTTCTTAATGAGCGATAAAAAAAATAGAGGCGCGTTGGTCGTCGGTGGAAGCGGCGGTATCGGCGGCGCCGCCGCGGCAGCATTGGCGGCGAAAGGTTGGAACGTATTCGTTGGCTTTCATCGGAATCGGAACGTCGCTGAAAAAACGGTTGAGCGAATAAAACGCAACGGCGGCGGGGCCCAGGCGATCGAGTTGTCGATGGAGGATTCCGCATCGATTTCGAGTGCGTTGGAGACGATCACGCCGGTTGATGTTGCGCTCGACGCGGTCGTTCTCGCCGCTTCGCCGGCGCCCAAGGTCGTATCCTTTCAGAAAACGGAACAGGCCGATATTCTCGAGCAAGTCCGCGTGAACGCGGTTTCATCGCAACTATTGATTGCCGCCGTGTGGAAACGATTTTTTCAAAAGCAAAAGGGCGGACAAATTCT
>CAYXDS010000153.1:0-6670 GCA_964463805.1 uncultured Elusimicrobia bacterium | reverse complement strand
GTTGTTCGTGACGATGGTTTACGGACCGATCGCCGCTTATCTTGTCGAAGCATTCCCCGCAAAAATCCGCTACACGGCGCTGTCGTTGCCGTACCACATCGGCAACGGCGTGTTCGGCGGCCTCTTGCCGTTGATCGGCATTACGATCGTCGCCGAAACGGGGAATATTTACGCGTGTTTGTATTATCCGATCATCATCGCGCTGATGACTTTCATCGTAGGTTCTTTATTTTTAAAGGAAACGCACAACAATCTAATCTGGAAAGAAACCCAACACCGTTCATGAAGAAAGGAGCCACGCTGATCGAAATCTGTGTGACCTTGCTGATTTCCAGCATTATCTTTTCAGCCGTTTACCAGTTTACCCGGCAATATCAGGTTTTGGGTTTGAGAACGGTCGACAACCGCGAAAATCTAAGTCAGACGCTACAGATTTCTCAAATGATTTTAGCCGATCTCCGCTCCGCGTCTCGAACATCCGTTGGAAATCTTGTCTTAAATGGAAGTCTAGAAGAACCCGTCAATTCCACGACGAACAGCCCCAAATATTGGCCGAACATAGCGGGTGGAAGCTTGACCCATGCTTATGTGAAAGACACCACGCAAATTAATACGCACAGCAATCAATACGCTGTTTCATTAACCGGTTCCGGACAAGTATATGAGGCGAGCAACTTGATTCAGCTCTCGACCTACGCGGCTTACATGCTGACCGGCTGGGCCAAAACAACGGCCGGGACCACCTACAAACTTGCGCTTCTGAATAACCTCGGTACCGAGCTGGTTTCCGACTCTGGAACAAGCACAACGTGGGCCCCGCTGAAAGTGCGCTATCCACCCGCTGGCATGTATGTTGCTGGGACACAACCGTTGGACCAGGTCAGGGTCCGATTGCAAGTATCGGCGGGCGCCGCCGCCGTTTATTTTGATGACATTGCGTTTACGCCAATTCGCGCCGTTTTGGTGAGCAGTTCCACATTCATGAGACAGAATATATCGAATGGAGCGCCGACAATGACGCAAATTGACGATCCGGTCGGATATCGATTTTCAAGGTGGGATGATGACGGCTTGACCCTTTTTCGCTACCGAATCGCCAACACGGGAGCCCCTTATTTATTACGTGAAAAGTGGGACACCACCGCAAACACATGGAAAATGATGGGTTCAAAAAAGTTGGCGGAAAATTTGCGACTGTTGACGATTTCTTATAACGACGCCGATGATATTCCTCTCACAGTCAAAGAGGGGCCCGTCACGGCACGATTTACGCTGGTGGGAACCTATCAACGCATGGAAAACGTCACGCCCAAGGAGATCACGTTTGATGTTAAGCCGATCTCCCAATAACCGCGGGTTCACGGCCATTGAGCTCATGATCGCAACAGCCATTTTGGTCGTCGGCATGCTGCCGTTGGCCGTCGTTATCCGCAAAACCAGCGGCGGCCTGGTGGTGCGATTGGAACAACGACGGGTTCTCCTGTATGCGCAAAGCATGGTGGATCAGATAAGAACCAAGAAGTGGGATGAAACCACGACCACTCCCTATGTACTTTCAGGAAAATCAGCCATTGGATTGGACGGCCTGGAGACGCTAACACTGAATGACTTCGACGACATCGATGACTACAATACCTACAAGGATTTTCCGGCGTCGGGATTTTCACGACAGGTTTCAGTTCAATACGCCACCGTCACGGCGGCCGGCACCGTAATTGTTCCGTGGGGCGCGGCGACGGATCTAAAAATGGTGCGGGTCACCGTCACAAAGCTAGCGCCGCCGGCGATCACCGAATTTGTAGAGACGATTTTATGCAACGGCATTCAGAACTAGAAAAGAAGCGACGACAAAACGGCCTCGCGCTTCCGCTGGCCGTCATTTTTCTTGTTATATTCGCGATTCTCGTGGCCGGATTGTTGGCTCGATTCGGAGGCATCGGCAACAAAGAATACGTGCAAGCGAAATTGGATGATAAACAATACGTGGCATGTATGGCAGCCACAAGAATCGTCGAGTACCGGTTGCGCCAAGAAAATCCGCACCTATGGACGCAAAACCAAACACAGACCATGGTTTTTAACATCAATGGCACCAGTGTCACGGTAAAACGGGAGGACACCACTGTCAACTAACATGCGATATGTCCGTCTTTCATCGATGGCCGCCGTTTTTTTCTGCTTAGGGGTTTCGTGCGCCCACGCCTCAACAGTGACATTTCGAGGAGTTTTTAAATCCACTGTGATGCCATGGTTGGGAGATTTTGCTATCGACGTCGGAGATATTGAAGGAAATGGCGTAAAGTCTAAAACCGACAGCTTTATACCGGGCGGCAAACGGCTGTTTTATTTAACGTATCGACCCGTCAGAAAAATCACGAAAGTAACCGTCAATGGCGTCGACATGGACATGAAAGATTCGCTCACAAACGCGCCGAACTGGACCTATCATCCGACCAACGCTTGGATCAGCTTTCGACTAGTTCCGGCCGGAACCGTAACGGTCACGTATGATTACTCGGACAGTTTGGATATGCTCGCGAATCCGTATGGCCTCTTGGACACACATATTTTTAAAAATGCCGGCGGGAACAATTTCAATATTGAGAATATCCACGACGGGATGATAGGCCGAGACTTCGACGCATTGTTCGACGTTGATAATGACGGCGATCTTGATGCGTTTATCATTGGGGTTGGGTCCTCCACCAGTACAGTCCCCCTTTCTTTGAATGATGGCAACGGAAATTTTTCGAGAGCGCCCCACCCGAATAAAGTGCCTTATTTCCAAGATCTGGGCTGGAGTTTTTTCAATGACGGCGCATATGCCGATTATGACAATGACGGGGATCTCGATTTCGTTGCCGGTGACTTTTTCGGCGACAATTGCTTGACGGTGGCAAGAAATGCGGGTGGTGGCATGGCGCACTTCGCATTTTCAATGACACCCAGCGGTAACGATTCATTTGACATGACTCTTTGGAACCGGGTGAAAGGCGTTGATTTCGGTGATTTCGACTTGGATGGAGACAACGATATCGTTTCGGTGGAACTGACGGAGACTGGAATGCTCGGCTCAGGCCGAGTGAGGCTTTGGAAACGTCAAGGATTGAAAGGACCCTACCTATTCGGATCTTTGGCCAAGGGAGCAGTTCAGGACGGTACATCAATTGTTCGTGTGTTGGCCGCCACTCCGACAACCTATCTGGACAGTTATGGAGGCGTTGCTCCCTATCAATACGGCAGCATGGCGGTCGATGATGATTATCTGTATGTCGTCTCGACCATGACCGGCGGCGGCGTAACAACCCTTTTGAAGTTGAATAAAAAAGATATGACGCTGGCAGCCTCGCTCAGTGATTCCTCAATCGCCACTCAGTCCGAGAAAATGATGCAAGCGAACATCGCTGTCGATGACACCTACGTATATATCACGTCTATCGATCCGGTTCTTGGTCAGAACAAATTACAAAAACGTTTGAAATCGGATTTTTCGACGCTGTCGCAAAACGTCATCGGAACGAAATACCCTTATACCGACGATAATGCGCTGGGCGTCGCGACCAATACAGCCGTCATCAGTTCCTATGGCGAGTACAGCGGCCCGCGGGGCATCGTCGTTGACGATTTATACGTTTACTTCTGGATTTGGGACGTTCAAACACCGAGTCAGAGTCGCATTCAGAAGCGGCGCAAAGACGATTTGTCGGATGTCGTCACAGATTTTAAAAAGGTGGCAAACCCCACCGGTGCGGGTGCGGCCACGCTCTTAGGAGGTCAATTGTCGCTGGATAACCAATACCTGTATGTGGTGGGCGGAACGAAAATTCAGCGGCGAAACAAAAGCGACTTGTCTCTTGTCGCCGAAAAAGTCACAGCCGGCGCCACGTATCGATCGGTGGCCGCCAAAGGCTCTTATGGATCAGCGGCCAGCCAAATGTTTGTCGGCATGGGAGACAAAAATGTCGAAATCTGGCCCGCCAGTACACTGGTGGCCGGATCGGCGAAAGTATCGGGACCGCATATTATCGGGAACGGCGCCTGTACGGGTGTTTGTGGAACGACTTATTTGGTCTACGATTCCAGTCCCTCCGGCAACTTTGAACTACCGGGAATCTCCGAATCTGTCTGGGGGCTTTCAACGGAATCGCTCACCCGATACGAAGACGTTGAGTTTGTCGACCTCGATAACGACGGCGATCTGGATCTGGCGATGGTTGGACCAACGGGGTTTGATGTTTATCGCAACAATGGGGTGAATGCCGCCGGCGTTGCGCAAATCGCGAAGGTCTATCATTACCCGGTTGACACCGATGCCACCTCGCTGGCCACTGGAGACATCGATAAGGACGGGTATCAAGACGTGGTGTTCGTGCAAGATATCTCATCGCCGCGCGTAAGCGTAATGAGAAACACAACGGGTGATCTCTCAAGTCCGGCGCCCACATTCAGTCGTGTTTGGACCGACTTAGACGAAGCCTTTGACGCCAGCTATAAAAACATAGATGGACCGAAGACGGTTCGTCTCGCCGACATGAATGGGGATGGAGACCTCGATATCGTGATCGGTGTCTGTGCGGGAGCCGTCATTTTTGGCAAACCAGCGGCGGTAGCGGGACGTAAAATCACTCGAATAACCTCCACCACTGAAAAAAACGGTGTCATTACCACCACTGTATCGGAGTATTCGACGAATGCCGATGGAACCCTGGGCCCTTTGATCTCGGTCCATGTGAAATAGACAGCGAGCTAAGCGACGACGCTTCCCTCTTTAAAGATCCGTCGCACGACGTCCTCAAGCGGCATTTCTTCGACGGTGAGATCGTTCACCGGCATATCTTTTAAGATCGCTGCCACGCGCTTCGATACGTCCTTGCGCGGAATCTCCCACTCACTGCGCGAACCATCGGACAACAACGCGGTCACGCGTTTGGCCGGCGCGAAACGATTGACCAACTCAGACAAATCGCCGTCGAACAAAAGCGTACCGTGGTGGATCACGATCACGCGGCGGCACAACGACTCGATGTCTTCCATGTTGTGACTCGTGAGCAGCACGGTTGTTTTCTTTTCGCGATTGATGCGGGCCACGAAATCGCGCAGCGTCTTTTGCATGACCACATCGAGACCGATCGTCGGCTCATCGAGCAGCAACAATTCCGGTTCGTGAATCAGCGAGCAAGCGAGTTCCATTTTCATACGCTGCCCCAACGACATTTTTTTGACCGGCGTGTGCCACAGCGGGTCGAGGTCAAGCAATTCGTCCAATTCCGCTAGACGCCGCTTGTAGGTTTGCTCGCTCAATTCAAACACGGCCGCGTTCAGACGAAACGTATCGAGCGCTGGCAACTCCCACCACAGTTGGTGGCGCTGCCCCATCACGAAAGAAAAGCGCCGCAGGAAATCATGTTTTTTTTCAAACGGCACACTGCCAAGAACGTGGATATCGCCGCTGGTCGGATAGAGAAGTCCCGACAACATTTTAAGCGTGGTCGTTTTGCCGGCGCCGTTCGGCCCCAAAAATGCAACGAGTTCGCCAGCTTCGATGTTAAATGAAACGGACTTTACCGCTTCGACGTTTCGCTTGCGGCGGCGGAACAATCCTTTGATCGAACCGAGCACACCCTCTTCATGCTCAGACACCTCATAGGTTTTCGCCAAATTTTTAACTTCAATGACTGCCATCGATCGTTTCTTCCTCAAAAAGCGGGTTGGTCACCGCATAGATATTTTTTGCGACCTTGTCCTCGCGTTCGAATACGATCACACGACCGTTTTTCGACAAAACCGGGTTGTCGCACTTTCCGGCCGCAGCGATCTGCCAATTCCCCTTCGACCGATCGTAAACGGCAATGCCGCTACCGGTAAATACGAAAGCGACATAACGACCGTCGGCGCTGATCGAAGGATTTCGGGACTTTCCGGCCAATTCCCCTTCGGTTAAAGCGGCGATGGAACCGGTTGACCGATCGAACGCGAACAAATCCGTGGTCGCCAACGTTTGAGCAGGATCGCCGACAATCCGTTTTCTCGCTTCGAACACGATCACGTTCGCGTTCGTGTCCATATCAAACGCGCCGACCATCGATTCGTTCGAGTCGAACCCTCGTTCCAACGCGCTAACGCGTAAGACGGTTCCCGTCGACGCGTCAATCAAGTACAAATGAAAAGAGAGCGACGCCGGATCGAGCGGCGGATCGAAATTCGTGGCGGCGGATAAAAATGCGACTTTGAGTCCGTCCGCACTCAAACGAGGACTGCCGCACATTCGATTGGATGGCGCTCCGTCGGAATTCTTGCTCAACAACCGGATCAGGTTTTTGTTGCGGTCGATCACGTAAATTTGAGACGGACTCGATTTCACGCCGCGTGCGAGCGCGGGACTGTTTGATGTGAACAAAATCTGGACCGCATCGCTGCTCGGCAAAGGTAACGTGGATTCACCGTCCGGCGTCCGGCCCAATGTGGACGTTAACGGCGTCTCGAGCCGACCCGAAGAAATATCATAAACAAAGATATCCGAGATTCGCGGCACTTTCATTTTCGTGGTCCAATACGCGTAAGAATGAAACACCACGAATCGTCCGTCGCCGCTGACCGCCGCGCCGCCATTTTTTCGCCGGCCGTCGTGCGTAACGATGCGCTTTATTTGCTTTTCGGCTCGGTTCACCAC
>CAYXDS010000152.1:0-6679 GCA_964463805.1 uncultured Elusimicrobia bacterium | reverse complement strand
AAAGCGGCAGGCGGAATCCGAATCCAAGTCCGGCCGGTCCCGTCGAGATGACGCCCGACACGCCCAATGATTCGCCGACCACATAGGCGCTGAATGCCGTGATGATTGAAAGCACTGTTTGCGCTTTCACGTCTTCCAATTTTAACAGCAGCCATATGCCCGCGCGTCCGACCACGTATCCAACCAACACGCCGCCTACGCCGACCACGAAAAATTTTCCGATCGCCAGCGGGAGCGAAAAGGCTCCCGTTGCCATCGCCAAAATGGCGAAGCGATAAACGACGAGCGCGGTCGCGTCGTTCACTAGGCTTTCTCCCTCGAGGATTGTCACGAGCCGGCGCGGCATCCGTAATTTCCGCGTCAGGGAACTTGCGGCTGAGGCGTCGGGCGGCGATACCATCGCGCCGAGCGCAAACGCCACCGGCCAGGAGAGAGTGGGAACCAACAGGCGCATCAGCGCGGCCACCGCCACCGATGTGAAAATGACGAGGCCGACCGCGAGCATGCCGATCGGCCGGCGGTTCGCTTTAAAGTCGCGCCACGACGTGAAGTAGGCGGCTGCGAACAAAATCGGCGGTAGGAATAATAGGAAGACCAATTCGGGCATCACGCGGACGTTTGGAAGTCCCGGAACGAAGCTCATGATCAGGCTGCCGACCAACATCAACAGTTCGAGCGGCACTTTCACGCGTGATTGCAGTGCCACCATCAACGTGGCGCCCAGCAGCAGGATAAACGATGTTTCGATGACCGATGTCATTTCTTCATGTGTTTTACATGGGCGTTGCCGAGTTCGCAGCTCATTTCAATGAATGACTTGAGTCCAAGTCCATATTTCGTCAGCGAATATTCCACTTTCGGCGGTACTTCCGGATACACCTTGCGCGTGAGGATGCGTGAGCGCTCCAGTTCGCGCAATTGCGAGGTCAGCATCTTCTGCGTGCTGCCTGGAATCAATCTTCGCAACTCATTGAATCGTTTGATGCTGCCGTCGCGCAGATGCCAAAGGATCAGCATTTTCCATTTTCCGCCGATGACGTCGACGATCACTTCGATGTTGCAGTGGTACTCTTTGTTGTTAAGTGAAATCATAAGTTTCCTTTTGGTGCGTATGTTACTGGCAGCATCCTATATTACATTGAGGTGCGTACTTGATTCAAAGAAATCGCTTCCTTAGCATGATTGTCGTATTTAAACCAAGGAGGCCTTATGAAAGTGACTGAAAAAGCGGAAGCGAGAAATTTCGCGAAGCCGGATGAAGTTCGTGAGTTTCCGAATGGGCGATTGGAGTTGATGAAGGTCGGGGGCGCAACAATTGGGCGCGCGATTTTTCAACCCGGGTGGAAATGGTCGACGTCGGTCCAGCCGTTGGTGAACACGAAAAGCTGCGCCGCGCCGCATTTTCAATATCATATCTCCGGCACATTGAAAGTCGTCATGGATGATGGCTCAGAGTACACCTGCAAGCCGGGCGACGTGTCGCTCTTTCCATCCGGACATGACGCATGGGTGGTTGGAAATGAACCCGTCGTGGTCGTTGACTGGCAAGGCATGGTTGAATACGCAAAAGGAGAAAACTAATGAAGAGAATTATTCTTTCAGCGATTGTGATGGCGGGCTTTTCCGCCGGTTTGTACGCGGCGAACAACTTGGAAGGCAGCGTGTGGGAAGCGAAGTTCGACGACCAGCAGGGAACCGAAGATACGCTCGTTTTTGTGAACGGTCAGTTCGTTTCGACCAAATGCGTGCCGTATGGATACAAGACCAGTTCGTATTCGGAGAACCAGTCGTCCGACGCGACTCAGTGGAAGACCGAGCAGAAGTCCGGTAAAGACAAAATGTCCTGGACCGGCGCGGCCAAAGGGAACACGATGGACGGTCAGTTCGTGCACACGTCTGCCGATGGAAGCCAGTCGACCACGAAATGGAGCGCTACGAAAGCAGAATAAATTGAAGTCAGCCGCGGATTAAGACAACCGATTGGGAAACGGCGCCGCATTCTTCGCGGTAAACGCCGGAAGCCAGGGTTTGACCGCTGTCGGAGCGGCCATCCCAACTGTATTCGGTTGATGATACTTGAGGAAGGTTCCCGCGCACGAGTTCTCCGAGCCGCGTGAAAATTGAGGGGCTTCGGCCCTCGCAAGAGAGGATCAATTGGCGATCGCCGGTCGATTGATTCAAGATGCGCGAACTTTTCTTCTTACCGCTTGAGCCGGACGCGCCCGGCGATGACGGACGACTAGGTGTTCCGTCGTCGCCGAGCGATTCCACTAAGAAATCGTCGAACTTCAAATTTGCGTTGTCGCCACGAATGCCCACCGCGCCCGGTTGCGTGATCGGCGGTCCGCCGAGAGTCCCATCGTCTGTTGCGCTCACGAGCAATGTGTTACCGTTAAATAGTTGAATCGTCACCGATCCATCTTTGTTGTTTTTCACCGTCGCTTTTAAGCGTTGCCAGCTGTTGTACGGAACGGTAAATGGAACCGACCGACTCAATTCATAATATGTTCCATCGTTCGACGGGCCGCCGGGAGTTTTCTTCTTAATAATTACCGTGTTGTCCCGACGATTCATGCTCGCGTAATACAAATGATATTGCGATTGGTAGCGCAGCCACAGGTGAATGCCGTCCCAGTCGACGGCCGGCGTGTCGAGCGTTGATGATAGCCCTTTGTTCAACAACAGGCACGATACCGCCACGTCGCCGAAATCGTGGCGTTTCGTGGTTAAGCGGAATACCGCCGAGTTGGTGTTGTTCGACGAGGTTAGATTTGGTTCGCCGGTATCAGGAAGGCCGGTCCATCCTTGGTTGTTTTGCGCGAACAAGGAGCCACTGGTGAGCTCCCAAATCGGCGACCGATAAGCGGATGGGTCCGATGGGTTCCAGTAAGCATACTCGTTGGTAATCAGTCCATCTGATGCCGTAAAGTCATCACGCAATAGTTCAGAGCCATGTGCGACAGGCAGCGTGAACGCGAACAGCAGGGATAGCGTCAGTAGTTTCCTCTTCACGGTTCTTCAAGTGTAAATGAAAAACACGCGGAAATCAGTGCAGTAATTCGATTATTTCAGAGTTGCCAGCGTGATTTCTGGCACAACGCCGAGTCGGCTCGGAGGGCCCCAATAGCCGGTTCCCGGATTCACGTACAGCCACAAACGTCCATGCCGATAAAGTCCGCGACTGTATTTGTGAAAGAAACCAATCAGCAAATTAAACGGAAAGAATTGGCCCGAGTGCGTGTGTCCCGAAAATTGCAGATCGAAGCCGAGCGGCTCGGCTTGTTCGTAAGCTCCAGGACGGTGGGCCAAAAGTATTTTTAATTCCGGTGATGAAGCGGACGTGCCCGCTCGCACGATATCGGGCGTGTGTCCATTGATAATTTCGCCGGCCGGATCGGTGACGCCGGCAATCATCAACGGCCGTTCGTTGATGGTGATGATTTTGTTTTCGTTAAGAAGCGGTGTGAAACCAAGTCCTTTGATTTGCGCGACGAGGTCGTTGACGCCCCAATAGTATTCATGGTTGCCGGTCACGTAAAAAGCGCCGTAGCGCGGTTTCAGGCGTCGAAGCGGTTCGAGATGTTCGGCGATCGACGTTGCATGTCCGTCGGCGACGTCGCCGGTCAACAAAACCAAATCCGGTTTCGTCGCGTTGATTTTTTCAACGACACGACCGACATAGTTCTTTCGTAGCGTGGCTCCGACGTGGAGATCGCTGACTTGCACGATTTTCAGTCCGTGGAACGCCGAAGGAAGATTCGGCACTTCGATCTGCACGGATTTTATGCGAGCGCCCAGCGATGCTTGGACGAATCCCGCCGCGACGAGCAGCGTCGAAGCGATGGCGAGGCCGGGGTTGATTTTACGGGGAATCGAGACGACAACACTCAAAATGTCGACAGGTATCGACAGCAAAATAAAGGTCGCCCAGACGGCCATCGTCAGAGACCCGGTCCATGCGAGAGCGCGAAACCACCATTCATCGAATACGGACTCGTGGGAGCGGTAGATGAACATGCTGCTTAGCATCAAAACGAACAGCATTGCTGTGCCGAGCATGGCAACCGATGCGGGCCCATTCGATAATTGAGCCGCTTTATATGATGTGTAAGCGAAGAAAATACCGACAATGATCCAGAATCGGGACATAGGACTCCAAACGTTCATCGGATACAAATGTTCCATTCCCAAAACGAGACTGACTGAAATCATCGCGCTTTATGACCTGCGGCAACGAGCCGGAGATAAACGTAAAGCTCCAAGCGAGGCGGCAACGCGTGGAGTCTTTGCCGATCGGTATGCACACCACTCGCGAGATACCTTCTTCCGAAGCCAAATGGCCGCGGAAATCGAAAACATTCACGCCGATGGAAACCGGTCAGCCGGATGCGGTCCCCCTTCCCTACGCGCAAAATCCCCAAGGCGTTCAAAGCGGGCGCGGACCGTTAAATCAGGAGGGGGAGGGAAATCGTCAGAACGATGAACTTGCTGAATTGGAGCAGATTGAGCCTGATATTGATCTTAAGTGACGCGTTTTTGTTGATAAGCGCATTGTCGTTCTATTTTAATCAGTTACAATCCTTGGCGAAGACATAATCCAAGGCGTCCCTCTTTTAGTTTTGCAGGCCAAACAAGCGCCCTGAATATTGAACTTCAGTGATTTTGTTTTTTAAGATTCGCGTTCCGCTTTTTTAATTCTTCAATCAGGAGCCCCTATGAAATCTGCGTTCCGTTATTTTGTCGCTGTCTATTTTGTCGCCGCGCTTGCCGGTTGCAAGCCTAAGTCCGTCGAGAATGCGACGCCCGTCAATCAATCTCCGGCGAAAGTGATCACCTCCGCAGATCTTGCGGCGATGGCGAATGCGGTTCCTTCGACGGGGCCACGCGAGGGCAACAACTATAAAGTTTTTTTCCTCGTGTTACGTCAGGATCAAAGGCCGGCCGTGGGTTTTGAAGTTTACATGAACGTGAAAGGAAAGAGCGCACCGCTCATGGTGGTGACCAATGAATCAGGACTTGCGCAATTCGATAATTTGCCGTTCCCCGATGCGAAACATCCGTTAATGGCGTCGCTTCATTATTATAAAGGGGCCGAGGATCAACCGCGCGAAATCACGTATCCGTTTCTTCAGACGGATGCGTATCGGTTGAAAGACATCCAATACATTCCGAATACGGTGACACCCAGCGCCGTTAAATAAGATGCGCGAAAAAATTATCGATATAGTTTCCGCTACTCAAAATTTCCAAAAGAAACGTGGAGAATTCGCTTCCGCGTTTCCTGTAAATACGCACGTTTGCCATTTCTTCAATTCAAAAGAAGAGTTGCTCGAGTTGATGGTTCCTTACTTTCTTGAAGGATTGCTGATGGGCGATTTTTGTTTATGGGGTGTCGCGGATCCTCTGTCGGTCGCCACCGCCGCGGAAGCGCTGGATAAACCGTTAAATGGGGCGTTGCAGGCGTATTTGATGACCGGACAGATTGAAATTTTCGATGTAACGCAGTTGTATGGAACCGGAACCTTTGACGCAATGGCTGTTAAAGATTCGTTTCTTGATAAAGTGGCGTCCACGCGTGATAAAGGTTGGGCCGGTTTTCGTTGCGATGGAATGGCGTCCGGCGTTTCACCGCGCCATTGGCATAACTATCAAACGTACGAATTGGAAGTTACGCGCAACATGAAAGACTCGACGACCGCGCTTTGTTCGTACGATGCGACGAAATTATCCGGGGATGAAATCGCTCAAGTGATCAGTACGCACCAGGCGTCCATTACGAAGCGCAATGGACGTTGGGTGGCCATCACGCCCGAGCGCGTTTAACGCCGGTGCCGAGCCAAGCGTCCGATGACAGCATCGTCGGAAACTTGGTCAGTTTTTTCTTGATTTCTTGCAGCGCTGCTCCTTCTTTTTCAGACCATATTTTCTCGCCTATTTTTTTCCGCAACATGACGATAGGGGCGCTGCCTTTGACCATTCGATCCCAGAATTCTTCGGCCGAACTGACCGACAAGTGTTTGGTCACCGGCGTGATCGCCACATTTTGAAAGCCCGCCTGTTCCAATTCCGACTTGAAGACATCCGGGTCTTCGAGCGATTTCATTGCTTTGGCGGGGGAGGTGGTTTCATTGGTGATCATGCGAATTGCGTCAAACATCAGCAGCATCATCGGCGAGCGCGTTACGGGCGCCCATGACGTCACGAGCGCGCGCCCGTCATTTTTCAGCGTGCGATGCAATTCGGAAAATCCCTTGGCGCGATCGGGGAAGAACATGAGGCCGAACATCGAGAATGCCGCATCGAACGAGTCATTTGCATAGGGAAGCGCTTGGCCGTCGCCAACGATCGCGTTTACGTTCGTGATATCGCGGCGTCGCAATTGTTCGTTCAATAACGCCACCATGTCGGGCGCGAAGTCGATCGCGTCCACGTGTTGCACGTCCGATGCGATCATCAATGGAACGGTGCCGGGGCCGCAAGCGACGTCGAGCACGCGCGCGGCGCGGGTGAGGCGGGCGAGCGCCACCGCTTCTTTTGCGTATTCGCCGAGCGCTTGCATTGTTGCTTCGGCGTAGCCTTTGGCCACCAAGTTCCATGGATGTGGCGTCGAATAAGGATTTTGTTCGTTGGGCGAAGTCATTAGATTCTCTTATTATAGTGGTTATGAATTTAAACGAAA
>CAYXDS010000151.1:0-6686 GCA_964463805.1 uncultured Elusimicrobia bacterium | reverse complement strand
TCCTTCCAGCAACGGCAACGTCATAACAACCTGCGGTTCCTGTCCAGCGTCTTTCTGCATCTGACGCCCCATCAATAAATTAAAAAGTTGATCGTGACCACCAAGTTCCACATCGGCTTTGACCGCAACTGAGTCGTACCCCTGAAACAGTGGATAGAGCAGTTCCAGCATCGTAATCGGCTGGCCGTTCTTGCGGCGTTCGGAAAAATCGTCCCGTTCCATTAATTGCTGAACCGTATGATTGCGCAACAATGTTCGGGGCATGAACGCCGGATTGCTGCGCTCGAACAGGTCATAAAGCCATTCCCCATTGTACCGCACCTCGGTCTTCGACTCGTCGAGCACCTTAAACACTTGATCGGTATAGGTTTTAATATTCGCGCTGATCGCTTCTTCGGACAACGGCGGCCGCGTCGAATCACGGCCCGACGGATCGCCGATCGCCGCCGTAAAATCACCGATAATGAACACGACCGTATGGCCCAAATCCTGGAACGTACGCAATTTTGTAAGAACGACCGTATGGCCAAGGTGGATATCGGGAGCGGTGGGGTCGACGCCGAGCTTAACGCGCAGCGGCCGCCCCTTGGCGAGCTTCTGTTTAAGTTCCGCTTCGGACACAATCTTTGTGGCGCCGCGCAGGATTCGGGAGATATCATTGGAATCGGACATAGCGCCGATTATAAGATAAAGGACAACCCATGACACCGCCGTCGGACCGTCGATCAAACGCCACACAGCTCGATCAAAAAATCCAGAAAAGCCTCATTTATTCCTGGAAAGAAGGGATCGCGGCCCAAATCATGATCAGCATCATGGATACCTACATCACGCCTTACGCGCTTTTGTTAGGCGCCTCAAATTTTCAAATCGGATTATTGGTCGCAATACCGAATTTGCTCGGGTCCATTTGCCAAGCTTTCGCGGTGAACGCGGTGCAACATGTGGGAAGCCGCCTCAAACTTGTGGTTCAAGGCATGGCCGTGCAAGCGGCGTTCTTAATGCCGATCGCGGCGCTCGCTTTTTTTCCGACTTCACAAAAACTCGCTTTCTTAATCGCGTTGGTTTCCATTTACAAAGCGACCGCAGGCCTGGTCGGCCCTGCATGGGGCAGCCTCGTCAGCGAATATTTGCCCGCGCATCGACGCGGTGACTATTTCGGTTGGCGCGCGCGGATCCTCGGAATCACAAGCCTTGGCAGCATCATGGCATGGGGCGGATTTTTGTATGTGGTCAAAAAATGTGACCTGCAACAACTCGGCTTCATCACGATGTTTGTGATCGCGGCGATCGCCCGATTTATTTCATTGGCGCTGATGAGGAAACACGCGGATCTTCCGGTACAAAAAGCGCCCGAAAACGATTTCACGTTTTGGATGTTCCTGCGGCGATTCCACGAGAGCAATTTCGTGCGGTTCGTTTTTTATGTTTCGGGCATCACATTCACGACAAACATTGCGTCACCGTACTTCTCTGTTCATATGTTGAGCGACTTGAAATTCGACTACCTAAGTTTCATGTTGATTTCGATCGCGTCGACGATCAGCAGCTTGATTATTTTTCCGGTGTGGGGGCGCCATGCAGACGTGGTCGGAAACGCACGAATTCTAAAAACCACCGGAAGCTTGGTTGCAGTGATTCCGTTGCTGTGGCTTTTCTTTCACCACGTCGGGGCCCTTTACATGTTTGAATCGATTGCAGGTGTTATTTGGGGTGGATTCAACTTGTGCGCGGTCAATTACATTTACGATGCGGTTAGCCCCGGCAAAAGATTACGTTGCCTCGGCTATTTCAACTTAATCAACGGACTCGCAATTTTTGCGGGCGCCAGCATCGGGGGCTGGCTCACTTCACGGCTGCCGGCAATCTTCGGTTACCCGTTGTTGACGCTGTTTTTGATTTCATCGATCGGCCGCTTCATCGTTCACATGTCGTTGGCCGACGGATTCAAGGAAGTCCGCAGCGAAGTAAAACCGGTCTCGAGCCTAAAACTATTTTTCAGTGTGGTCGGTTTACAGCCGATGGTTGGACGAAATTCCGATGTAGCGGCGATTACGAGTGAAGTTCAGTTTGGGGTAAAACCTCGCTGAGCCGCACGAACGTTTCTACCGGAATCCGCTCGCCACGCGTGGTCGATTCCACTCCAACCTCTGCCAATGCTTTCTCAACGACGGTCTTCTCCAAACCCAATCCATGCGACAACGAATTCAAAATCGTTTTGCGTCGTTGCTGAAAAGCGGCTTGAATCACACGTTGTGTCCGATCGACGTCTGAGGTAAGCGGCACCTCGCGTCGAATTAATTTCACGACGGCCGATTTCACTTTCGGCGGCGGATTAAACGAGGTCTCGGAAAGTTCAAAAACGAATTCGGGTTTGCACGTGAGATTCATTCCGACGCTCAACGCGCCGTACTCGGGCGTTCCATGCCGCGCGCACAGCCGATCCGCCACTTCTTTCTGCACCATCACGAACGCTTCGGTCCACAGGTTCCATTCGGAGAGCCGCCGCAGAATCGGCGACGTAAGATTGTAAGGCAAATTACCGACCACTTTAAACGGCCCCGTACCGAGTTCCGAAAAATCAAATTTCAAAATATCGGCGTGAAAAATTCGCACGTTCGACGTGGGACCGAATCTATTTTTCAATAGTCCCACCATTTCATCGTCAATCTCAACCACGCCGATCGATCTTGCTTTCAACATTAACGCGGTCAACGCGCCTTTGCCCGGGCCAATCTCAAGCACCGATTGATCGGGCGTGAGCTTCATCGAATCGACGATACGTTCGGCCGCGTGTTTATTGATCAGGAAATGTTGTCCGTATTTGGCTCCCATTGCCGCATTTCATAACTTTCGGTCGTATGACGATAGTTTCTTCCGACCATCGCGGCGCATTGCGCCAATTGTTGCTGTCGTATCGCCCGATCGACGAGAAGGACCGCGCGCAACGCGAACGGATCCTCGCGTTCCTCGAGTCGACGCCGAATTGTTTCGAACGTTCGCACACGGCGGGTCACATCACCGGCTCCGCTTGGGTCGTCGATAAAACCGGCGAGCGCGTGCTGCTGACACACCACAAGAAATTAAATCGTTGGCTGCAACTTGGAGGACATGCGGACGGCGATGCGGACGTTCAAGCGGTCGCGCTGCGTGAAGCGCGCGAAGAATCGGGCTTGGAAAATTTACGGCCAATCTCGCCGGAGATTTTCGACTTGGACGTTCACCGGATTCCGGAACGACCGGGCGAGCCCGCTCATTATCATTACGACATACGATTCGCGTTTCAAACGACCGGAGAAGAAAAATTTACGGTCAGCGACGAATCGAACGAGCTGGATTGGATCAAAATTTCAGAAATGACGTCGGTATCAGATGAACCGTCCCTGTTGCGGATGGCTGGAAAATGGCTTAACCGTCGCCGCTAATTACTGACCGGCTCTTTCTTCCAAACCTTTCCTTCACCGGACAATTTGTAAACGCGCGCCGCGACAGCCTCTTCTTTGTGTTTCTCGTCGTTCCAATTAATTACTTTGATCGACGGCGTTCCACCGTTCGATTCGTACTCCCACGACATCGCGCCCGCATCGATCACGCACAAATCCTCAAGATCATCTTTATCCGGATCTGAAACTTTGAGCGCATCAAATTTACCGTCAACGACGCGCATGAAACAAGTTGATTCGCCGTAATACAAACTGGCGGTCTCGGTTTGAAATTTTTTGCGGACTTCAAACCAACGCGAATCCGCCGCTTTGATCGGCGCTTCTCGCACTTCAAAGCTGATCAAGTTGTCCCACTTGCGAGAATCGCTCAACACACCGGTCGTATCCACCACTTTCACTAAAGCGCCGCCCACACCGACACCCACCGGCGTTTCCGGAATCCGATTCTCAACCACCAACGTGCCGCCCCCCTCTCCCTCCGTCAAATCAATCCGCGACACGCGTGGCTCGGCAGCAAATCCGGCGGCCGTAAGCGCGACCAACGCCATAAACAACAACTTTTTCTTCCACTGGAATCGTGACAACGATACTCGCGCGGCAGCGCATGCAACGCATATCCCACTTGCCGCCCATGCCGGGGCATCCCCGCACGCCTCGCCACCAGTCCATACGTGGCCACACACCCGCGTGGAATTCTTCTGACAATATCGTAGATGCGCTGATAGCTTGTCATGGAACTTATAAATCCCATTTACAATCACCTACATCCCCCATTTTAGCCTTAGGTGCCGCTCCTTAACCCCTTTTGTGCCTTTACGCTTTTTCACCGGATATCGGACACTTTGTCAAAGTCATCACTCGTATTATGGTCAGTTGGCCCGAATGCTGCGCTTCCGAATTATCACCCCGACCAAAATGTAACAGGAAATGAATATTCCCATAACAACCACCCAATAAGGACAACCAGCTATTTGGTGCACCATATAGCCGCCCGATGTTGTCCTAACACAAACCAACCCCGAAAACGGTGAAAGTGCCAATAGAAAAATCAGAGTAAAAACGGATGACACCACCAGTTTCTTTAATGTGGGTAGAAGTAATCTCCACATATTAGCCTAGCTGCTGGCGCGACAAGCAACATCAACATCGACGTTCTCGCCAAGAAATTTTTTGGCCATTGCCGAGTGACAGGGTGAAGCCTGCTGAGAAATAAGGCGGACTTGGTTCCACATCTCTGGCGATATGGGTCCCTTTAAAGCATTCAGTGTCGGAAGAAAATCACCGATAAAGTACCCTCGATCAATGCTGTTGTCGGGATTAATCTTTAGGTTGGTCATGGTCGACTCCGCCAAGCTAAATACAGCCTGAAGGCCTAGATAGTAAGCAATCGAAACGGACAGCAGAAGAATTATAAGACGGGAAGTCCAACGATGACTCTTCACCCAAGAAAATAAACGCCCAATCAATGAAAACAGAACCAGGCACACCACAAGGATAAACCCAAAAGTTTTTATAAACGCAATAAACCCCATCTATGATTCCTTAGACGGCATTGAAGACAAGTTCAGCCGCTGGTGATGGGCCACATTTACTGGAACGCGTTAATTGGTTTTCCATCCACATCTCCTAAAAAATTACCTCCAAATACACATTTACCCCACCGCCCTGTATCACAGCATGTGTAATAAGCGCGCTTCTCAAGTACGGAATCGCGTTGGATCTTTTTGCATGGTTGCGGATCTATTGACGGATACATCCACAGGGTTCCAGTTTTATCCGTAATGAGGGCTCCTGTATACGCTTTTTTAAGATTCCAGGTCTCATATAATTCTCCGGCATATTTCTTGACGTCTGGGTTCTTTTCTCCAGCAATTTCCTTGCACGAGCGAACCTCAATTTTGACAACCTGTCCTTCCGGCGTTTCAATGCAATCTGCCATTAATCGTGAGGGCGCAATAAGGAACAAAAATCCGAAAACGCTCCAATTAATAATGAATGGTTTTCTTTTCATTAGGAACAGCTATCTTCAAATCGAAACAAGCGTTGCAGCGGTGAGAGACTGTGTAAAAACTCCTGTGACAAGCCGCATGAAAAGTGGTTTCTTAAGCGCATAAGAAGTCCATCTTGGTTATATGGCAAAGCTTATGGAGAGCCATAATATCCGCTGAACTCATGCCATGAATCTACGGTGTCGCCTTCCGCCCCAATTCCTTTCACGTGCGCCTCAATTCCATCGAAATCAATTTTCATTGTCTTTATTGGAGAGGAGGGATTAAGGAGAACAACAGAAGCATCTTTCACTTCATAGCCCACCGCGATTACACACTTCTCCAAATCATTGTCGTCGCCGGCACATGTGTTCTTGCAACCCGCGGAAATTTTGCCCGAGTCTTCGAACGTCAAAACATCATCAGACAACCCGCCGCCACAATCGTTGGAACTATGCCACGAACCGCTTGCCAAGACGTCTTTCACCGTTTTCACATTTGATAAATCCAACGCGCCTGCAAGATTTCGGAAAAACGCCGAACGCCTGAGAGATGTAAAATCTGGGTCATCGAGAGCTCTTTTTTTCCTGTCCGGGCTGATATCAATAGCGTGCTTTAAATGCTTCAAGACTTCGGTGACCTCAAATTCGCATTCGTTTCCCGGGCCGCACCCATTTGCAGACAGATAAAGATTCATGGCACAGGCAAGGTTATAGTGGGCCAAGGCATTCTTCGGATTTTGCGAAATCGCCTTTTGAAAAAACGAAATGGCTTGGTTGTAATTTTTCTTCCGATATTCCGCCATTCCCCTGTTGTTGAAATTAGTCATTTCCTCGGCATTTATCGCAGAAGAAAAGAGAAGAATAGAAATCAGCGCAATGATTTTTTCTATGCCATATGAACGTATTAGGGTCACGCGCCCGCCAGCCGTTTGGCGGGTCGTGTGCAGTGATTTTTTATATGGGCATGGGGACGGTGACATTTAGTCAAACTCCCTAACATCACTTTTCTCATAAAGGACTTTTTCGAAGAGTTTGGTCGCACCTTTTGGCCCTACAAGTGCAGATCGAACGCTATCTTTTTCTTGACCGGGCCCTAAAGTTTCCATTTTCTTGGTAACAACCAGTTCAAAATTGTCGCCGAGTTGATACTTTGTCGCACCTTCGGACGCCAGAAGACCAAGGTTGGCGGCCTCTTTCTTTTCAAGGGCACCGCCTTCTTTCCAAGTCAACGAGGGAAAATCTGTGAGAGCGAC
>CAYXDS010000150.1:0-6706 GCA_964463805.1 uncultured Elusimicrobia bacterium | reverse complement strand
AGATATTTGCCGATTATTCCGCTTCGAACCGGAACGCGGCCGGGGTTGCCGGTCATGGCTTCGTCGAGCATTCTCATGTTCAACACCGATAAGCTTTTTAAGTCTCTGATCGTTCCGATTCCCGTGATGGGCGCCGACGGCGCCGCATTGCGCTACGAGAGCGTGCTCAATCATGATCCGTTGAATAAAAAATGGATCGAAACTTCCCGGATCCTTCAAGACATTCAAGAAACGACTGAAGACAGCGAACGCGATCATCTTGGGAATTCGATGCAACGCTCATTTCGATTTCTTTACTCCGCTTTCAACGGACAGAGTTCGGGAAAGAAAGACGGCGGAAACTGGCGCATCTATTTAAAACGGTCGGATCGTTTTCCGCCGGATCAATTCAAAAAAGATCCCGCTGTTCGTTCCTACTATTTGACGCACAAGAGCGTCATCGTGCGGCTTGCTGCGCTCGCCGCAATGGGTCCGGAGTATTGGGAAACAATCGAACCAAAAATATGGGACATCATTGACAACGCCGGCACGTACGCCGGATTTAACAAAGGCGCCGGATTTCTGATCGGCGTAGCCTATGAAGCGATGAGCGAGGCCGGCGCGGGAATGAAATCGTCGCAACGGGACCGCATCGAGGCGAATGCTCGTGGTGATGTTCATCACCGATTAAATTGGGAAGAGGACCCATTGGCGCGTGGTTTGGATCGTTCTTTTGTTCAAAATGGCGCTCTGTCCGCCATTCAGACATTAGCGAATCCGGATCACATCGTCGGGCAACGCGCGAAGGTTAACCGGAAAACGAAAAAACAATTAACTCGCGAACTGCGTCGAAAGTGGAAACCTAGGATGTCTAAGAAGGAAATTCCAACAACAAAGACAATTGTTCCGGTTGTTAATCCATCGGGCCGCGTGATCGGACAGCGTCCGCGATCCTCGTGGCGTTCGATTTGTTCATTGTTTATTGGATGGCTTCGATCAACTGCTTATGAAAAATCAACTTCGGATAATCCTGAAATAGTGGACATCGTTCCGATGGAGTCGGCATTGGCCGAAGCTAAAAAAGCCGATCTCGAAAATCGACCATTTATTTCTTCTCGCATAGGGGCGGCAATCAGTATTGATGGAAAAGTTGTCGCCAAGGGTTTTAATCAGAAAGATAGTTTTTATCATGCCGAACATCATGCGGTTTTTTCTTATTTGGAATATTTGTTGGGGAAAACGTCAGAAAATGAAACGTCAACAAAGCTGCGGGTGCGGATTGAAGAGTTGCATCGCCGTTCGGAAATGCCGCTGACGGATAAAGGTTATCAGCGATTGTTGGACGATGTAATTTTGCTTGTTACGGATGTCACGGCCTATTTAGATTTGATCAAACTTTTGCCGACCGAGCCGCCATCCATATACGTAACAATGGAGGTTTGCCGGCGCTGCCCAGGATTGTTAAAGGCGGCGAGAATTAAACGCGCGGTCTTCGCGTCTGAAAAAGCAAATGGCGGCGGCTCATCTCAATTGACGGAGAAAGGAATCGATGTCGTTTGGTTGTCCGATCCAAAGATTATCGCGGCGGCGCGTCGTTATCATTTCGTCTATTACTTGTTGACGGCAAAACTTCCTTGGATTCAGAGCGGTTTGCAAATGGTAGGTCGTATTGCCGGTCGAGTTGATTTGACCATTCGCCGTATGTTGAATGGAAGTGGGCCGATGTTGTTCGCAATTTTGGCGGTGATCCTGATTGCTAAAATATCTCCCAATCTTGCGATGCTCATCGCTGTGTTTGTTTTGGTCGGTCTTGGAATACAGATAAACAATAATGGAATCCCCAAACAAACCGAGACACTTGGGCCGACCACTGATCGGCAGTTTTTCGACAATGCGTGCAATGTCTTACGTGTCGCTCTCGCAAATTCAAGGCAGAAAATTTGGTCCGATCTTTTGAATGTGCCTGGGGAATGGGGAACTCTTGTACATAGGAAAAATATGATCGATCGAATAGAAAAGGCAATGACTTCCTTCCAAGTTCTCATGCGGAACAACGAATATCCCGAGTTGTCGGTTCTCTTCAGTTCCATCGATAAATACTTGCAATCGACTCGGCTTTCGATGGATAAAAATAACGAGATCAGGCTGATGAAATTGTACTTCGACAAGGAAGTCTTCGATTTGTTGGTAAAGCTTTCCAAACTTGCTTTGACGATGAAATCCGGTAACTTAAATAAGGATTTTGACACGCTCCAACAGTTGCTTGACATGGTATCCCAACCGGAGCTTGGTGGAAGCGGTTGGATTCTTGCAAAGCGATCGACATCTTTGCTGGTGGCGGCGACGTCTGCGTTTGATCGAAACGAAGACTTCTTCGTTTCGCTTCCGGAATTGGTTTCTAGGTTCGATGAACAGCATCTTTTGGATTATTTGACGATTGCGATGCCGTCGATTGCCAGCCACTTAAGATCGCAATTCGAACGCGATAATTGGGAGATCCACAAAATTAATTGGACCGATTACCTCGAACTGATGGGGTATATGCGGTTGCTTTTCGATCTTCGTCGGATGAAACACCGGGCGGCCTCTGAAATCCGCCGAATTGACGAGGCGGTGATCGCTTGCATCTCGGCATTTCCAAAAGGATTTCTCGATGAACAAACCATGGAATATGCGCTGCAGTCGGCAGTGCCCGAACATCAAAGTGATAACTTTAAGAAGATTATCCGCGCGTATTTTGACCGTTTGCCGGCCGCCTTGGATCCCGCATTTTTCGAACATTTAAAACAACTGAATCCCGCTTCACGTGAATATTCGCCGTTGAGCCGAACTCAATTGTTCACTCATGAATTGTTGGAGTCTCATCTTCAACTCAGGTACGCGGCGCCGGAATTCAGGGGAATTGGTATCGATGATGGTTTTGAGACCATTGACCTGCCCGCCGGTCAATTACATCTGCTTCAACAATGGCTTGATCGATGCAAAGATCCGCTTATCTATATCAACATGATGCCGTTTCGACATGTTTATTTAGGTGATGCGCTTCCGGTTTACGGAAGCATACTTTCAGCGTTTCGCGAACGCCAGCAAGCATTGCCCACTCCGCTGGGGGTGATTCCGGAACCGGGAAAAGTAATCGACGCCGCCTATGTGGCCAGCGCGCCGGCGCGTGAAGCGAAATGGGTCGCGCGCCGCGCGACCATCACCACGCTGGCGATTATGTCGGCTTCCATCGGATTAATGTTGCTTGGCATTTTCGGTCGGCTACCGTTCCAGGGCCCCGTCTATATCGTCGGCGTTCAAGTCGAATATTCTTTGCTCATTCATGTGGTGCGCTTAACCGTAGGGGCCGTGTTATTGGCCCTGAACACGGTTGCATTGTATTGGTTCAGTCGAATCAAACATCAACAATGGAATCACCATCGCGAACAGATGGTATTGGAAGACGGCATGCAGCGCATCGTGGCGACCGTGCCGGACAACGACGTCGCGCACATTTTAGGAGGTACGCCGCTAAACATCGACATCGGCCAGAACCCGAACGCGTTGCAACAGGCGACGCAGAAAGGGGAGGCTGTTATGCTGGTGAATCATTCCATGATGGACACCGTATCGAAGCCTTTCTTTGACCAATTATTTCAACAACGTGGCCGCGGATCCTATCGTATGCCATTGTTGATCGTGCTCGAACGCGACGAATATCGAGCACAATTAATTCCGATGCTGGAAGGTCGGATTTGGGGCATCGATTACAATTTCATCACCGAATCGGACCAGATTTTCAAAGACGGTTACATATCGCTTGATGAGTTTGTCGAATGGTGGGCCAAGTTGCATCGGGCGACTCCGAATGAACACTCGCTATCGGACTTGGCGTTGTGGGCGCCTGAAATCCGCTGTAAGAACCCAAATTACGCGCGGTGGGCCGAAGCGCTGTTGAAGTCCGGAGCGTTCATTGTGGTTCCTCTTGATGCACTGATCGAGCGTGCGCGCGCAACGGCACAGGCCGCGTAAGATTTACTACAATCCGGCCCGTTTAAAGCGCGGTTAGCTCAGTTGGTTAGAGTACTTCCTTGACATGGAAGGGGTCAGAGGTTCGAATCCTCTACCGCGCAGCCTTCGCTCCTCACAAAAAAACAGAGACGTTCGGAGCTACGGCCGCCAGGGCGGGTGATTGCTCCGAACCAAGGCAACATTAATAAAAGCGAAGGCTGTCCCCCGTAGCCGTAGGCGAAGGGGGACATGACAGGGCATGACAATACAAACAGACTCCAAAGCCGACTATCTTTACAAACTCCGTCACTCGACCGCGCATGTTCTTGCGCAGGCCGTTAAGGAATTATTTCCGGACACCAAATTGACCATCGGTCCGCCGACCGACGACGGTTTTTATTACGATTTCGACAGCGAGCACCGGTTTACGCCTGAAGATCTCGAGGCGATCGAGAAAAAAATGCGGTTCAATTTGCGCACGAATATGAAATTTTCGGGCCAAGAAATTTCACGTGCCGATGCCCGCAAATATTTCGAGAACAAAAACGAGAAATACAAAGTCGAGATCATCGACGACCTCCCTACTGATGCAAAGATCACGTTGTATAAACACGGCGACTTTACCGACCTTTGCAAAGGCAATCACCTCGACGACACGAAAGACATTAAGTTTTTCAAACTGATGAAAATTGCCGGCGCTTATTGGCGCGGCGATGAAAAGCGCGAGCAGCTTCAACGTATCTATGGGACAATTTGGCCGACGGAACAAGAACTGAAAGATTATTTGTTCCAGATTGAAGAGGCGAAAAAACGCGATCATCGTGAGCTCGGGCCGAAGCTCGGATTGTTCTCCATTCATCCGGATGAAGTGGGAAGCGGTCTTGTTCTCTGGCATCCGAAGGGTGCGTTGGTTCGTCATTTGATTGAAGATTATTTGAAGAAGCTGCATCTGCAAAACGGGTATCAATTGGCGGTGTCGCCGCACATCGGTCTTTCGAATTTGTGGCAGACCAGCGGACATCTCGGCTTTTACAAGGACAACATGTTTAACGAGATGAAAGTCGATAATCAGTCATATTTCGTGAAGCCGATGACATGTCCATTCCATATCTCCATTTATAACAGCGATCTCCATAGCTACCGTGAATTGCCGATCCGTCTGTATGAGCACGGCACCGTCTATCGTTACGAGAGAAGCGGCGTGCTGCACGGTTTGTTGCGCGTGCGCGGTTTTACGCAAGACGATACGCACATCTTCTGTCGCTTCGACCAGCTCGAGAAAGAAATCCAAGGCGTTCTTTTGCTCGCGCGTCAGATTCTTAATGATTTCGGCTTCACCAATTACGAAGTGAAACTTTCCACTCGTCCCGAAAAATTCGTGGGTGACGTTAAGCATTGGGACCAGGCCGAGGCGTTTTTGGCGTCCGCGATGAAACTTGCCGGTTTTGAATATGAAGTCGACAAGGGCGAAGGGACTTTCTATGGTCCCAAGATCGATTTGAAAATCAAAGATTCGATCGGTCGCAAATGGCAATGCTCGACCGTCCAGCTCGATTTTAATTTACCCGAACGTTTTAAGGCTGTTTATCGCAATGAAGAAGGAAAAGATGAGCAGGTGGTGATGGTGCATCGCGCCATCCTCGGCTCGATTGAACGGTTCTTCGGCATTCTCGTCGAACATTATGCGGGTGCATTCCCGACTTGGATTGCGCCGATCCAGGCCGCCGTTTTGCCGATCACCGATAAACAGGTCAGTTACGGTGAAGAGGTCACGAACAAGCTTAAAGCGCAAGGATTGCGCGTTGCACTTCGTGCTGAGAACGAGAAAATCGGTGCGAAAATACGCACCGCAACGATGGATAAGATTCCGTATATGGCCGTGGTGGGGGATAAAGAAATAGCCGCCAACGCGGTGGCGGTCCGTTCCCGTGCCGGCAAAGACTTGGGAACAATGCCAGTCGAACAGTTCGCCAAGTTGTTAAACGACGAAATAAACGCTAAAAAAGCCATTTGACACAAGCGCCTCGCGTTGTTACTATTACGCGTCTTTTTCATCAGAATATTTCACTGAGGGGATGGCACGAATGCCATCCCTTTTTTTAACGGGTCAACCGAATTAGGAGGAGAGCATCGCCAAGCAGCCGTCAGTCAGAATTAACCACGCCATTCGATCGCCGCAAGTCCGATTAATAAACGAACAAGGAGAGATGGTCGGAGTAAAGACCATCCAAGAGGCCATCCGAATGGCCGATGATACTGGCTATGACCTAATTGAAATTGCTCCTGGCGCTGTTCCGCCCGTCTGCAAACTCGGTAATTTTTCCAAGTTTCTCTACGAGAAAGAGAAAAAAGCCAAGGAAGCGCGAAAGAACCGCGGCGGCGGTCAAGTGAAGGAAATCCGGATTCGCCCGAAAATCGGAGAACACGATTTGATGGTGAAGATCAACGCGATTTCGAAATTTTTGAAGGAACATCACAAGGTTCGCGTGAGCTTCGTGTTCATGGGCCGCGAGATGGAACATCGGGATATCGGGCAGAAGATGCTCGAGAAGATCGAACAGTCGATCGCCGATGTCGGTGTGGTGGAAAGCCGGCCGCAGATGTACGGCAACCGCATGATCACAATTTTCGTACCTCAACTAAAAGGATGATTGATTTATGCCGAAATTAAAATCGCACAGCGGAAGCAAAAAGAGATTTAAAATCACGGCCCGTGGAAAAGTGATGCATAAGA
>CAYXDS010000149.1:0-6732 GCA_964463805.1 uncultured Elusimicrobia bacterium | reverse complement strand
GTCTATGGGAACCGCGGGGATTTGGCGACGCCCCGGCTTGGGACGCGGCGGCGGAGTGATGACGCGCGTAGGTCCACAGCACGTCGAAGCGTTGCTGGTCTTCTCGGCGCAGCGCGCGGCGGAACGCTTTCCATTCTTCCTCGGCTTGGTGAAGAAGGTTGATTTGCGTCGGCAGTGTGCGGCCCATGACGATGGATTACGCTGCCGCGATCAGCGATGAAATGCGCGGAACCGGAAATTTCGAAAGCTGCTGCGTCGGTTCGGAAACGCGGCGCGCCATTTTCAACACGTCGGCCAACAAATGCTGGCGGTCGGCCGGCGGGCGGATGTGATCGTTTAAGAACGCAAGCACGATTGCGCGTTGACGCAAGAATGCGAGACGGATCATGAACGAACGGAACGCGCGGATCAATGCGTCTTGCGGTAAATCCGGGTCGTAAAAAAGACCCATGAGGTCGGAGATAACGACCAACGGCGTCCACCAAACCGCCTGAGAGTTTACGAGTCCCTCGGCTCGCACTCTCTCAGGCAGCGTGGGGAGGCCCTTGTCGGGCGCCCATAAAGCGGGGTTGGGAACCCGTTCCAACATTTGTTGAAATTGATAGGCGGTGAACGGCCGGCCGACTTTGATCGTGCGCAAGATGCGCATCGGGTCGAGCCCGCGCCGCTTCGCTTCGCGGCTGATGCCGTACGGATCGAACTGATTGCCCGAGTCGATCCAAATCAATTGCCCGATCCGCGAGTTGCGGCGCCAGTAACGGTGAGCGGAATAACCAAGTTTTGAAGTCGGAATGTCGGGAATGTGCTCGGTGCTGTGTTCGACGTCAAGCAAATCAACCAGCCGTTTCAGCGTCGACTGCATGAGGTCCGCGGATCCGGAAGCCACATACAGCCCCCGCTCAACCGGTCCCGGCACGATCAACTTATCCAATGTCACCGATGGCAATGCGCTCCACATAATTTTCTCCTTATTTCTTGTACTGACGCCGAACTTCAACGACCACGCCGACCAACGCAAACGGCACTTCGATCGGTTTATACGCCGGATTGGCCGGTTCCAAAATTGTTTTCGCCCCCTGGCGACGCAGACGCTTGACCGTCGCTTCGTCATCGACACGCGCCACGACCACGTCGCCGTCGTCCGCGGTCGCCTGCACACGAACGATCACCATGTCCCCTTCCAGAATTCCGGCTTCAATCATCGAGTCGCCGCGCACTTTCAACGCGAAATGTTGGGAAGGCGAGAATTGGCTTCCGACCGGCAGATAACCTTCCACATTTTCAATCGCCGCGTGCAATGGACCCGCATGGACGCGGCCCAGCACCGGAATTTGTTGAGCGGACATCGGCAACCGAAGTCCGCGCGCTTTCGTGTGGTCTTTCTGCAGGAAGCCTTTGCGGCGGATCGCTTCAACCTGATCTTGCACGGTGCCGACCGACAGGTCCAAATGCGTGCCGATTTCGCGCAAACTCGGCGGCCGGTGGTTTTCTTCGATGTATTCCTGAATGAAACGGTACACCGCTTTTTGTTTGGGAGTGAGGATCGGATTCATGAAAAGCTATTTACCCTACATTTGTAGGGTTGTCAAGTTTTTTCTTGTTACGAAAGATTTACGGGTCCTTAAGAAAGGCTTAATCGCAGCGAATTAACATCTCTTTATGATCGCCCCGAAGCGACTCTTCACGCGCGTTACCGCCACCGCGTTGTCCGTCGTCTTGCTCTGCACGCAAGTTCTTTTCGCGCACAAACCCGCGGTCAATATCTGGGACGAACGCCGCCAACCGCTTCCCCAAAATATCTCCGTCTCTTCCCTTAGCCGTCTCCCCCGCGCAGGCGATCGCCAGTGGCGATCAGACACCTTAGGCGTCTGGATTCCCGCCTTCGCGGGAATGACGATTGCGCGTTACGCCACTCTCCGCAGCATCCTTAAATCAGAAAATTCCACTGCGCCGATCATCCTCTATATTCAAGACATCCACGGCCAACCAGAAGCGCAAGAAAATATCGGCGAGATGATTTTAGGCGTGCTGGCCAAATATCCGGACGCAACGATAGGACTCGAAGGCGCGGCCGGACGAATCCCGCTTGAAAAATTCCGCGGCGCCACCACCGACATCAACAAAAAAGCCGGCGCGCTCTTCCGCAAATCGGGTCTCATCACCGGCGCCGAATACGCAGGCTTCGCGGTGCCCACCGCACCGCACTTCTACGGCATCGAGGACAAAGATCTTTACCTGAAAAATGTGGCGGCCGTCCGCAGCTCGCTGCACCTGCAAAAAGAAAAAATCGCCGAGATCACTTCGCAGCAACAACACCTGCAAGAACAGAAACAAAAAATTTATTCCGCAGAGATGCTCGCGTTGGATGTGCAATCTCGTGGGTACCGTTCTGCTACGGTCAACATCGGCGATTATTTGGACTCTCTCTCAACCCAAGGAAAAATTTCTGCGAACTACGAAGCCGTCTCTTTATTTCTAAGAACATGGAGGATTGAGAAGTCCTTAAACTTTGACAAAGCCGAGCGCGAACGCAACCAATTCCTCTCGCGGCTCACCGCCAAACTCAGCGCGGCCGCGCTGAACGACCTCGTCGCCGATACCGCCGCGCTCCGCTCAGGCCAAATCGGCTATGCCGACTTTTACCGCTCATTAAAAACGCGTGCGACAAACGCCGGCGTTTCGCTGAAACCGACGCCCGAGTTTGATCGCTATCTCACCTACGTCGCCCAAGCGGACGCGGTAAAACCGGAGAAACTTCTAGAAGAATTCCCCCGCTTCGAAAAAGAAACATGGCTCTCAATGTGCCGCACACCCGAGCAAAAGAATCTTTATCTCGAATCATCGCAACTCGAACTCGCCGAAAAACTCGTACGACTTACTTTGACCGTCGATGAATGGGCCGAATACAAACGAAGCGCACGTGGCAGTTCGTTTGAGTCTTTCTACGAGCTTGCCGATGCACGAAACGAAAAGCTCGCTGAAAATTTCTTGCGTCATCGAAGCAACGTATCGGTGATCGTCGCCGGCGGTTTCCATTCCAAAGGTTTGCTGCCGCTATTGACCAAGAACGCAACCGTCGTCGTCGTTTCACCGAAATTGACCGGCGCGCGCGTCTCAATCGATAACGATTATCTAAACGCGTTCACACGCGAACGTACGCCGCTCGAAAAACTATTTGAAGCGCCGAAGATTTCGCTCGTTGAAACGCTGGAAACCGCGCCGCTGTATGGAAAAGGACTTAACCCTTCGACGGTTTTCGAATTCGAACGAATGCTTAAAGAAGGTTGGATCGACGCCGATGGCCGAGTGACGGCCACGCATCCGTGGGCCAAAGAAGGCACGCTCATTCAAAACGACGCCACCGTCCTTCGAGCGCCGCATAGCGAATGGTGGCTGCCGGCTCTCTACATTTTGCCGGCGACTGTGGCCATTATGCTCGTGAATTTCACCGGTTTCACATTGCCGTTCCCGACGCCGCTTGCGCCGCTATTGACCGAATGGGCGATCGCCACCGATACCGCTTTTGCATCGACGTTTCTATCGGTGCCGTTCGTAATGTGGCTGCATCGCAACACACACAATAAAGCAGGATTGCGACAAATTGCATTTAAATTCACAGATACGGCGCTGATAAGTTCGCTCGTCATGAGCATATTCTTATCCTTTCTACCGTCAGAATTGAAGACCCCCCATCTTTTTTCCGAGCTACTCCGTGTGACCATTATCCTGCTTGCCGCTGCAGCCGCCTGGGATGTGGCCGTCACGCGCCACCGCCGAACGAATTCGGAAGCGGTGCTCGACGCCACGCAAGCGCCGATGTCGAGCCAATCGGACAAACAAAAACACGCAGCGCTTCGCGATGCGTTGGATAAACTTGTGTGGAACAAACATTTGTCTACCCCAAGAATGAAGTCGGCGGCGGTAAGAACGCTGGTTCGTTATGGAAACGAAGACCGGTCTATCGGCGACAACATCGGATCCCTTTCCACAAGTTTCAACAGCACGTTAAATCCGTTGCCGAAACGGATCGCCGTGATGCTCTTCGATTTTTTTGAAAATACGAATTGGTCTAATGACACGGTCATTGAGCAACTGACGAACAATGTAAATAAAAATCTTTATGGCACTCCGCTCACGATTCGTATCCTGACTCTGCTCAAACAAAGGAATTTGATCCAGCAACTGGCGGATCACAACTCTCAACGAATCGATGCGGCGCTTTCTCAACTGGCGTTGGCGCTTCCTTTATATGCGAAGAAAAAGAAAGACACGCCGGCCTTTGATCTCATTCTAGATCTGCTTGACGCTCATGTCCCTTGGCACAAACATAACTACAAAGAAATCATTTCCGCGCTTTTAACAGCCGCGCGACTCCGTCCCGCTGCCGCCCAACGAATCGCCGGTTTTTTAACTCGACGAACGCGCGACGTTCCAGGGAACGCCTCTGATTTCTTAAAAAATGAACTGAAGAAAAGAAACCCGCCCGTCATAAAAAAAGCGCTGGCCAGCATAACCGGTATAAATTTGGACGGCCTCGGCGCGCAAGCGTGGCCGATGTGGATCGAGCAATTGGTATTCGCTTCGCCGGGAACGTTCGCTGCGTTTTATTTCTTGTCGCAAGCACTGATCGGCATTAACGAACCGATGCACCTCGTCAGGGTGCTGTTGATGACGTCGGCCGTTTGGGCGGCTGTTACGACGGCGCTCACGCGGCCGTTCGTGAATATTCATGACGAGGTGATCAAAGAATATGCCGATGTTTTTGCGGATCTCAAATTAAATCCGAACGACTACCGCCGATATTTACGCAAACGCCATTGGATGTTTTCGGCGATGACGTATGTCGTCGCGATGCTTTTCTATGCGTATGTGATGACGGGGCAGCAAGGTTTCCTTTCGACTTTTTATCCATCGATGGCTGGCATCGCTTTCGTTGTGGGCTCATCGTTCGGCTTACTTCTGCATGACACGAACAACGAGCGGTGGAAATGGCAAGGCGTGCTCGGCGCGACGGCTTCCGCTCAGTTGCCTCCGATCGAACAACTCCACTGGGAAAACGCAGCCGATCACCCGTTCATTCTCGCGCACGTGCGGGCCGTATTGGCCGAACTTGGCTGGCCGTTGCCGCGTGAAATTTATAAGGACGGCGCGCGTTACCAGGGCGTTCAACCGAAACAGTTAAATATCGCCGACCTGCGTCAGCTGGCGGCCGGTGCGACGCCGGCCGATTATTTGACGCAACTGCGGATTGCCGTCGACATGCCCTCTTATTATGAAGAGGTCGGACGGCCGTTCCTTGAAACGTTCGGCATCATTCCCTCGTGGGTCAAATGGTTCCGATACGATGATCAAATCGAATCCATCGTCGATTATGTGCGCCGTTTGAATAACGACGAGCCGATTCATATCACCGTACATGCGACGTGGCACGGCGAAGATGCGTATGCGTTGGCCATGGAACTCGAGCACACATTCCCCGGACGCCGGTTCATCATCAACGGCAGGGATTTGGTGCCGCCGAATCCGAACGAAATCAATTGGACGCCGGGCCGACGAATCCCCTCCCATCTAAAACAATATTTCGATCAAAAAACCGAAGACATATGGGCGATGAAACCGGAATCGGTCGAACACTTCTCCAACGTGACGCTCAAACATGGCGACATTCTCGATCTCAACTCTTATGGCATTTCTCAAGACGTGATCGTGATGAACGCGGTGCTCGGACAATCAATCAGCCGTCCCGACGACATCCGAAAAGCAATCGAAAACGCGCGGCACGCGCTGAAACCGGGCGGCCGGTTATACATCGACAATTCGGCATTCCAGCGGAATCCGCAACAGCAACAATTGGTCGTGAAAATTCTCGATGAAAGTTTCGCGGGCCGCTTCGCGCGCGTTGATGGACGCGACGACGTTTACGAAAAAATCGTTCCCGAACAGACGATCGGCGCGCAAGGCGCATCTAAAGCATTCAAGCGGATCGAACAAGCGCTCGCGCCCCCGAAAGATTATCCTCCAAAAAAACAATTTTTGGGAGCCACGCACACCGGCGACTGGAAAGGCATCCCGATCGAACAATTCTTTTGGGCACGCGGCGGGTTGCCGATTTTGGCGGTCGGATTGCTTTCCGCTTTTTCTTCGTTGAGTCCTCCATTTCTATTAGGGTTTGGAGCGATTGCTTTTTTTATGGGGATGCAATGGATGGAATCCTTAACGGACCGATTTGTGATTCTCCACGACCGCATCATCGCGCTGCATCCGGATATTTTCGGGCGCCCATTTAAACGAAAAGTTCTTTCCGAAGACGCGGACGAACTGATCGCCATTGCTGAGAAAGATCCAAAAACACTCAAAGGATTTCGTTCTTATTTGGAACAACGGTATCGGCAATTCTCGCGGACGACGTTATTTTCACAAATCGCATTTTTTCTTTTCTTCCAAGCGGTATTTCCCTCCGCCATCGATCCGATTTGGATTCATATCCTTGCTTTCCTGAGCGCCCAAATCATCGGCATGCTCGATCATGCGCGCAACAATATTTGGGACAAATGGCGTGGTCTTATTCCGGCCAGCCATACAGCCACTGAAATAAATGAGGATGCGGCGCCATTCGCGCTGACCGAAGCTCAACGCCTTACCATCATTGATCGCTCCCAATATCTGGCCGATTTCATGTCCGATCGTTCGATTCATCGGCCCGGATTCCAAAAACAGCCGCTGACCACGCCG
>CAYXDS010000148.1:0-6763 GCA_964463805.1 uncultured Elusimicrobia bacterium | reverse complement strand
GAGTTTCATCGTCAACGCCGAAATAAAGCGCGCGGGACGGCCAACGAACGGCCGCATAAGAGGCAGCGGCCAATAAATTGTTTTCGAAAAACGAATCGACCACGCGTTTGACCGACGCGCGGTCTTTCACGTCGAGAAACGGTTTCAACGAAAACACGCCGAACGCACCTTCGACGCCGACCCAATCCACGGCGCCGTCGGCGGTCAATCGATGCAACGCGTCGGCGATGCGTCGCTGCGCTTCGAGATTCATATGCACGTCTTGCAGCACGACCACCGGTGCACGGCCGGCCTCGGGCAGAAACGTTTGTTCGATGCGCACGTCTGAGGGAGCAAGATTCTCGAAAAGCGGACGATAACGCTGGGGCCAAACGGACAATCGTTCCGCCCTGCGCGCGAGGCGCTGTTGGAGCGCATTCGATTGAACCGACAAGAGGCCCGACGGATCGGCAAAAGACGGGCGTTTCCGTTCCAGCCAAAGGCTCGGTTCCGCCAATCCGGCGAAACACAATTGCGTGGTATAAATAAAGGCCAACGCGATGATCAGTGATTTACGCAACAAGGTCATCTATTAAGGAAAGCAGAATTTCGATTAAGGCCGCATTGCGGCGCGATTAAGTTTCGGGGAAAATAAAACCAGGCTGATTTTTAGAGGTGTTTAGTGAATGACGGCGAGTATTCCGCGCTGCTTCATGCCGTCGGCGGCCGTTGCCAGATAAAAATACATGCCGGAAGCCACATTTTCGCCGCTGTCGTTACGAAGATCCCATTCGGCGCTGCCGCTCGAGGCGGAAAGGCTCCGGACCATGTTGCCGGATTCGGTGAAGATCTTCACATCGTTCTCAGACGATACGCCAAAAAACCGTATGCCGCCGGTGTTCGTGCCCGACTTCCATGGATTGGGGCCCACGCCGAATTGAGCGGGCGGAAGGCCGGCGATCGTGTTCGGCAATGCGACCGTGTAAGGGCGGCTCACGCGCGCGTCCGACGTCGGGTTCACGAGTCCAAGGCGGATTGTGCCCGGTTGTGTGATCAGCGAGGCCTCGATGTCGGCATGAACTTCGGTAGCGCTCACAAATTGAGTGGGGACATTCCGGCTGTTCCAAAGCACGACGGTTCCGGGTTCGAAACCGGTTCCGTGCACGGTCAGCATAAAGCCACGCGATCCGGACGGCGCGGCCGGCGGCTCGAACGAATCGATGACCGGATTCCCGACCACGTACAGATTTAAAGAATTTGAAAGCCGTCCGTTTTGCGCAATCGCGATGTGCGTAACGGCCGCATTGGCCAAGTTCACAGCGGTCATTGGCACTTGCATGGATGTCGCTGTAACCGCGGACGGAAAAACCGGATTGCCGCTGATGAGAACCACGTCGGACGCGGTAAAGCCGGCGCCTTGAATCGTGACGGTCGTCGTCGATTGACCGACTTTTATCGTCGAAGGATCGAGCCGGTCCACGCGCGCGTCGGTCGGCGGCGACGGCGGCGCGGCCAACGACGGACAATCCGAACGCACGAGCGGCGTAAACCAATTCCACAACGCCGGATCGCCGGTGTTCAGATGCCACAAATCAATCGCCGGAAAATCTTTGTCGAGCAGCAGTTGAATTCGTTTTTGTTCGGCGAGAAAGTCATTGAACCACACTTCGTGCACAACGTTCGATGAGTCGTGGTATTGAAAATGCAGCGTGTCTTGCGCGACGTCGCGAACGGGCGTGATGCCGTTTGTCCGGATCAATTCCATCGCCTGCTCATATCGAATGAGCGAACCGCGACCGGCCGGCGATACGGGCCAATCCCATCCATACAGGCTTAGCAGCAGTCGCGCCTTTGCGCGCGGAATGCTTTGAGTGGGACTGTTCAAAATATAATCGGCCAATTGCGCGAGCGTCTGATAAGTGACGACAGGGCCGGGCGGGCTTCCGCTGTACGAATAGTAGTACGCCATCACTCGGATGTAATCAACATAAGGTTCGATGGCGCGCCAATCGATCGGCCCCCCTTGTCCGCCGCCGCTGGGCGTTTTCGGTTGAACCACGGCCGCCAATTTCTTTTCAGCGGGCAACGCCGCGCGCAGTTCCTGCATGAATTGAGTGAGGAACGGCGTGCTTTGCGGCAACACGTGTTCGTAATCGATTTCAACGCCTTGACCCAGCGCGCCGATCGCGACGATTTGCCGGATGTGTTCGGCGCGCCGCGCCGGATCCGATATCAAGGTGTGAATGGCTTCTCCGGGCGTGAGATCTCGACACGTGCCCCGGCCCGGTTGGATTTCGTTGACGATGTCGATCAAAATCAGTCGCTTCGGATCGTTGCGCAATCGCTGCGCCGCTTGCTCCACCCACGGACTTTTCGCAACCACGCGGCAGTCGCCGTTCAATTCGAACGAGAAAACGTTGACCGCTTGATAGCGCTCGGCGGCCGGATCGATTTTTTCATCGCCCTTCACGAGATCGGTCACATAACTGCCCGAACAGGTGTCGGTGGCCGCGAACGTGGAAGAGGGGGCGAGCATGGCGATTGAAATCAACAACGCCGTCAGAATTCGCATAAATATTAGATGCGCGAAGGGGATGGTGAGTTACAAAAAAAAATTGGAATAATGTACGTATGAAAAAAATTAAAGGTTTGTGTCCCCGCTGCAAAGAAGTGCTTTCGCGGTTCACGGTGTTCGGAACCGACATCAATCAATGTGAAAAATGCCACGGTCTGTGGTTTGACGCGAACGAGCTCGAGAAAATCAAAGATGAAATGGACGACGACATCCGCTGGAAAGAGATCGATTTGCGCGCATACGCGGAGCGCTCGCATTTTAAACACACGAACCTTCATTGTCCGGCGTGCAACGCAGCGTTGTGCGAACTTCATTTCGACAAATCGCACATTACGCTCGAGTTTTGCGCGAAGTGCAACGGCGTGTGGATGGACAAAGGCAAGTTGATGATGGTGATCAACTATCTGCGCACACAAGAGGCGCTCGAGCCGTTGCCGCAACTCGAAAAGGAAGCGTTGCACAAATTCGTGGAAATTTTCGTGGGACACAAAGGCCCATGGAACGAGATCAAAGATTTCGCGGCCGCGTGGCGAATTTTATCACTGCGTTTTATGGTGGACCATCCGGCGCTTGCCTCACGGCTTGAAACCGCGCGTCGCGCGCTGCCGTTTTAGTCGTAAATCTTTTTGAGTTCTCTCTCGGGCAATTGCCAGGGAATCGGCAACGCCTTCCATAGCGCGCGGTCGAACTTGTTCAACGGCAACGGCGTGATGTTCGGATTGTCCAGCCGGCCTTGAATCGCTAACCAAAATGGAATCACGCCTTTTTTGTCCGCATCCGTGAAACGGCGCACCAGCGGAATGCGCGCGATGAGGTCTTCGGGCACGCTGACGATGCCGATCAGCATCCGCGCGTCGATCGTTTGCTTCACGAAATTTATTTTTCCCGAGAAACCGAGATTCAACGTCGGGCTCTCGAGCAAAACCAAATCGCGCGTTTGCGCGATTCCGTCCTTAATGTCGATGTCCGCGCGAATCGTCTTGAATTTCAATCCTTGTTCCCCGCCTTCTTTGTTCAGCAAAAGAGACGATAGATTCAATTGCGCCAACGCCTTGAGAAAGCCGGGCATCTTCACGAGCGTGCCGTCAAAAATCCGCAATTGAATATGTCCCTCCGCTTCGCGAACGAGCCGCGGGCCCATGATCGATGCGAGTTCCGATTTCAACTCGGCTCGGCCCGTTGCCTGCCAAAGTGTCGGTACCGTCGGCAGATCGTTCAATTCGGTCGACGATGCGAGCGCTTCATTCATAAGAAAACCGGTTCGGCACCAACGAATGATTTCTTCGATATCCGCGGATTCGCTGCGAGCGGATAAAGAAACGCGCTTCGTACGGAAATCCTTAATGTTCATCGTCACATTCAACTCGGTCGGTTCGCCGGCCAGCGTCACGTTTAAATGTGAGGGCGTGAATGCGTGGAAAAAACCGTCGGCGTGCAGCTTGGGAAACGGCAACGGGGGTGACAGATGAATAGTGTCGGTCTCAAACCGAAATTTCCAAAACGTATAGGCGCCGGCCTTCGAGAAATCAAATGCGCCGTCGACGGCGCCGGCGAACCATTTCAACGCCGGCAAATAAGCGGCGACCGTCGATATCGGAATTCGTTTCGCGTCGATATGCGCAATGGGACGATGACTCAGCGTGCCGGTCGCCGCGAGGCGCGCCGGCGCGGCGTCCGGAAACACGGCTGTGATCTTAAAAGGAAAACGCGTTTTGGGTCCCATTCCTTGAATGGTTCCCTTGCCGTTCACGATCAACGGCGGCCCGAGCGGACGTCGATTCGTTTCGACGTCGACCACATCGATGCGCGAATCTTCGACGCGAAAAACATGGTAGACCACCTTTTGACGTTGGCCGGGCCGCCGATGCTCGCGCGCGAACGAAAGGATGTCGGCGATCATGCGCGTAAGATTCGTGTGACCCGAGTGATCGAACCGGAGGATGCCGTCGACGTTTCGAAAAAACATCTGACGAACGTGAAGCCGGCCCGTGAAAAGCGTTTTCATCGAAAACGACATGGTCGCGCAGGGGGCTTCGGCCATGAGCACCTCCGGCGCTTCCCACAGACGCGGCCGCTCGGCGCGCAATCGGAACGGGAACGGTTTCCACCGCAGGCTCTCCATCGTGAGGTCGCGCCTTAGAAAACGGGAAAAACGTTCTTCGAATTTTTTCTGAAGCGATTGTTCCGTTTTGTCCGCGCCGTGGATCGGAACGGCGACAAACATCAACGCGAACGCGAAACGCGAGAGTTTCACGGATGTAAGTTTTCGGATGGTCCCATCGGCGCGTGCAACAATGTGGCGCGAACCAATTGACGGAAGTCAGACACCGCGAATGGTTTTGAGATGTAAGGCACGCGAAGTTTTTTAAGGCTCTCCAGGAGCGGTACATTCAAAATATCGCCGCTCATGAAAATAAACGAGGCGGGGCGATTTGATTCGTCGAGCACCGACAAAATCGCTTGGCCTTTCATGTCGCCGAGTTCCACATCGGAAATGGCGAGGTCGTATTTGCGCGACTTTATTTTCTCGATCGCTTCTCGTCCGCTCGTCGCCACGTCGGTCAAGCATCCGTCTTCCTTGAGGATTTGTTTCATTAGCGTGACCAAATCCTTTTCGTCATCGACAAGAAGAATAGAGCGGCCCGGCGCCGGCGGAAGTATCAGCGTCGAGGGGCCGGCTTGCGGCACCGTTTGCGTCGACTTCGGCAATTGGATCACGAACGTAGCGCCGGAACCGAGTTCGCTTTTAACGGTTATTTTTCCGAGATGATCGGTGATGATGCGCTTCGATATCGCGAGGCCGAGGCCGGTTCCTTTGCCTTCTTCTTTCGTCGTGAAAAACGGCTCGAAAATTTTTTCGGTAATTTCTTTCGGCATGCCGGGTCCGTTGTCTGAGACTTCGATCGTCACCGCTTCATCGGTCGAACGCGTGCAGAAGTGAATCTTCTTTGGTGCGGGTGTGTCTGACATCGCGTCGCAGGCATTCTGAAGCAGATTTACGAACACTTGTTCGAGTTGCTGAAAATCGCCGAGAATTTTCGGGTTGGACGGGTCCAAATCGATCGACACTTGAATGGCCTCCTTGCGGGTGACACGGTATTCCATCAGCTTCATTACCTCGGTCACCACTTCGTTCACGCTGATCATCTTATGCTGTATTTGATCTTTACGAACGAAACGCAATAAGTTTGCAACGATTTCACGGCAACGGATTGCATTTTGATAAATCGCTTCGAGATCGGTTTTGATGGAGTCGGCGTCGAACGTCTCATCCATCGCCAATAATTCCGCGTACCCGACGACGGCGGTTAGCGGATTGTTGATTTCATGCGCGACGCCCGAAATCAATTGTCCGACCGCCGACAATTTTTCGGCCTGAATCAGTTGCGATTGCAGCGCCTTTTGTTCGGTCACGTCACGGATCACGAGCGACCACCATTGCTGGCGGCTCGATTCGTCGAGCGCGCCGGCCATTGTGATGTTCAGCTGCAGTTTTTCGCCGCTTTTGCGTAAACCCCGCGCGTCAAAGTTGCGTACGAATCCGCGCGTTTGGATTTGCTGCAGCAATTCGACGATCGCCGCATGTTCGAAAAGCGTTGTGAACGGACGGTTGTGAATTTCCGTTTGATCATATCCGAACAGCATCTCGGCGCCCCAATTCCAGGTGACGATTTTCAACGACGCGTCGAGACCGATGATGCCGTCGAGCGAATTGTTCACGGTGGTTCGGTAACGCGTTTCCGACAGACGGATGCTCTTCAATAAATTTTCGTTCTCGTTCGCGCGGATTTGCAGCGTTTCGGCCATCGTATTGAACGATTTCGCGAGTGCGCCGATCTCGTCGTCGCCGACGATCGACACGCGCTCGGACAAGTCGCCGGCCGTCAACCGCTGCGTGGCTTTCATCAACGTTTGAATCGGTTGGATCAGAGAACGGATCCGGATGAAAATCAAAAATACGACGAGTCCTGTGCACAGCAAAATCAACGCGGCCGAAACTTGACGAATCCGGTAAAGCGGACGCAAGAGGTCGTTCACGTTGACTGTAATGCCGACGAGCCACGGCGTTCCTTCGATTTTCGAAAAATCGGAAAACATTTCTTGTCCATCGCGGCTTGAAACCGCCGGCAGCGGCGTTTAGTTTTCGTCGACGATATAAGCGGACCGCGACGAAACGGTTCCGATCCGGTTTAAAATTTCTTTGATCGG
>CAYXDS010000147.1:0-6807 GCA_964463805.1 uncultured Elusimicrobia bacterium | reverse complement strand
TAGCGGGCGACGACGGCGTACAGGCGTGGAAAGGCGACGGCAACCAATTCACGCCGGATCCGCAAGCGAGCTTCAGCGGTTTGCGTTCGCCGGCGATCGCCGCGTTCGATTGGAACCGCGACGGAAAAATCGATTTCGTAGCGGCCGGCGATCAAACCGGCAAGGCCACTTACTTGTATCAAGGCCAAAGCCCGTCGACGCCGGCGTTTGTGAACGTGAGCAGCGCCGTGGTCCCTGGCTTTGCAGAAGGTTCGATTGCATGGGCCGATGTCGATCGAGACGGCGATTATGATTTTGCGGCGGCTGGAAACGGACTCGATGGAATTTATGTGTATAAAAACGTCGCATCGGCGAATCCGAGCGCCCCGTTCGTCGCGCAAAAAATTTCGAATACCGCGTTAAACGGCGGCGCGTCGCTGGTTTGGGCCGACGTCGACAACGATGGATTATTGGATCTGACCGTCGCCGGCGCGGACAGCGCTTTCTTCCCGCAATTGTTGGTGTTCCTCGGCAATTCGCTCGGCGGTTTCTCCGATCCGATCAGCGTGTTTCAAGGCGACGGTTATCGTGAAGCCGCGCTCGTGTACGCGGATTTCAACGCGGATGGATTGCCGGATTTAGCGATCACGGGCCGTCGCCGCGGCGGCGTGATCACGAACAAATACACGCAAGTTCTTTTGAATCAATCGACACCGGGCAACGTGCTATTCAATGTAACCACTCTGCCGGGCGCCGGTCTTTCGTCGGGCAACAACGATACGAGCGGCATCGCGGCCGGCGACATGAACAACGACGGAAAAATCGATGTGGTGGTTTCGGGTGAAGACAAAGACGGATTCCCGCGGCTCATCGAATATCTGAACGGCGGCGCGGGAAATTGGACGATCGTCGAGCCGATGGGCCGCAACAAAGGGTTGACGAAGTCGCGCGTGGCGCTCGTCGATATGGAAAACGACGGCGATTTGGATTTGATCGCGACCGGATTCAATGCGGCCGGCGACAAAATATTTTCGGTTCTCAAAAATAAATACGTGGAAGATCTCGGCGCGGCCGGCACGAACGGCGCACCGAACGCGCCGACGGTCAGCACGTCTCTAAACAACAGTTTAATAACGTTGACATGGTCGCCGAGCTCGGATGCGGGACCGGTGGGAACCCAAACGCCGTCCGCCGCGATGAATTACGACGTGGAAGCGGTGGTGGCGCCGAACGCTGCGCCGGCGAATCAATCGATCTTCATCAGCACGCGGCTCGCATCGCCTTTCCTCGGCAATATCGCGCCGAAGCGTGGCGCGAACCTCACTTATTCGGTCGGCGGACGCGACAGCAGCATTTACACGTTCCGCATTCGCGCGGTGGACGCCGGATTGCGTGCGGGACCGTGGTCGTTGCCAGTGTCGCAAACCATCGGCTCGATTCCGCCCGCCCAAATCAACAATCTTAATGCCACGAATGGTGTGCAGATAAATCTCACGTGGACCGCGGTCGGTTCCGACGGAAATGTGGGAACCGCTCAATCGTACGATTTGCGCTATTGGAGTTCCGGAGGAAGTTACGCGTCGGGAACGCCGGTGCCGCTGCCGGCGCCGAAACAGGCGGGCAACGCTGAAACGGCGGTGATCACCGGTCTTATTCCAGGGGTGAATTATTCATTCGGCATTCAAGCGATCGATGAAAACGGTTCTCGTTCGCCGGCGAGCAACGTCGCGGCGGCCGTCGCCGGTTCGTTTGAACTCGCGCAACAATTAAACGGCATCAAAGGCGGCAGCGTGGTGATGGGCCACTTGTTCGACAATAATAATGAGTTCGTGGTGTTGGGCTCGACCATCGACGGCGCCGGCAACGCGCTTGTTTATTCCATGACGAACGGTCAATTGACGGTCGCGCAAGATTTGGGCAAGCAATTGCTGTGGGGCACCGCCGCGCTCGGCGATTTCAACGGCGACGGCAAACTCGACCTCGCGATCGGCGGCGTCGAGAAATTCTTCTCATCGACGCGCAGCATCCTTTATTTCTTTAAGAACAACGGCACGCAGCTGGTTGAAGACACGACGATGGCGCTGAGTTTCGAGCCGACCGCGCTATCGTTCGCCGATTACGATAACGACGGTGATTTGGACTTGCTGATTGGTGGCCAAACTTCGTCCAGCTCGCGGTTCACGCGCGTGTACGAAAACCGCAACGGTCTGTTCACGCAAGTGTGGGAAAAACAAATCGGCGGCGGCGCCGCGTGGATCGACGAAGACAAAGACGGTTATCCGGACATCGTCATCTCAGGAAAAGGATTCCAATCGGGTTCGTCGAAAACGTCGGTCTATAAAAATGTTCTCACGTCGATGCCGACCGTGTACTTTAATGAATCGACGTCCTCAGATACGTTGAACGCGCTTTACGCGGGTGTGGTCGCGGTCGGCGATGAAAATCGCGACGGCAATCTCGATGTGGCAATGACCGGCGGTCGCGATGAATCGGACCCGCTGCTCGTTTATTTGAGCCAAGGCAACGGGCAATATGATTCGGCCTCTCCGATTAATTTGGGCGTGAGTTTAAGTTCCGGTTCGTTGGCGTGGTCCGATATCAATCACGACGGTTGGTCCGACTTGGTCGCGTCCGGATACGACGCTTCGCTCGGCCGTCACCGATTGCTCGTGTTTTTAAACAACAACGGCACATTTATGGCGCCGGTGGAGCCGCTCGGATCGAATGCGTTCTCGGGCGGTTTAGCGCTCGGCGACGTGGATGGCGACGGCGACGTCGATCTGATCGCGGCCGGCGAGTCGGCGAACGGACAAGCGAATCTATCTTTCTTGAAAAATGTGATTGAACGATTACCGGGTGCGGCGAATGCGGCTCCGGCGAAAGTCGGTGCGGCCAGCTCCAATATTGTCGGAACGAATCTCGTGTTGAATTGGCCGATTCCGTCCGATGATCACACTCCGGGCGCCGCGCTTTATTATGGCGTGAGGATCGCGACTTCTTCTTTGGCGTCCGCATCGACGATCATCCGAAGCTATGTGCCGGCGACCGCGTTCCAAGGAAACAATTGGACCAACTCGGCGTTGCTGCGCGTGCGCGACGGCTTCACCTATTATTGGAGAGTTCGCGCCATCGATAGCTCCTTCGTCGAAGGCCCCGAAAGCGACGAGCAGTTTTTGACGATCAACGGCATTCCGCCGGGTGACGTCGTCGATTTCAAAGCGACGACCGGACTTCAAATTCGGTTGGCCTGGACCGCGCCGGGCGACGACGCGTATCAAGGTCAGGCGCAGGCCTATGAAATCCGTTACCGCGAAACATTGGATCCGTCCGCCGGCCCGTCATTCCCGAACGATCCGCCATGGAAATCATTGGACACGCTGATGACGGTTCCCGTTCCGCAAACGGCCGGCTCCGCGGAATTACTCGACATTAAAGGATTGCAGCCGGGTCACGTGTATCAATTCGGCATCCGCACGCGTGATACATCCGGTTTGTGGTCGAACGCGGCGCTGTCGAGCACGGTCACCGCTTCGAATTTTGGTTTGAATACGACGTTCTTCGGAAAATCCTATGGAATCGAATCGGCCGGCCTCGCGTGGGGGGATCTGAACAAGGACAATAATTTGGACTTCGTGGCGGTCGGCGCTTCGAACACCACGCGCGTGACGCAAGTTTATCGCTCGAACGGCACCGGCGGTTTCACGATGATCGACCGCGACCTATCGAATCAACCGTTCGTGGGACTCCAAAACGCGGCGGTAGCGGTCGCCGATATGGACAACACGTTCGGCTGGCTTGATTTCGCGGTCGGCGGCCGCGGCGCGACGAGCGAATCGTTGAAAATTTATCGACAAGTCAGCGACAGCCAGTTCAGTCGCAGCGATCTCGACACCTACGGAATCATCGACGGCTCTCTAGCTTACGGCGACGTGGACAACGACGGTCGACCGGATCTGGCGATCATGGGGCAAAATACGTCCGGCACCGTTTATCGGTTGCTCGTGTTGCGCAGCACGTCAACCACTCCGTCGGGACTCGTCTACGATCCGAATTGGGATTTGAGCGCGAGCTCGGGCGTCGCGCAAGGTCAATTGATGTTGAGCGACATGAACAACGACGGTTTGCCTGATTTGGTGGCGCTCGGTCGCCGCAACATCAGTCCGTTTATTTCGGAGTTGCGTATTTTCCTAAACACCGGCAATCCAAATGCGCCGTTCTCAAACGCGACGATCGTCGAAGACGTGAGTTTCTCGTACGGAAGCATGGCGATCGGCGACGTCGACAACGACGGCGATCTCGACATTTTCGCGAACATCGGCGGCCAGCCGCGGTTGTACAAGAACAAACTGATGGAAACCGGAACGTTCGCGTTCGACACGATGCGGCTCGGTTTGCCGGGGTTGCGTTCGGGTCAAGTGGCGTTCGCCGATTGGAACGCCGACGGATTCCTCGATCTCGCGATGTCCGGTATTTCGGGCAGTACGCGCCGATTCCTCGTGGTTCCGCAGACGGTGGCGGTCGGCCCGAACGGTCCGCAAAGCGTCGGTTTCGATTTGGCAAATGCGCAAGAGTTGGCAGGGCCGAATCTCGGACTTGAAAATTCGTCACTTGTGTTCGGTGACTTCGACAACGACGGCGATCCAGACTTGCTCGTGAGCGGAAAAGACAACAGCTTCCCGGTGTCGCGACAATTCTATTTGTTGAAAAACTACGAGGTTGATGCGGTAAATCCGGGTCGCTCGAACCCGGCGCCGACCGCGCCGAATTTGGCGGGCATCTCCTACAATTATGACGGCTCGATTCTGAAAATCCGCTGGGATCCGGCTGCCGATCAGAACGGCGGCGGCGCATCGTTGCCGAATTCTTTGTACTACGCGATTGAAGTGAAATCCGGCGACAATTCGGCCACGTTTATGTCCGGCTCGTACGGGACGCCGATGCTCGGCAATTTCATTCGTCCTCACATGGTCGGGGGAAAACTTGAATTCCCGATCCGTATTCTTCCGTTCGGTTTGACGTCGTACAACGATCGCAACGTGCGCATCCGCGCGATCGATGCCGGCCTGCATGCGGGCCCCTGGTCGGCCGTGTCGAACGTGACGTTGAACAAAGTCAGCGCGCCGTTGAATCCGCGCGGTACGGCGGACGCGTACGACAAAATTACGTGGGCGTGGGATCCACCGGCCGTGCAGCAAGGATTGCTCGGCTATCGCGTGACGAAACTCGACGGAACGCCTGTTTCGCCGGATTTGGCCGCGAACGTCACGTCGTGGCAGGAACCGAATTTACTTTCGAATACCACCTACGATCGCCGCGTTGAAGCGTTCAACGCAATCATGAGTTCGGCATCGGTGGCGGTGTCGACGAAAACATTGATCCGCGTGTTTGCGGGCGCTCCCGACGCGCCGATCAATCTCGTGGTCACATTACCGGCCGGAGCCACGATTTACGATCAGTTGAAATTGGATTGGCAAGACAGCACGCCGGTCGATCGCCAAGCGGAAGGGTATCGCGTGCTGCGCGCGTCGGCGTCGGCTGGAGCGTATGCGCAAGTGGCCGAACTCGTTCCTGCCACGATGACGTACGTCGACGGCGGCCTCGCACCGAACACCTCCTATTATTACAGGATCGTCGGCTTCAACGGCGTCGGCGGCGGCGTAAGCCTGCCGTCCGCTCCGGACGGCCGTTTGACGCGTCAACAAAAACCGGTAAACCCGTTGTTCAACAACGTCTATTCAAGTTCGATTTCGGTTGTATGGGCCACATCGAACAGAATCGGTTCGCGCTTCGAATTGCAGATGTCGACCGTATCAGATTTTTCGTCGGCGCTCATATCTTCTCTTACGGCGCGTCTGACCTTGGCGCCGACCATGCAAGGCATTGTCGACGGACTCAGCCCGATGACCACCTACTATGCGCGCGTGCGCGCATTGAGCGACAGCCCCGATCTTCCGCCGCTCGATACGGATTTTGTCACGGTCTCCGGATTCGCTGTCACGTTGCAGCCGGTCATCATTTTGCCGAAGCCGGTGATTACCGCGGTCGGCGTTTTGCCGGCTCCGTCGGATTTCGACAAGTTGAGCGCGACGTGGACCGCGGTCACAAACGCGGACATCTATTCGCTCGAAAGAAGTTTGACACCGACGATCGGGTTCACCGTGGTCGCAACGGTCAGCACGCCGACGTTGACGAGGGTCGACATGGGACCACTGCAACCGGACAAGGTTTATTACTACCGGCTGCGCGCCTCCAATGGAATTTTCCAGTCTCCGTATTCGGACGTGGTCAGCACGCGTACGAAATCGTCGCCCGTCACCGCGTGGGACACGTTCGACGTGTACACATCGAGCATCATCGCGCGGTGGGTGTCCGTAAATCCGTCGTCAGTTTTGTATCAATTGATCCGCTCGACGCAGAATTTCGCCGAAACCAATCCGTTCCTGACGCCGCGCACGACCACATTCTCCACGCAATCGCCGCTCACGCCGAACACCACGTATTGGTTCCGCGTGCGCTCGTTGAACACGAATCTCGTGCCGTCGACGACCGATTTCAGCGACGTGCCGACGAAGTCGGTGATCACGCTCGCGCTGGCGCCGGTCGCGCAACCGTACGCGGACGTGGGCGCCGATTTCATCACGGCCGATTGGGACACGTTGAATCCAGCCGGAACGTTGTTCACGGTTCAAATTTCTCCGACATCCGATTTCTCTTCAAACGTGGTGTCGGGCACGACGACCGCGTCGCGCTTGACACTCGGCGGTCTCGCGTTCGATACGTTTCATTACGGCCGCGTGAAGGCTACGAATTTCGCCGGCATCGACAGCG
>CAYXDS010000146.1:0-6902 GCA_964463805.1 uncultured Elusimicrobia bacterium | reverse complement strand
GCGCTTGAAATCGCCAACCACGTGCTCGTGATGAACAGGGGTCGCGTCGAACAGAAAGGAACGCCGCTCGAAATTTTCGATCAGCCGGCCACGCAGTTCGTCGCGGAGTTCGTGGGCGAATCGAACTTCATCGAATCCGAAGTGACCGCCGACGAATTGGTGACATGGGGACCGTTTCGGTTCACCGTGAACGGCCATAAGGTCGGTCAGCGCGTGCGCATTTATTTCCGGCCACACGACGTGTACGTGAGTTCGGTTCCGGAAACACTGCAGGTCAAAGGCAAAATCGTTAAGACGCGTTTCCGCGGTCCGCAAATCGAATTGCTGCTCGACATCGGCGGAGAGAAACACATCATCGCGCACGTGCCGAAAGGTATCGTGCTCGCGAGCGGTTTCGAGGTGGGGCGCGAAGTGTTCATCGGCATCACCGCGTTCCAAGTTTTTTCAGCTTAAGTTGAACGCGCTGCCGCTGATTCTAAGCCTGCTGTTTTGGGGCTCTGCGTTCCCGGGTATTCGCGCGGGACTTCAGGGATTCGCTCCGATCGAAATGGCGATCTTTCGTTTCTTGATCGCATCGTTGACGCTGCTGCTCATCGCGATCTTGAAAGGGGTAAACCCGCCGCGCCGCGCGGACGTTCCGCTTCTGGCGCTCGCCGCCTTTTTCTCGATTCCCGGTTATCACGTGTGTTTAAACGTCGGCGAGCGCTTTGTGACCGCGAGCGCGGCCAGTTTAATCTTGAGCACGCTACCGATATGGACAATTTTCTGGTCTCGTCTTTTTCTCGGAGAAACATTTCATCCGGCCGCGTGGATCGGCGTGATCATGAGTTTTGCGGGTGCCGCGATCATCGCGATCGGTGAAGGACAAGGGCTTCAATTCAATCCGTACGTCGGTTTTATCCTGGGCTCCGCGTTGTGCGGCAGTATTTACACGGCGATTCAAAAACGGTTGATGGAGCGTTATCCGGTGTTCGATTTCAACTGCTACATCATCTGGGCCGGCACCGCGATGTTGCTACCGTTTTCAGCGGGGTTGATCGGCGCCATCAAAAGCGCGCCGTCGTCGGCGATCCTAGCCGTCGTTTATCTTGGTATTTTTCCGGCCGCGCTCACGTTCATCTTGTGGGCGACAGTTGTGAAGCGGATGCCTGTGTCGCGGGCGGTGACGTTTCTATATTTAATTCCAGTGGTTGCGACGATCATCGGATGGTTGTGGCTCGATGAAGTTCCGTCGGTGCTTTCGTTGATCGGCGGTCTTGTGATACTGATCGGGCTGGTCGTGAGCCAGGCTGTGATGCGAAAGCGAACTGCTGTCGGTTAAGCGCGGCTGCCGTTGCCGCATTGCAACGCTCCGGCGAGGCCCCACCCCTAACCCCTCCCCTGACGGGGAGGGGAACGGAAGTTTGTGGGGGGCTGCGGGGAGGGGAACCGAATGTTTTTCCGCGGTTGTGGGCCGAGTTTCTTCGGGGGCTGCGGTGCCCCCAGAAAGTCTCTCTCCCCGTGAGGGGAGAGGCCAGGAGTGGGGGTTAAACCGAAGCGTTCACATTCTGTTGAACCCCATCCTCGTCAGCAAATACCGCCGCAACCGTAACAGCGTCTCCTCCAGGTTCCCTCCGAGCTCTTCATTTTTAATCCGCAACACCGTAAACCCTTGCAACCTCAACCATTGATCTCTCTGCCGATCATAGTCGCGCTGCAAGTCGTGTATCGGACCGTCCACCTCAATAATTATTTTCTTCTTCAGACAAACGAAGTCCACAATAAACGGCCCCATCGGATGTTGCCGCCGAAACTTCAGCCCCGCCATTTTTCGCGCGCGCAAGTATTCCCATAAGATCGTTTCGGCGAGCGTGGGATTTCGGCGTAAGTCTTGATGCGTGAATTTGATCATGTCGGCTCCTTGGAGGGGAGCTGTTGAATGATTGTTGGGAGGGGCTTCGGTTTCGATGATAGCGGAAATTGAAAGTGATCGCTCCGTGTGGCCCCACCCCTGCCCCCTACCCTGACGGGGAGGGGAACAGAAATTTTTTTCCGCGTCTGTCTGCCGAGTTTTTCCGGTGGCTGCGGCAACCGAAAGGAGTCTCTCTCCCCGTCAGGGGAGAGGCCAGGAGTGGGGGCGAACCGGAGCAATCCCTACGAGCAGCAACTACTGCTTATGAAATGGATCCGCTCCCAGCGTGCCGGCCAGCTTCTTCATGTACGCAGCTTCTTTTGTCTCCGCGAGTTTCTTCTTGGCGAGCGCGAGCCGTGCATCGATGTTCAGCGACGCCACCGTCTCCGAATTTCCCGGATGCGTTTTAAAATCCTCGAGGTAAGCGATCTGTTTCGTCCACAATGAAATGTCGCGGTCCTGTTTGGTCTCCAGTCTCTCGCGATACCAATCGCTCTTCAACATTTCGTCTTGTCGGAACAATCGGCGTACGTCCGGATGATTCAAATCTTTTCCTTCGAAGTTTCCTTTCGCCATGATGTGAAGAAGTGCTTTTAATGGCGCGCAAGCCGCATCGACGCTGCCATCGTTGAAATAGCTTTCAGCCACGCGCTTTTGCGTGGCGACGATTTCATTCACGCCGTCGGCGAACATATCGAGGTTTTGTTTCTCGGGGCGCAGCATCTCTTCCGAGAATACCGCGTTCGGCGTTTCGAAAATTCGGCCGAGGAAAATGTCGACAAATCGCGTCGTGATCCGGTAGCCGAGCCGACTCGCCAAAACTTTTTTCCCTTTGTGTTCGAAGTCCTCGACTTTTTCGAGAAATCCGCCTTTGATCAAGAAATCCGGTTCGCGTTCGGACACTTTCATGCGCGACCACACTTCCGGAATCAACATGCTGATGTCGTGGTCCACTTGCAGGTGCGGCCCCACATGGCCGGCGGCTGTCGTGAACCCCGCGTACCCGGTGAGAATATAGGACACGAGCGCATTGTTTAAATCAACGACGGGCCACAACGCGTTAAACGGCCCTTTCGTCAGCGCGCCTTCGGAACCGAAGCCGGTCGTCGACGGAGATTTGCCGGTCAAGCTCGAGATGAAATCCATGAACAATTCCGGCAACTCCTGATAATGGATCGGGTTATAAACGGCGAGCGGCGGAATGCCCGCTTTCAAATCCGGCGGATTGTTCCGACGGCCGGCCAAAACCGAGTTCACCGGGAAATAAACGGGCCGGTCATTCGGAATGCCGCGCGATAACCGCACGCCGATTTCAGCCAGATACGTGTCCCGCGCGTTCACGCGATCCGGACGTTTCTCGAGATAACGCGGATTCTTCGAACGTTTTCCGTCGACAAGCCGCGCGTTCGATGAACACACGAGATATTTCGGTTTGTTGTCTTGAAGAAAATCGAGCATAAGTTTGCGCATCGGTTGGCTGTATTCATCGAAATCCAAAATGTTTTCGACCATGTCGACCACGTCGGCGCGCGTGAGAGGTTGCCAGTTCGATAGGAACGTATTCGGCTCGGCAAGATCGGTTTCGGCTTTTTTGTCATAGCCGCGGATTTTCGCGTCGTCGGGCCGTTGGAACAAATGAGATTCACAATTCGTGACGAGTTTCACGCTGTGGTTGTCTTCGGACGGATACAAATCAGTCAGCGCCGCGCGCGGCACGACAACCGACGCGGTGATGTCGTCCTCAACTTGAACTTTCGCGGCCGGATTGAAATCGGGACGCACTTTGAAGATGCGCCACGCGCCATCTTTTTCATGCCCGATGCGCAAATAATTCGCGATCAGTTTTTGGTCGTCGTACTTGAGTTCGTGTCCAGGGAAGCCATTGATGCGGTCCACGCTGAAATGTTGGCGCCAATTGTTTTCCCATTCGGGTTTGTAATACCGTTTCACCGTGAAAATAAGTTGGCGGATCGTCTGCGGAACCGAAACGAGCCACGCGTTGTATTCGTCGGTATAGTCCGCCGACGGCGTAAACAATTTCACGACCGACCCCAGCGAACGCTCGGGGCTTAGGATGGGCCGGTGACGATAGTGCGGGGGCGGAACTTTGAACCGATGAGAAAAATCTTTCGCGAGAATTTGTTCGACTTCGTCGAAATCTTTTTCGAAGTCGCGCACGAACACGGGGCCTTGCAGCATGGCGTACGAAATCGATTTTGAAATTTCCGATTTCCCACCGCCCGACACCGTGCACGGTTTGTGGCACAGAGTGCCCTCGGCGACGGTGCCGACGAGCCGCCAGTAATGGCCGCCGATCTGGCGTTCCATTTGAACTTTGTACCCCGATGGCAAAACGTAAACTTCGCCGGCCAACAATTTCCGTTTTTTTGTCGCGCCGTTTGCGTTCCACGTGTAAATGCGTTGGCGCAGATTGAATCGCGTATCTTCAGGCACATAGACGATGCTCGGATGGGTTTTATCGACGGCCACGCCGTCCGCTTTCACATCCACGCGTTCTTTCAGCAGCGCGGTCGCTTCTTGAAACGTGCGTTTGTTTTGCGTGAAATTCGGATCCGCGTAGAAGTCGCGGCCGAGAATGTAGCTCGGAAACGCAATCGCTCCGCCGGAGTGCTCTTCTTCGCACAGTCCGAACAAATTCGCCGAGAAACTGATCTGCGTTTTCACTTCCTTTTTGCAATAACCGAAATAGTTGTCGGCGATGATCGTGACCATCACGCCGTGCGCGTCGCGGCAAGTGATTTTGAAAGCGCCGCCGTTGTTGTAAAGCTCGTCTTCTTTTTTCCAGCACATGCCGTCGCGTTTCTGACGCTCGGTGGCTTTATCGAAAGAGGGGAGTCCGAGTTCCTTCTTTGTGAATTTAATCAGGTGCGGCGCGAGGATCACGCAACCGGTGTGGCCGGTCCAGCCGTCGACGTCGAGCGCCGCGTCATTTTCCGGAAGAAACGGATCACCGGCATTTCCGAAAATCATTTCCACGAAATCGAGATTGCCGACAAGATTGCCCGGCGCGAAGAACCGCGTCTCCATCGTTTTTTGCCGCGTGTCAGGGCCCATTGCCGGGCACACGATCGGACGCATCAGCAAAGACACGAATAATTCCGCTTTTTTGTCCTGGCTCGTGGTGAATGGAAGCTGCATCAGTTCGCGCGGCGGCTTCAGAGCGTGCGCGAGCAAATTCGCGAACACGACTTTCGGTACCGCCAATTTATCGTCAGGAATCGGGAATCCACCTTCGGCGACGTGGAAAACGCCCTGCGTGGTGCGACGATCACTTTTCGGGTTGTGAAGCACGCCTTGTCGAACGCGATACGACTCGACGATGTCCGATTGGAAAATATCTTTGTCCGGCGGCAGCGACAACGTGCGCGCAAGTCCGGGTCGATCCAAAATAAACGCGCTCGGAAGTTTGATCGGCGGTAGGTTCAGCTCTTTCAGATACTCATTGAGAAAATCTTGAATGCGGCGGTCGACCGGAGGCGCATAATTCAACAGCAGCCGGTTTTTTTCTTGATGGTTGCGCAAAAACGGCGTCGCGAAGTCGACGAACGCCGGAACGCCGTTCGCGCCGAAAATCGGTTGCCCCAAAGCGGCGAGCTTCAGGTTGATGTAGCGGACGAGACTGTCTTCGTCGAGATGATTGTTGCCGTTCAGGGATGGGCCCGCGGCCGTCTTTTGTGCTTCCATAAATCTCCAAAAATCGAATTCCGCCGGGCTCCGTTGCTCGTTGGATGGACGGGCATTCTACATTTTTGAATCAAAGATCGTTAAGGATCCTTTTCCTTTGTTCTTGGTATTCGTCGGGCGTGATCAGATTGGTCGAACGAAGCTTTTCCAGTTCTTCAAGTCGCGATTGAACGTTTCGTTTTGGCTGAGTACTTTCGACGGCGTCGGACTCGGCCGGGTGTTGCTCGAGCATCTTTTTATCGGTATCCGACTGCAAAAATTCGGTCACTTGCAATTCGCCGGTGTTGTCGTGCGTGCGCGAAATTCCGCGATATTTTCCATACACGGTCACATGATCGCCGACTTTTAATTTTTGGCGGCGGCCGGTCATGTCGATCACGAGATTGCCGGTGCCGTCATTGATCATAAACACGTCGAGCGTGATCGCTTTCGAAACGGTTCCTTTCGCGATCAACTTATCCTTGTACCGCGCTTTCTCGGCGATTTCAACGGCTGTCATAAGTCCGCGATCCATGGCCGACGCAGCGGTTGCGACCAACAACGTGAGCGCGAAAAACTTTTTCATCGCGCCATTTTTTTCGCGTCGTCGATTCGGCCGTCGAGCAAAATATTCCATTTGTCGTATGCTTCCATCAGATCCATCGGTGGAAATTGTTTGACCATGCCGAAAACCAAGTCCGCTTGGTTCGGATCGAGGCACTCCAGCGTAAATTTAAGCCCGTTCACATTTTGATGAATTTTCGTGCGCACGGTGAGCACGCCGGGGCCCGGAGCATTCACAATCGGCACTTGCTCCTTGAACATTTTCGCGGCTTTCTCGCGCAGTTGCAGCTCGAGTTCTTTGCGCGACTCTTTGTTCGCCTGGTTTTTGCTTTCGATGACCGGAATCGCGATGAAGTATTTCTTGTAATCGAGAACGCGCATTCGTGGATGCCGATAAATAAGAATGGCCGGATCTTCGGTATCGGGAACGTATGCCGCTTTTGCCGGACGAAACACTTTCGCGTCGGCCGCCGCGTCTTGTTTGCGTTTTTGTTTCGCTTCAAGTAACAACGTCGTTAAGAATTTCGCCCAATCTTCGAACGCCAATCGAATATTCGCGAGGAGCTCCGGATTTTCGGAGGCTCGATAATCATCGCCAATATACGAGGTTGAAATCGCGAAGATGCGTTCGTCGGTCAGCGAGTCGTGGCAATCGAGCTCGAACTTCGACCCTTTTAAATAAGTATCCGTTTTAAAATAACGCGTGCCGTCCGGTTTGGTCATCCATACGTAGGGTTTGATATCGACGACCGTGTACGCGAGA
>CAYXDS010000145.1:0-6914 GCA_964463805.1 uncultured Elusimicrobia bacterium | reverse complement strand
GCCAGACGCACCATGCCGGTAGAAATCGATGCATCTCGCCATAGAGCTGAACGTCTGCGATGGTCGATCGCCGATAGGCTTTTAATGTGCAGCCATAGTCGTGCAAATGAACGCCCGTCACATAAGAAATTAATTTATTCGCGAACATAGACGGCAATCGACGTGAAACAAAAAAATCTTGCCGGTCCTTTCGCCAGCCGGAAACAACATCATATCCTTCATTGAGTTTCTGAAGAAGTTTCGGAATGTCGGAAGGATCATTTTGCCCGTCCGCATCCAGCGGAACGATGACGCCGCCTTTTGAGTGGTCGATGCCCGCGGCCAATGCGGCCGTTTGTCCGAAGTTGGTTTTTAACGAGATAATTTTCACACGGTTGTCGGACGCGGCGATCGACTTCAGCTCGCTTAACGTGCGGTCTTTCGAACCGTCGTCCACGGCGAGAACTTCGTAATCAAGTGATGAGCAACTCTTTTGGATGCCGTCAAAGAGCGGAACGAGATTTCCTTCTTCGTTAAAAATAGGAATGACTAAAGAGATAAGAGCGTTCATTGGACCGGGCCGGATTATAACACAGGCTTATTTTCGGAGTGACTTAATATCGCTTGAATTTTTGCCGTATCGATGCCGTACAAATATTCCCCATAAGCGGAAGATGACGCGTCGGTCGCGTATTTTTCTTTCAACCGAAGCGCTTCACGCAATAAAAGCGAAGTTTGGTCTTTTTTATCTTCTTTCGCACATACGGCGGCCAACCCATAATAGGGAACGGCGGCGTACGGTTCGAGTCTCATGGCGGTTCGAAAATCTTCGCGCGCATCGGCGTTTCGCCCGATCGACAAAAAATAAAAACCGCGATCAAGCCAAAACGGCGCATGGCGCGGAGCCAATGCGAGCGATTCGCTAAAAGCGGTGGAGATGGTGGACTGTTCGCTTGGATTGGTTTGAGCGGAAAAAAGCGCGTAGCGAGACCAAATGAACGGGTCGTTGGGATTCAAACGCAATGAAAGTTTGATGAAACTCATCGCCGAATCACTATCGGCGAAAAAAACACTCAAACTGCGTTGATACCAAAGATCAGAACGAAAAGGAGCAAGCGCACACGCCACATCAAATCTTTTCTTGGATTCGGCGATTTGAGAAGTCGCAAACAAAATAAGAAAAATGGAGTGTGCGCATAAAAGAAACGCCAACCACATCGCGGTCTTCCTCAAAACGGACGTTTGCGGAACGGCATGGGCGCGCGCCACGCATGCCCCCAACGCACCGGCGGCAAGCATGCCAGTCATCGGAAGATAGAAGTTGAAATTAAACAGAGAAGAAACAGCAAACAAGGTCAACACGGCCTTCTCTGCGTTTTTTTCCGTTCCGGCGTCTTCATTTTTAACGAACCGAACTGCCGCCCCGATCGCCAACAAAACACCGATGATTCCTTTTTCCACGGCGATCTGCAGGTAATCATTATGTGCAAAAAGAGTCGTTAAAGAATAAAAAAGGATTGGGCCGACCGGTTCTTGAAAACGCGTATAGGCGATTTCAAAGTTACATGTCCCGTATCCGAGTAGCCACTTCTCTTGAAAAGCGCGCAAACCCACTTTCCAAACAGTGAGCCGCCCGAACAAGGTGGCATAAGAACCAGAAGCCACTTTTAAAATATCGACGTTGACGTAAATCAATAGGGCCATCGCCATGGCCACGATCGACCAAAACATGATCTTTCTATTTGCGGGAACAATCCAAGTGGATCCGATTAAAAATCCGATCATGGCACTTCTCGATTGAGACAAAAGTAAACCAAGAATTAAAAAGAAGGTTAGAAATATAGAGACTGTTTTTGGAACTACCGCAAATTTGGAATTTGCCTCTTTTAATATGAAGCAAGCTCCGGTAGCAACGAGCATGCCTGAATAATTCGAATTACCCACGAGCCATCCGATCGGCCCCGAACGATACCGAAATAATAAAAGCAGGGTTTCAATACAGGCGCATGCGACCACACTCATGGGAAATCCAAGTCGTTTTTGATTCTGCTGGTCGGAAGCCACTATGAAGGCGAATAAAAAATAAAAGATGAGTTTGGAAATGTCGAACAGGCCTCTATCAAACGGTGGGCGCAGCGAAAGATAAGACCAAACAAGGAAAAAGACAAACGGCAAATAAACTCGAGAAGGTACGGCCTCGCCTCTCGTCATGGTTTGCCAATAAAACGAACAGACAGTGGCAATAAACAATAAACAAAACGCCAGCGGATTTTTGGCTCCTCCCAAAACATAACAGAGGAGCGAGAGAATCGCGCTGGCGCTATTGATCGAAAACTTCGAATTAGTCTCTGACAATACGCGGGGTTACGAAAACGAGAAGCTCGTTGCGCGTCTTCTTCGTCGTAACGGAGCGGAAGAATGCGCCGATGATTGGAATATCTCCGAGCAATGGTACTTTCGAAACGCCTTTGGTGTCCTGATCATCGATCATTCCACCGATGACAAGGGTATCTCCATCGCGGATAACGACGGTCGTTTGCGCAGTACGTGTTCGAATAATCGGACCGGCTTCGGTGCTTTCTTGGGTAGGAAAGCTCGACTCTGGATTTATTTTTAACGTGATCCTGTCTTCGGCATTGATCGTCGGCGTCACCGTCAAAATAATACCAGCGCTGACTGTTTTAAAATCGCTGGTCACGACACCGTTTGAAACAGTCGAGGTGCGGAACCGAATATCTTGCACCGCTTGAATTTTGGCAGCCTCACCGTTAATTGTGACCACTTTCGGAGCCGAAAGAATTTTCGCCTTCGATTGGGTGATAAGTGCCTGCAGTGCAACGGAAAGAATCGTATCGTTCTTCAGTATGCCGAAACTTATGGCGGCTGATGTCGGTCCCGGCAGTTCGACGCCGGTGCCTCGAGGCGGACCTTGGGCACCGATTACGTCCGCGGCCAATCCAGTGAATGCCCCTTCTGAATTGTCGTGAGTTACGGGTGCGCCGGTGCCGTACAACCCGACTTCCGTTAACTTCTTAATGGACCCGTCGGTGTTTCTCTCGGTTTTCGCGTTCCAACCCTCCCACTGGACGCCCATGTCGAAACCATTGTTCAAGTTTATTTCAACGATTCGCGCTTCGATCATCACTTGTTTTGGTTTTTTATCGAGTTGAGAGATCAAGCGTTCTGCCTGTTGAATTCCCTCTTCTGAATCGGTCAAAACAAGACTGTTGTTTTCGCTTGATACGCTGATGGTTCCTTTTCGTCCTGCAGACGTCATGACCCCTTGAATGTGTTTTTGCACATCATCGGCCTTTAAGTAATTGATCGCGATTGTTTTGGTAAATACAACGGCCTTCTGACGTTCTTTCGCGAGAATATCCGGCGTCGTCACTCGAATAATATTTGAGCCCAATTGCGTCGGTACCAGTCCTTTAAGATTCATGATCGTGCTGAACGCTTCATCAAACGGAACGCGTCTTAAGTGGACCGCAATGGTTCCGGACACTTCGGGACCGAAAATGATGTTGATATTGCTGGTTTCCGCCATAAGACGAATCACGTCGCGAATGTCGGCTCCTTCGAAATCCAATGTAACTTCTTCTTTCGGTAGGCTGGCCAATAAGTCTTTTTTTCGTGATTTCTCCAAGGCACCCGCATGAGAGGTTGCTGGCTTCTTTTCGATTTCGTCGCCTGTAGAAGCCGCCAAGTTTTTCGTCAAGCTGATGACGACTTTATTGCCGTCGGTGGTTGTTTTATAGTCGACAGCATCGGTCAAATCAACTACCACACGCGAAATAAGCGGGTTTTCTTTAAATTGATAGCCACGCACGCGCCGAACCAAAGATCCTTCGACGCTTTTCTTGCTGAACCCCGCCTTATAAGCCGTACCGGGGATTTCGATAACGAGCCGCTGGGGCGACGTTAAAGTAAAAACGTCATATGGCATCAATTGAGACATGCCAAGGGACACTTTGTCCCCATCGACGCTGATGGAGGTCAGCATCGGGATATCTGCTGACGGATCTCCCTGTAGCGGAGACATTAGTATTTGGGTTAGGAAAACCCCTGTGAGAAAAGGTCGCATTAAAAATTTCATGGCGCTTTTGCCTCCTCTTCGGCTGGCTTAATTTTAAGTTCAAAGGTATTGTCAGATTCACCTAGAATAACGACTTTATCAACGAAAATCTTGGCGCTATATCCTTCGATGGTCTTCCCCATAATGTCGAAAATCTTTCCGGCTTTAACAAAATAACTACCGCTACCGCCGACGGTCAACACTGCTGTTTTGTATCCATGGCCGAAAATGATGCCTCTAACGGTCGCCCGTTGCGGATCAAAAACTGCATTGGGCTGATAATTCGTCGATTGTCCGGCCGGAATAAAAGGATCTCTGAAACGATCGCCTGAATACACATAAACGGGCTTTTCTTTAGGGGCTTGCGAGGCTTGCGGCTGCGCCTTGGCTACCGGTGCCGCAGTTTGCGCCTGCTGTTGATCTTCGGTGTTTTTCTTACGACAGGAAGAAAAACAAATGAGGATGAGGGCCGCAAATGTCCCGAACAATTTCCCCAACAATGAGCTATTTGGGTTAACCGGCATATGCATACGTTTGAATCGTTAGATTTATTGTCAAAGGAACCAGTCCTTGCGGATCAGATTGAGAACCCGCCGGAGTCAACGATATGTTTTGAGCTTGGAAAATTCGGTCCTGTTGACCGAGAGATGTAAGAAATCGAGCAAGCGAATGCAGCGTACCGGTAAACTGAATATCGAACGGAATGATTTCAAAATACTGTTGACGCGTCGCCGGTCGTGGCGATAAACGCACGAACTGCATGCTTTCTTGTATCGCTTCACGCGTAAGGATCCTCAAAATATTTGGGATGTCTTTATCTTTCGGCAGCTGTTTTTCCAGTGCGGTAAGATCTTGCTGCAACAACGCCAATTCATTTTGAAGTGCGGGCAACCGTCTGGCTTGGCGTTCGGCCGTATCGATTTTTGCGAGTAATTCCTGGTACTTTTGTTCGCGTTGGTGAATATTTTCCAAGGTCGGTTTCAACATGTAGGACCAGTAGAAATATCCGCCGCCAATGACGAACATCGCGACGAAAACCACAATTTGCTGTTGTTGTTTGGTTAATTTGCCCATGTTAGTTGAACTCCTGCAAGGGAAAGGGCCCTTGATGTTGATACGTGCAGGTTATCGTGAAAGCTAAAGTTTGAGCGCCGGTTTCAGGGTTGTTATTGTAAGAAATCGGACTCAGGTCGACGGATGAAAAATGCGTTGACTGTTGGAGGTTCGTCAGCCATGTCGCCAACGCGAAGTTTGAAAGAGCATTCGAGGTCATAGTGACTTTCATGCCTTGTCCTTGCTCATTGATGATCACATTCGTAACCCATACATCGGACGGAATGATCGGAAGAATGTCTTCAAAAAAGACCGGATAAATGAGCCGGCTGCGATTTAAGTTTCGAATGACATCGCGTTTTGCCGTTAGTTGTTTTTTGTTGGCTTCAATGCTTTCTATCTGAGAAATGATCGCTTGAAATTTCCGTAGCTCGGCTTCGGCATCATTGATCTGTCGTTCCAATCGAGCGGCTTTCCGAGACTCAATCATCCAAAATATCATAAGAAATGCGACGACAAGAGCGCCGGCGCCGCCAAAAATGATTTGTTGTTCTTTTTTCGATTGCGCGGCCGCGTACTCAGGTGGAAGAAGATTAATCCGAATCAAATGTCGCGCTCCTTTCGGCTAGCGAGCCCCACGGCAACGGCAAAAGCAGGTCGCAACTGCGGATCCGGCAGATTACCACTGGCCAATCCCGCGAACGGATCAAACATTTCAACGGTGACGTGCAATTCTTGGGAAAAATATCTGTCCAGTCCGTTGATTCCGCAGGCACCGCCGCAGAGCATGATTCTGTTCACTTGACGTTCGGGGTTCTGGGAGAGAAAGAAGTCGAGCGATCGTTGAATTTCAGAAACGAGATCCTTCATAACAGTAACGATCGTATTGGAAATTTGCAGAGAGTCTTGATCGTCTTGTGCTAATGTGGCCTCTTTTTCATCTGGCGTCACTAAAATTTGCCCTTTTCGTTTCAGCTTTTCAGCTTCTTCAAACGAGCAGTCAAAAATTCGTTGGAGGGACTTGTTGATTGTATTGCCGGCGATGAAAACGTCACGAACGACGCGAGATAGCCCATTTTCAAGAATAATCATCGTCGTTACGTTCGCTCCGATATTAATCAACAGTGCGGTTTCTTGTTGTTGCAAACCGCCGCTAGCAAGAGCATAGGCGCTTTCCAATGCGAACGCATCGACGTCGACAATCGCCGGCCGAAAGCCGGCCGAGTTCAGAACGCCCAATCGTTGCTCAATCAGTTCTTTTTTCGCTGCGACCAAGACCGTTTCCATCTTCGGTTGTCCGTCTTCAATGACGTCGCCGAGGATGTGAAACCCCATATTGACTTCTGGAATCGCAAACGGAATGTAGGGTTCAGCTTCAAACTGGATTGTTTTTTCAAGTTCTGCGCGGGAAAGTTTGGGAAGTTTCACATAACGGACGATCACGGAGTTGCCGCTGACGGAAATGGCGCCGACCTTGGGCGCTCCTTTTTCCTCAAGCATAAAAGCGGAAAGCAAACCGGTCAAAGCCGTCATTCGATCGCCCGCTTGCGTTTCCGGTCCTGCATCTTTCATGTCCAATTCTTTATAAGCCCATCGAACGAGCTTGCCGTTGGAAATTTGGACGATTTTTAATGAAGTGGACCCAAGATCGATACCCAACATGTCTTTCGAACGTAAAAAAGACAAGCTGGGCATCTTTAATTTTTTAAAGTCTAGCTTCATGTCCACTCATAAAAATGCCTCGTGAGTCGATCAGATTAGGTTCAGCAACGTTCAACGCATTCGGCATTTTTTTGTTGAAAATTTG
>CAYXDS010000144.1:0-6923 GCA_964463805.1 uncultured Elusimicrobia bacterium | reverse complement strand
GAGATGGTTCGTTTTGGAAAGAACGGCTCCGATGCCACGGCCGGCGCCGTGCGTCTTGCTCGCGCGTTCACCAATCGCGAAGTGATTGCCGCGTGCGGTTATCACGGTTGGCAAGACTGGTTTATCGGTTCCACGTCGCGCCATCGCGGCGTGCCGCAAGCGGTACGCAAGCTCACGCAACCGTTCGTGTACAACAAAATCGAAACGCTCGAGAAAATTTTCAATGAGTACAAAGGAAACGTTGCCGGCGTGATCATGGAGCCGGTTAACTTTTTCGCTCCTGAAAACGATTTCTTGAAACGCGTGCAGGATCTTTGCCGTAAGAACGGCGCGTTGTTGATTTTCGATGAAACGATCACCGGCTTTCGTCTCAATATGGGCGGCGCGCAGAAACATTTTGGCGTGACGCCGGACTTGTCGACGTTCGGCAAGGCGATCGCGAACGGATATCCGGTGTCGGTGTTGTGCGGCCGCGGTGAGATCATGCGTCAGCTTGAAGAAGTGTTCTTCTCGTTCACGTTCGGCGGCGAGTTGCCGTCGATCGCGGCCGCGTTGAAGACGATCGATATTCTTGAGAAAGAAAACGGCATCGATCGCATCGCGGTGATGGGGAAAACGATTCGTGATGGATTCAACGCGATCGTTAGCGACTTCGGCGTCGGCTTTGTGAAAGGCATCGGCCTCGATTTTTGGCCTGAATATATTTTTGAGCCGGTCGACGGTGTGTCGGCCGAGCAGTTGCTCACGTTGTTTCAACAGGAAGTGGTGCGACGCGGCGTGCTAACGCGCTCGGCGCCGTTCGTATCGCTCGCGCACAGCGATTACGACATTGCAGAAACGTTGACCGTTTTCAAACGCGCCATGGCCGTGGTCAAGCAAGCGGTCGCGGACGGAAAAGTGACGGAATGGACCGACGGCGAATTGATCCAGCCCGTGATTCGCGCAACGATGACGAAATCCAGCGACGCTGAACAGCCGAAGCAGCCGATTCTCGGCGGCCGGTCCGCATTCAACTAATGGCGAAAACAGTTTTTCTTGATCGCGACGGCGTTCTCAATCGAAAATCTCATCTCGCGCGCTATGTTCGTACGTGGGAGGAATTCGAATGGATGCCGGGCGCCGTTGAAGCGGTGAGTCTGCTGAAGCAGGCCGGCTATCGCACGATTCTCGTCACGAATCAGGCGGGCGTCGCGCGCGGTGAGGTCGATCCGAAAGAATTGACGCGCATCCACGATAACATGAAGAAAGATTTGGAGCGCGCCGGCGGCGGATTGGACGCAATCTACATGTGCACGCACGGCTATGACGACGCGTGCGATTGCCGTAAGCCGCGACCGGGCATGCTGCTGCAAGCGGCCAAGGATTTTAACGTGGATTTGACGCAATCTGTTTTCGTCGGCGATGACCCGAAAGATTTGGCGGCCGGTCAAGCGGCGGGATGCCCGACCATTCTCGTCGATGGAAAATTTCCACTTCTCGACGTGGTCCGAAAGAAAATTTTGCCGAACGTCGGCGATTCGCGCCAATTGATCGATGCGTTAAAGAACGTGCGACTTGCCGGCACGCCGATCTTGGTCGTCGGTGCCGGACCGATGGGGAAAGCCTATGTCAATGCGTTATCGGCGCTCGGGGCCGACAATATTCATGTGTGCGCGCGTTCGACTCAAAATGCCTCGTCGTTTGAAAAATACACGGCGAATGGATATTTATCTTTGAATCGGCGCCCGAACGCCAATGAAATTGCGATTATCGCTACGCCGGTGATGGAATTGATTCCGTGCGCGAAACATCTGATTGCGTTGGGTTACAAACGAATTTTATGCGAAAAACCGGTTTCGCTTTGGTCGCGTGAGATCGAAGCGCTGGCCACATTGGTCGAGACGTCCGGTGTTGATTTTGCCTGCGCGTTCAATCGCATCGCCTATCCATCGTTCGCTGAAGCGCGCAGCCGTATTCGCGCTGATGGCGGCGCAACATCCGCTTTCTATACGTTTACCGAATTAACAGAACGGTTAAATCTTCAAAATTATGCGCCCGATGTGCAACGTCGTTGGGGCGTCGCAAACAGTCTACACGTGATGAGTCTCGCGCACGGCGTGATTGGACTGCCGCGAACCTGGAATGCCGAGCGGCGCGGCGGGCTGTCGTGGCATCCGTCGGGTTCGGTGTTCGTCGGTTCCGGCGTTTCCGATGAAAACACCGCATTTTCCTTTCAAGCCGATTGGGGATCCGCCGGTCGTTGGTCCGTTGAAATTTATACGCGGCGCGCCGCTTATCGGTTGTGCCCGTTGGAGAGACTTCAAATGAAAACGCAATCGTTGGGCGAGTGGCAAGACGTTCCGGTCGCCGCCTTTTCATCGGATTTAAAACCCGGTTTGGCCGAGCAAGTGGCGGCCTTCGCCGATCCGTCGGTTCGAAAGATTTTGCCTTTGATGTCGCTGAAAGACGCGGCGCAACTCACGAAATTCGGTGAAAGCGTATTCGGTTATGAGGAGGCGTCATGTTGAAAGCATTCGTGACCGGCGGCACGCGCGGCATCGGATGGGCGATCGCCGATTTGTTGGCGCGCTCCGGAATGAAAGTGACTGTGTCGGGAACGAAAGCGAAAGGGAAAGCGCCGGCGTCATGCCAATATGTGTCCGCCGATTTATCGAACACGTTCGATGTGGCGCGGGTCGGTGATTTGTTGCGTTCCGAGAGGTGGGATATTCTCATCAACAACGCGGGCATTAATAAGATCGGCCGCGTCGAATCCTACGACACCGCCGATTTCCAAAATATTCAAAACGTGAACTTGCTCGCGCCGTTTGAACTGTGCAAGGCGGTCGTGCCCGGCATGCGGAAACGCAAGTTCGGCCGCATTTTGAACATCACATCCATATTCGGTATGGTGAGCCGAGCCGAGCGGTCGGCGTATTCGGCCAGCAAGTTCGGTTTGTTCGGTTTGACGCGCGCGTTGGCGCTTGAAGTGGCTCGCGATAACGTTTTGGTCAATTGTTTGGCGCCCGGTTTTGTCGAAACCGATATGACGAAAATGATTTTGAAAGACGCCGGCATCAAAAAAATTCGCAAACAGATTCCGATGGAACGCCTCGCGCGTCCCGTGGAAATTGCGAAAGCGGCCCGGTTCCTCGTAAGTGAGGACAATACGTACATAACAGGCCAGACGGTCACGGCGGACGGGGGATTTACAAGTGTTTGATTCATTGACGATTAACTCTCATCGCGGCCCATACACGGTCCGTTTCACCGAGGGTTTTTCTGGACTTGAAAACGGTTTGACCGACAAAGAGCATCTGCTCATCGATGCGCGAGTGGCCGAGCTTTTCAAAGAACCGTTGCGCGCGGCATTGACGTCTCGCTCAGTGCTGAAGATCGATGCGCTTGAAAGCAATAAGTCGCTGGAGCGCATTCCGTTTTACATCACGCATCTGTTGGAGAAAGGCGTGCGTCGCGATCACACGTTGGTGGTGGTCGGCGGCGGTATCGTTCAAGATATCGCCGCGTTCATTGCCGCGTGTTTGTTGCGCGGCATGGCTTGGCGTTTTTATCCGACCACGTTGCTGGCGCAGGCCGACAGCTGCATCGGCTCCAAATCGTCGATCAACGTGGGGGCCTACAAGAACCAAGTGGGCACCTTTACGCCGCCGACCGATATCGTAATCCCGTCGGGAGCGCTCGATTCATTGGACGAACGCGAAATTCGTTCGGGAATCGGCGAGATGATCAAGGTTCACATCATCGCCGGATGGGAGGACGCGCGGCGCATGGCGGTCGATTATCCGCGATTGCTCTCGGATCGTTCGATTTTGATGGCGACGTTGCGGCGTTCGCTCGAGATTAAAAAACAAAAGATCGAGATCGATGAGTTCGATCGCAACGAGCGGCTGGTCATGAATTATGGTCACACGTTTGGACATGCGCTTGAAAGCGCGACCGATTACGCGGTTCCCCACGGCATTGCCGTGACGATTGGAATGGCGCTCGCAAACACGATCGCGGTCGAGCTGAATTTCCTTGATAAAAAAGACGCGGACGAGCTGTTTCCTATGATCGCCGCGAATTATAAAGGGTTTGAGAACGTCGAGTTTTCAATGGAGCGATTCTTTTCCGCTCTTCAAAAGGACAAAAAGAATATCGGCGCCGACGTTTCAATGATTTTGTTGCGCGGTCCCGGGCGTATGTTCATTCACAAGCACGCGCTCGATGAAAAGATCAAAACATGTTGCCGGCAATTTTTTGACCGGTTAAGGAGTGTGGCTTTCGCGTGAAATCGTTACGTGAACTTATGAATTTGTCGGGTCGTCGCGCGTTCATCACGGGCGGCGCCGGTCATATCGGCCGCGCAGTTGCCGAAGGATTGGTCGAGCTCGGAGCGCGCGTGGCGCTCGTCGATCAAAATATGTCCGCCGCGCAGCAGGCGGCGACCGTGATAAATAGCACGCGCGCCAATTCGGCGGTGGCGTTCGAATGCAATCTTTCCGATGAGAAATCAACGCGGGCGAGCGTTAAAAAAGTCGTCGCCGATTTCGGCGGGCTCGACGTTCTCGTTCATTGCGCGGCGTTCGTTGGCGAAACAAAACTGGATGGATGGTCGCGTCCTTTCCCGGAACAAACGGTCGCCGCGTGGGACGCCGCGTTGCGCGTGAATCTGACCTCGGCGCTGGTTCTCGCGCAGGAATGCCGGGAGAGCTTGTCGGCGTCCTCCGGCGGTTCGATTATTCTTTTCTCATCGATCTACGGCATGGTCGGACCCGATTTCCGAATTTATGAAGGAACCTCGATGAACAATCCCGCCGGTTACGCGGCTTCGAAAGGGGGGCTTATCCAACTGATGCGTTACTTGAGCACGTTGTTCGCGCCGAAGATTCGCGTGAACACGGTTTCTCCGGGCGGCGTTTGGCGCGATCAACATCCGGAGTTCCATGAAAAATACAAAGCGCGTACGCCGATGGGCCGCATGGCCACTGAGGAAGATTTGAAGGGGGCCGTCGCCTATTTGGCCAGCGATTTGTCGGGTTATGTGACCGGACAAAATATCGCGGTCGATGGCGGTTGGACCGCGTGGTGACCCATGATTAAAACTGGAATTATTGGTTACGGAAAGATGGGCCAGATCCGCCACGAAGCGATTACGGCCAACGGACAATCCACGGTCGTTGCGATAATGGATTCGGACGCCTCGAAGAAACAAAAAGGCGTTCGTTTTTATGATTCGCCGAGCGATCTCATCAATGCCCCCGAAGTTGAGGCTGTGTTTGTTTGTACGCCGAATTTTTTAAACAAACCGCTCACGATCGAAGCGTTGCAGGCGGGCAAGCATGTGTTTTGCGAAAAACCGCCGGCGTTTACGGGCGCCGACATGGAAGAAATCATCGCCGTCGAGAAGGCGTCCGGAAAAAAACTTATGTACGGATTCAACCACCGGCACCACGATAGCGTGTTGCAGATTAAGCACATTATCGATTCCGGTATTTACGGGCGGCTGATGTGGATGCGCGGACGCTACGGCAAAAGCGTCGATCAAAGTTTTTATTCGAATTGGCGCGCGAAGAAAGATTTGGCCGGCGGCGGCATCCTCATCGATCAAGGCATTCATATGCTGGATTTGTTCATCATGCTCGGAGGCAATTTCGAAGAGGTTCACGCGTTTGTTTCGAACCTTTATTGGAAGCTCGAAGTGGAAGATAATGTGTTTGCGATTTTGCGCAACAAGAAGGGCGTGGTCGCTTCGCTGCATTCGACAATGACGCAGTGGCGCCATCTGTTCTCGCTCGAAATTTTTCTCGAGAAGGGTTACATCGTGTTGAACGGGTTGCTGACGTCGTCAGGCACGTACGGCCGCGAGACGATGACGATCGCGAAGAACCGTACCGCGGCTCCGGCCGCCACCTGGAGCGACGAAGAACATGTTTATTTCGACATCAATAACTCGTGGAAGAACGAAGTGAAGCAATTCTTCGATGCGATCCAGAACGACACTCCGGTCAAAGTCGGGAATTCAAACGACGCGTTAAAACTCATGCGCGTGATCGACAAAGTTTATGAGAATCCGATTCATGCGCCCGTGCATCTTGAGGCGGGCGATATCGCGGTTCCACTTTTGGACGCCGGTCCGTCCAAAAATAATTAGGAGATACAGGAATGTCCGACGCAAAATGGTTGCAGCAGTATTTCGATCAATACAAAAAGTCCATTTTTCAGGAGTCTCTTTACAACGACATGGCCACGTTGTGCGATTGGATCATGGCGGCCCACAAAGCGGGAAAGAAAACCATTTTTGCCGGCAACGGCGGCAGCGCAGCGATGGCCAGTCATTGTGCGGTGGACTTCACAAAGACGGCCGGCATCCGAGCGATCAACTTTAATGAAGCGGACCTCATCACTTGCTTGGCCAACGATTACGGATACGAGAACTGGGTTCAGAAGGCCATTGAGTTTTACGCGGATCCGGGCGACGTGATCGTGCTTATCAGTTCGAGCGGTAAATCCGCCAATATTTTGAATGCGGCGAAATACGCGAATTCGAAAGGGTTGAAATGTGCGACTTTGACCGGATTTTCCGCGTCGAATCCCCTTCGGCAGCTCGGGAAGCTGAATTTCTGGGTCGATAGTTCCTCCTATAATATAGTGGAGAATACACACCTGGTCTGGCTGCTCGCCGTTTGCGACTTGGCGATTAAGAATGGGGCCGGTCGTTAAGCATTTCCTGTGGATTGAATGAACGAACTTACTTTGGATCCCATCGCTGAGAAAAAAGTTACGTTGACGCGTCCGGCACATATTGCGCCGATGATCGTTTTATCTGATGGCTTGCCCGGCTGTGGCAAGACGATGATGTCGCCGATCGTCAGCGCGTTGGATCGAGTCGAGATGATGCGTTACGATTACACACTCGAACTGGTTTGTGTGTTGCATTATTT
>CAYXDS010000143.1:0-6923 GCA_964463805.1 uncultured Elusimicrobia bacterium | reverse complement strand
AGGAATCGGCTCCGCATATCTGAGTGTGTTCACACAAGAAAAAACGCCGCTGGAGAAACTGTTCGAAGGCCAAAAGCTTTTTCTCGCAGCCGCGCCGATCCCGAACGATGAAACGCGCGTCATCACCGGACTCTGCGATGAAGCGATGAGTCCAAGGTCCGCGGATAAAGCGATCCAAAAGGATTTGTTTAAAAAACGTGGCTGGACCTTGTCGACTCATGACGGAATACAAAACGAGGCGAATGGGCGCGTCGACACCGAAAGCCAACTTCCTGTCGAGGTGCAAATCAAGGTGAACGACGCGAAGATCGTTCGCTTCGGATCCCAGCGCGATATTTTGTGGCTTTACGTAGAAGAGCTCGCGCGCAACTTTTCCATTTACGCGATGGGCGTGGAAGGTGCGCTGCTGTTCGTAATGATTCATGCACTTCTCCATCTGCGAAAAGATATTTTCGAATCGCGCTTTCGTAATGATCGGCTGATCTTCGTCTTTTGGCGCCAAGTGGAACGCCTAGCGCTTTCGGCAATCTTCACTGTCCCATATCTTCCTCAATTAATCGAATCCGTCGAACGTCCGGATACAGTCGGGCCAATGTTGGTGTCCATGCTGTTCCATTTCATCAACAACCGTTGGGGTAAATTGCGCATGTCGATCGGAAGTCCTAGCGAACCTGTTTCCAACGGTCGTGATGTTCAAGCCATCGCCGATACTCTCCTCGCCAAATATGATTTGGATAAACCGAAAGCGACCCAACTCGCTCAGTTGATTCGCGACAAAAACGACAAGAAACTTTTTGAAGTGTTGCCCATGGGTTCGATCCGCTTTTTCGATCTGAACGGGCGATTGATCCTCACCGTTGATCCGTTCGGGAATGCGATCGAGCAACTTTTATGGGACGAACAAAATAAATTTAAGAAAGCGATTTTCTGGAATGTTGACCGAATCGTCTACAACATCGAACCGGGCCGTGGAGTGAAGACCCATTTCGGACGGAATCCCGAATTGGTTCAAGATGTGCGCCGCGAGGGAGTCAACGGCGATTTCTTTGATGTTTTGGAGTTGATGTTTTATGAAGGGCTCGATCTGACCGACCACCCGGGACAAATTTCCGGGCAAGGTTGGAATACTTCCAAAGCAAAACCAGTACCAGGACTTGGGTTCTCACTTTTAAACTTATTGGCATGGCTCGCTAAAGATCGTGACCAAAAGATCGAATATATCGGTGAGGTTCCCACCGATATGCTGATTCATGCTTTAAACGAAATTGCTCGAACAAAGGACCGTATCACTTCGGCTTACGATATCGAGGACGCCGTTTGGGAATCGGATCCCGCGGAAAAAATATTCAACCCCAATGGTTCGTTTGTTTCGGTTCGAGATGGAAAAGTCGAACGCGTATTTATGGATGGCAATTTGATGTTTGTCGCCAATGAAATCGAACAGATCGATGGCCTTTATCGTTTAAGGAAGAAATCATCACAAAGAGAATATTGGATCGACACGCAAGGGAACAAAGTGTCCGTTCCCCGCAGCACGCCCTCCACATTGGCCGCGGCTCAATCTGTTCTCAAATGGATCGGAGAACAACAAGGCAAAGCTTATAGAAATAGTTATTCACAGTTCGGCGACTATTGGGAACGAGCGCTCGATGAAAATCGCAAACATATTCTTGAGGGGGCCGCAAAAGTAACCAACAAAAATACGATCACGGTACTCGGCACCAATGAAGCGCTTGAAATCCCATTCGAGGAATTGATCCGCATGGGGTTTAAGAAAATCAATTTGGTCGATATCGACGAACCCGGCCTGGAACGGGCGAAAGAGCTCTTGCCGCAACATCTGCAACCGTTCGTTGAAATTCATGCATTGGACGTCACCGAACTGAACGGACCCGGCGTGACGACGATGCTCGAACAAGTGACCGCCTTCATTAATGCCGATACGACCGGGGATTGGGAAAAAGTCGGCGAAGAAGCGGCGCGACGAGTCAATGCCTTTGCATTCTCCAACTCCACCCAATTATTGGATGGCCTCACCGAGAAACTGCGAGCCGACTATGTGATTTCATCCAACTTAACTTCTCAATTAAAGGCCATGCCGCTTCACATAGTCAACCGAGCGTTCAAGGCAAAATTTCCGGGTCATTCTCTGATCGGCAATGCGGCATTTGCCCATGACATGAAGCCGTTTATCGACAAAATTTTTAATCAACACATTTCGATATTGAATCTGCTGTTGAATACCAACGGAAAGATTTATTGGACCGACACTCTTTATACGGTGGTGCATGGAGACGAATTAACCGAAGACGAACTGGCCGAAGATTTAATCGATTTATCCGCCGTCATGCGTCCTTCTCTGCTTCAGTGGCCGTGGAAGGAAATGCTACTGGATCCGCTCATTCTGAAAGAAATGACGATCGTTCTTTCGAATATTTTTAAACAGGATCAACTAGATGATACCGATGAATTGCTGCCGATCTTAATCGACCAGTTCATGAGGGACGATGACCAAGATACGAATGTTCTCATATTCATGTTGGTCAATGACCTTATTACCCGCAATGAAATATTCAATGCTTTATTAAGCGAGTTGATGATCGATTATGCATATAAATACCTGGCTGAATATGCGTTTCGTTATCCACCCGTTCAAATGGTGCGGGAACCAAACAGTTGGTTGTTTGGGGATTCCGGATTCGTACCGGTAGAAAATAGCCATCATCGATGGAACTGGATCTCAAATCCCGCCGCGCTTTTGAACAACAAAGGGATGGGTTTTCGGTGCGAGAGTTACCTGTTGGAGCGCGCGGGTGATAAGCCAGCCGATCCGTCGAGCGTACCTTCGCCCTCAATCACGCCCGAACAAAAATCAACGCATACCAACAAAACGACAAATGAACTTCTTAATCGACTATCCGATGCCGTTAGAGCTGCGGAAAACAAAGAAACTCGTGCGCTTCTCCTTGCGGACATCAAACAGCGTTTGCCTCCAAGCACGAATGGAATATTAAAAGCATATTTGAGCGCTTATCATGTCGATGAGAAAGCACCGCGCATCTTTGAAATTTTGATCGCGATGAGTCTTTATTTTCTTGAAAACGTCGACTCAATAAATGCTGACGAACTTCATGCGTTTGAAAATATCATCCGGCAGACAAAAGAGCTTCAAAACTCGGCGATCGCCTCAGAAGATCCGTATCACGACAAATATGGTTATTTGTCCGTGCCGATCTTGTTCCTTTTGTGTCTTTCGCCGCGCGTCGTTCCGGACGACCAGATCGACAAACTGGAGCAATTAAACGCGAACTATTTAAAATTGCCGCAACCATTCCGCGATCGTGTAATTAAAGCGGATTCAGTTGCGATGTCGCATCATGTCAAAGTTTTCATTCTTCCACGAGAATTGGTCGACGTTGATGTCATGCTTTTAGATCTCGAGAATAATTTGCAGCGCCTGAGGGAATCGGACTCAACGCAACGAAGCGAATGGGCGCTCGCGGCCGGCTATCTTCTTTATGGCTTATCGCCGAAGCGAACGAAAAACTCGCATCGGGCGCCAAACATCAAACCGTATTTGTGGGCGCCGATAGAAAATCAGGACACTCCGCTCAATGAACGATGGGACCAAATCGAAAAAGAACACCTCCGCTTACCAAGAGGATGGGGAATCTCCTACGAAGAAGACCATCGTATTTTTTCCGTTCGAGATATTCCGAATGAATTCGTGCGTCAATGGATTGAAAGAAAAGAGAGATTTCATCGGATCATATCGGAATATGAAGAGGAAATTCGCGAATCCATCCAAACCCTTACCACCGAACATGAACGCGGGGGGGACGCCTCTTGGCTTTACCAAGAATGGGATTTTATGCATCAATTCCTATTCAATCTTCCGGCGTGGCGTCCCGAATATCAAACATTGGAACGCCGGTTTACCGGCCAACAAAATTACGACTCAGAATTCTTCAGGATTTTAAAAACCATCAACGTGAAACATCCTCATGTTGCATGGCTCCAACTTGTCCATCGGGACGATCAACTCCCGGCGTTGGGGCTCAGTTTCTTAAACGATTATTTCAACAACGCGCCTCGCCAAATTTTCACAGGCCAACGCGCGCGCTACACAAACGTTACCGCCGACAACTTCCTTCAACGTTTTGGCCATTTACTTCCAAAAAATCATGCTGATATCGAGCCGTTCCGAAATGCGCTTAGAACGTTGGAGGCATTTCAGCGGGATCCGCACAGCCATCCGTTTGCCGAGGTCTGGGCAGAAATGCCGAACGACTGGCTTTCATTTTTAATCAGCTGCGAATATTCCGCGTGCCACATCGTTTATCGCGCACTGATGGAGAACCGCATTGCGTTCAATACTTTCGGCACTCTTGCGCAACATATGGCGCCGCATATTTATACCGGCATCACTATCGGCGGCGTTGACTTCATTCTCGACTTAACGGCCGGCCAATATGAAGCGCTCCGCGAGAAAAATGACAATAAAACCCTTGAGTGGATCCGCAACATCGGCATCGTGCTTATTCCGATCGATGAATTGAATTCGAGCAAGCTCTTCGTTATTTACAACGATCCGAAATCGTTCTTTATGCGTTTTGTTCCGGCCGGAACACTAGGCGTCTATGCGATGGCTCACTTCATTAATCCATTCACGCAAGGAATTGCCTTCTCGGCAAAAATGATTCAATCATTTCCAAGACTTGGGTATGTATTCGATCAACATTCGATCGGGTTGCAAAGCTTATCGGGGCTCGCTTTATGGTTTTGCCCGAATATTGTGGAAAAAACAGGAACCACATTTAGTTTGGCCCTTTCCAAATTTTTAATACCAAATCTATCTTCTGGCGCCTTTTCCGAAAGCGAAAACGGATTTCGACTTACAACTAAGCAAAATGGAGCCTCTTTTCTTTCCTATTACACCGGTCAAGGCAAACAAATAACGGCTGCCGCTTATAAATTGAACGCGCTTTTGGGGAACCGGTTGAATCAACGGGTCGGCGAATTTTTTACTTCGGAAGGAACCTCTGCTGAAACCGCCTCGCCCGAACAATTGAGGAAACTCGCCGATCAAATCATCGTAGACTTGGATAAAGACCTTTTATTCGAGGACACCGTAAGGATTTTCGTCAGCAAAAAAGAATTTGGATATGCTGCTTCGTTGTTGAATAAATTCTCCGATAAAAAAATCATGCTAGTGATCGACGCTGATGAAACAGATGATTTCGCGCCGCTACTGGACCAATATCCGAATGCTGCGGTCGATCCGATTCCGAATTTATTTGCACATAACCGACTGAATCGGGGAACGTTCGAAAATAAAATTCGCGAATTTACCGAAGGGGAAACCATCGTTCTTTCGCGCGCACGCATTGCTGAGCTTGCGGACGCGCAAGGCGACGATGAGCTTCTGCGCCGTTATTGTCTGGTGATGCTGGAAGATCTGATTGATGCGATGCCGACCGTGCGCGCGACGAATCTCGGCTTCGCGATCGCCATCGATCGTTTAATGTTGATTGGCGCGTAAGCTGAATTTGATATAAATTAACACGTCAAGCGCGGGTGTCGTTCAGTGGTAGGACGAAAGCTTCCCAAGCTTTAGATGTGGGTTCGATTCCCATCACCCGCTCTCGACAAACTATGATCGCAAAAATAAATTTTGACACCATCATGTCGGACCCGTTGTTGCTGATTGCGAGCGCGTTAATCGTGATCGGCCCGCTCGTGTTTCTCATCTCGCTGATTCAATTTATCCGCAGCGGAAAGAAAAATAAAAAACCCATGACTCTCCCGCACGAAGAACTGCCTGTAGTGAGCGAGCGCGCAGCGCGAGTCGAACTACCGCCGATGCCATCCTATATCGAAGAAGAAAAACCGGAACCGGCGCCCGTACCGATCGTTCCCGAACCGAAACCGGTCGAACAAAGAACGTTGCCGGCCTCTGAACGCACGGTCGTCATGCCGGCGGGAATGGGGGAAGTTCAAGGCCAACTTGAGATCGCTTTCACGCAAATAAAAACGCTGAACAAGAAAATCGCGCAGCTCGAAAGTGAGCTGGAAACGTTATCGCGCAACGCCGCCACGAAGCTCGAAACGAATGAATTGAAAGAAGTGCCGATGAATCCCGCCGATTTCACACAAAAGCTTTTGAAACTTGCCGAACACGTGATCGTACTCGAAAAAGAAGTGGCTCGCATGAAAACGGGTTCGAAAAGTCCCGGAAACGGTAACGGAGGAACAACGTCCAACGTGGCCGCTCCGGTTGAGGTTCCGGCCGAACCCGCGGCGCCCAAACCGCCGATCATGCCGATATGAGCAAACGGGTTTGGGGCAGCGTTTCGTTGACGTCCCTTTTCATTACCGCCGGCGCCGGATGGTACATGTACACGCAAATGGCGCGCTGGATGCCAACCGAAACCGGCGCTCCAGCCCCGGTAAAGATGAGTGAACCGATTCCTGTCCCGCCACCGTCCGAACCCACGCAACCGCTTGTTCCACCCACAGAAACAAAACCCGCAACCGAGCCGAGCGCCGATACCGCTGCGAATGCCGAAGAGTCCAAAAAGTCCGTCACGCGGAACATTCTGTTTCAAATTCCGAAACCAAACGCGAGTTCCGTTTACGTTACCGGTGAGTTCAACGGCTGGAAACGTCAATCGATGCGGAAAAATGGGAAAAAGTGGGAAATCAGCGTATCGATGAAACCGGGCACCTATAAATATATGTTTGTCGTTAATGACAAACGAATTCGCGATCCCAACAATAAGAACGTAAAGGACGGGCAGTCGGTCATCGTGGTCAAACCGCTTCAACCCGCGAAATAAGCAGTGCGTTTCTTTTGCCGTCACCCCCGCGAAGGCGGGGGCCCAGCCACCTGGGGAGTCTGGATTCCCGCCTTCGCGGGGATG
>CAYXDS010000142.1:0-6927 GCA_964463805.1 uncultured Elusimicrobia bacterium | reverse complement strand
TCGCCAGTTGCTGGCCGCCGACGCCGAATCGCTCGACAAATTGAAGAAACGTGTAGCGAACATGGGCCCGATCAATTTGGCCGCGCCCCAAGAGCATGCGGAGCTGAGCGAGAAGAATACGTTCCTCACCACGCAGCATGATGACTTGGTCAAAGCCCGCGAAGACTTGAAACAAGTGATTCAGAAAATTAATTCGACCACGCGCGAACACTTCCGCGAAACGTTTAATAAAGTTCGCGAGAATTTCCGGGGACTCTATGGAAAACTGTTCCAAGGCGGCGAAGCGGACATCCGCTTTACCGATGAAAACGATATTTTGAACACCGGTATCGACATTTTCTGCCAACCGCCCGGCAAAAAACTGTTGCATATTTCTCTGTTATCCGGCGGTGAGAAAGCGCTGACGGCGATCGCCTTGTTGTTTGCATTCTTCCAAGTTCGCCCCTCGCCGGTCGCGTTGCTGGACGAAGTCGACGCTCCGCTCGACGAAGCGAACGTGCTTCGTTACGCGGAGATGATTCAAACCTTCAGCGAGAAGAGCCAATTCCTTTTGATTAGCCACAACAAGCGCACGATGGAAAAAGCAAACACGCTTTACGGCGTCACGATGGAAGAATTGGGTGTGTCGAAAGTGTTATCGGCTCGCTTGCAGAAGAAAGAACCGGCGACCACTGCCGCGCCTGAACCGGCCGCTACCGCCTGAACACAGTCGTCCTCGGCACGCGAATCGACGTTCTTGCCAAAGATCAGCTGTTGGGATCTCTGGCTCAAATGCTCGGGTCCGGACAGTTTCATCAAATCGTTACGGCCAACGCGCTGTTGCTTTTACGGGCGGAACTCGATTCTCAACTGCAACGAACCTGTGAATCGGCGGCCTTGGTGTTGCCTGAATCTTCGGGCGCCGCGTGGGCGATCCGACAACTGGAAGGCCATCCACCCTTTCACATGGCGGGCATCGATCTTGCGGTCGAGCTGTGCAAATTGGCCGCCGGTTTAAACAAACCCGTGTTTCTTTTCGGGGCCGAGCCCGGTGTCGCGCTCTCGGCCGCCGCGTTTTTAAAAAAACAAATACCGAACCTCGCCACCGCCGGTCATTTCGATGGTTTCTTCGATTGTGAAAAAGAGCGCATGATAATCAATGAAATTCGTTCGACGGGCTCGGCCGTCGTCCTCGTGGCGACCGGTATGCCGCGCCAAGATTTATGGATTTATGAACGCCGCCGCGAGTTGCCGCCGGCCGTCTATGTGGGAGTCGGGGGAAGCTTCGATGTCTGGGCCGGACACGTAAAACGAGCTCCCAAATCCATGCAAAAGTGGGGATTGGAGTGGCTTTATCGACTCGCCCAAGAACCAACCCGTTGGAAACGGATGATGGGACTACCGGTGTTCGCGCTGAAGGTGCTCGCGCAAAAATACCGGAAAATTTGATACGATCCCGGACCGTTAAATTTTAAGGAGTCTTTTTTTATGTCCAAACGTTGCGAATTGACCGGCGTCGGCCCACAGTCCGGTATGAATGTATCCCACTCGAACCGCCACACGAAACGGCGTTGGGAACCGAATTTGAAAAAGAAACGCATTTTCATTGCCGAAGAGAATCGTTGGATCACCGTCCGTTTGACCACGGCCGCTTTGAAAACGTTCACGAAAAAAGGCATGAAAGGCGTCGCGAAAATGCGCGCGCGCGTCATTCGCCGCAATCCAAGCCTCAAATTCTCTTAAACGCCGTCATCCTGGAACGTCTCTATCCAGGATCCAATTAAACCTCAAAGTGGGCCCTGGATAGAGACGTTCCAGGGCGACAAATAAGAAGTTAATGTTCTTTCTATGAATCGTTCTCATTCTGCGTTCATGCAACGCGCGCTCGAATTAGCGGCGCGAGGTAAAAGTTCGGTAAGCCCGAACCCTTGCGTCGGTTGTGTGATTGTTAAGAACGGGAAGATTGTTGGAGAAGGTCACCACGAAGAGTTTGGCGGCCCGCACGCCGAAGTTATCGCTCTCCGAAAAGCGGGACCGCTCGCGGCGGGCGCCACCGCTTACATCACGCTTGAACCGTGCACACATTGGGGAAAAACACCGCCCTGCGCCCCGATCGTAATCAATGCAGGCATCAAACGTGTAATTATCGCGATGAAAGATCCGAACCCGATTGTTTCCGGTAACGGCATTGCCGAACTACGGAAGGCCCGCATCAAAACCGAAGTTGGTATCGAAGAAAAAGCCGCCCGTCATTTAAACCGTTCTTATATTCTTTGGATGACCGAAAAGCGTCCCTACGTGGTTCTTAAAATGGCGATGACGCTTGATGGAAAAATTGCGAGCAAGGCCGGCGAGTCCAAATGGATCTCAAGCGAAACATCGCGCCGCCTCGTCCACAAACTTCGCGCGGAATCCGATGCGGTGCTGGTCGGTTCCAGAACCGCGATGCTCGACAAACCTACGCTGACCAGCCATGGGCACGGACGAGATCCACTTAAAATCATCCTCCAACGAAAAACTAACCTAAAGACATTGTTGTCGTCTCTCGCTACGAACAATGTTGCGCAACTGCTTGTCGAAGGGGGCGGAGAAACGGCTTGGAGATTCGTGTCCGAGAATCTCGTTGATGAACTTTATTTCTTCATCGCCCCAAAGATTCTCGGCGGACGCGATGCGATTTCACCGGTGGAAGGTGAAGGCTTCAAACGAATTAAAGATGCGCTGCCGCTGCATGACCTGTCTGTCACGCGCGTTGAGCAGGATATTCTTGTTCACGCGTTCACAAAGAAGGTCACCTGATGTTTTCGGGATTGATACCGCAGGTCGGAACCATCACCGGCAACCGTCGGAACCGCATTGAAGTCGACGTTGTTCCATTTAAGGCGAAACCAGGTGATAGCGTGGCCATCAACGGCGTTTGTCTGACCGTCGTGAACAAACCAAAATACGCTGCGAACATGAAATTGGCTTTTGAAGTTTCGGCGGAAACCATCTCCAAGACGACAATCCAAAGTTGGTTTGCTGGAAAAAAGGTAAACATAGAACCGGCGTTGAAAGCGTCGGATGCGCTGGGCGGTCATATCGTGCAAGGACACGTGGACGGTGTCGGACGCGTGGTGAAAATCGCCGATTTAAAATCCTCGCGCGAAGTTTGGTTCGAAGCGCCGAAAGAGATTGCGAAGTTCATCGTCAAGAAAGGTTCGGTGGCCGTCGATGGCGTGAGTCTGACGGCGGCCGAGGTTAAGAAGAACAGGTTTCTCGTGTCGCTCGTGCCGTTTACGCTTGAACATACGAATTTGAAGCAATTGAAAGTCGGAGACAAAATTAATTTGGAAGCGGACGTGATTGGAAAATATGTGGCCGCTTATATGAAAAGAAAATGAAGATAAAATTTACACCCATCCCCGAAGCGATTCGACGCATTCGTGCCGGACAAATGATTATCGTTGTCGATGATCCGGACCGCGAGAACGAAGGCGATTTTATTCTGGCCGCCGAAAAAGTAACGCCGACCGCGATTAATTTTATGGCGCAACATGGACGCGGGCTGATATGTGTGCCGATGATGGGTGACCGGCTCGATAAACTCGGCCTCACGCCGATGGTGAATGTGAATACCGAATTGCGTGAAGCGGCGTTTACGGTCAGCGTCGATGTAAAAGAGGGAACCACCACCGGCATTTCGGCCGCCGATCGCGCGAAAACGATTCTCGCTTTGATCAACCACAAGACGAAAGCGCACGATCTCGCAAAACCCGGACATGTTTTTCCGTTGCGGGCGCGTGAAGGCGGTGTGCTGGTTCGCACCGGACACACCGAGGCCGGCATCGATCTCGCACGGCTTGCGGGTTTATCTCCGGCCGCCGTCATCTGCGAGATCATGAGTCCCGACGGTTCCATGGCGCGGCTGCCGTCGCTGTTGAAAATCGCGAAGAAACACAACCTTGCGATCATCACGATCCGCGATATGATTTCGTATCGCCGCCATCATGAGAAACTGATCAAGAAACTCGTTACCACGAAATTACCGACCAAGTACGGCGAGTTCAATTTGCATTTGTATGAAGATGAAGTGCAGCAAGAACATCATGTGGCGCTCGTAAAAGGTCAAGTGGAGGGACAAAAGGACGTGCTCGTGCGCGTGCACTCATCGTGTTTTACCGGCGACGTGTTGCATTCTCTGCGCTGCGATTGCGGCGAACAGTTGCAAACAGCGCTCGAGATGATCAACAAACGCGGGCGCGGCGTTGTGCTCTATATGCATCAGGAAGGACGCGGCATCGGACTCATGAACAAGCTTCACGCGTACGTTCTTCAAGACAAAGGGCTCGACACGGTTGAAGCGAATTTGAAACTCGGATTTCCAGCCGATCTGCGCGATTACGGTATCGGCGCGCAAATCCTCGTCGATTTGGGTCTTTCGACGATTCAGCTGATCACGAACAACCCGCGCAAAATTGTAGGACTCGACGGTTACGGCCTCAAAGTCACGAAGCGCGTACCGCTCGTCGTGCGCCCGAATCCGTTGAATGCGCGCTACCTCGCCACAAAGAAAAAGAAACTCGGTCATCTGCTCTCCAAATGAAAAAGAAAATTCGCATCATAATTCGTCATCCCGGCCCTCAAACGGCTGCAATTGCGGGCACACAACGTAAGCCGGGATCCAGTCGTTTCGGAGACAGCTGTTATACGACAACGACGCAGCCTAGATTTCGCATTACTCCTGTCTCGAGAACGAATGGATCCCGGCTTACATTGTTTCCAGTCAATTACACCATCGATCGGGCCGGGAAGACGACATTTCTTCACCTAACGGGTCTGAAATGAAAAAGAAAATTCGCATCGCGATCGCCGTTTCGAAATTCAACATGGAAATCACCGAAAGCTTGTTGCGTTGCTGCGAGCAGCAGTTGATTAAAGATGGCGTATCCGAAAATGATTTGAACGTTGTATGGGTGCCCGGCGCGTACGAGTTGCCGTTCGCTGCGCAACGGCTCGCGTCATCGAAGAAGTACGACGCGGTGATTTGTCTTGGTTGCGTGATTAAAGGTGAAACGTCGCATGACGTGCATGTGGCGACATGGGCATCGCTCGGCGTCGGCCAAGCGGGACTTTCGACCGGTGTCCCTACATTGTTCGGCGTGCTCACGCCGAACTCGGAGGAGCAAGCCCTCGAACGCTCGAAACCGGGCCCGCTCAATCGCGGAAAAGAAGTGGCCGAGGCAGCGATCGAAATGATTCGTTTGCTTCGCGACAAGGAGATCTGATGGGCTTTCGACGCAAAGGACGCGAGTTCGCGCTGCAGGTGATGTACTTGGCCGATATTTCAAAAATCGATTCGGATAAAGCGCTACGCTCGGTATTGCACGGCGCAAAACCTGAACAGCCGATTGCCGATTTCGCCACGCAGTTGGTCGAGGGCGCGCGTGCGCACGCCGACGATCTCGATAAAATCATTCAGAAATACGCGAAGAACTGGGAAGTGGGGCGAATGGCCGCGCTTGACCGCAACATCTTGCGGCTCGGCGCCTACGAATTGCTTTATGAAATAAAAACGCCGATCTCGGTCATCATCGATGAAGCGGTCGAGATCGCGAAAACGTTTTCGACCGAAGAGTCGGGCAAGTTCGTGAACGGCATTCTGGACCAAATCAAAAATGAGCGCCAGCAAAACGGAACCAACAAAGAAAATTGAATCCGAAGCGTCGGCGCTGCGCGACGAACTACGTCGCCACGATCACGCTTATTATGTTTTAGACAACCCTGAAATTTCCGACCGCGAATACGACCGCCTGTTGCAACGGTTGAAAGAAATCGAAAGCGCTTATCCGCAACTCGTCACTCCCGATTCTCCGACTCAGCGCGTTTCCGGCACCGCGGTGACTACATTCGGACAAGTGAAGCACTCGGTGCCCATGTTGTCGCTCGACAATACGTATTCGGAAGAAGAAGTGCGCGCGTGGCTCGAACGCGTTACGAAAATTCTCGGCGGCCAGCCGGCGAGTTTCATTTTGAACCCGAAGATCGACGGGCTTTCTCTATCGCTCGTTTATGAAAACGGTTCGCTCGCGCGTGCGGCCACACGCGGAGATGGAAGCACCGGTGAAGACGTGACATTGAATGCGCGCACGATCAAAGCGATCCCTTTGCAACTCCATCATGTGCCAAGCAAAAAATTCGAAGTGCGCGGTGAAGTATTCATGGATGTCGAAGATTTCCGCAAAATGAATCAGCAATTGACCGACGCGGGTCAAGAACCGTTCGCGAACCCGCGCAACGCGGCGGCCGGATCGCTGCGGCAAAAAGACCCGCGCGTCACCGCGTCGCGACCGCTGAAATTCGCGGCCCATTCTTACGGCGATCTCGGTGGTCATGATTTCAAACATTACACGGATTTCCTCGCAACGTGCGAGAAGGCCGGCATCGCCGTTGCGAAACCGATGAAGTCATTCTCGACCATTGAATCTGCGCTGCAGTTTTGTCTGCAGATGCAGGACAAGCGCGACGACCTCGCGTTCGAAATCGATGGCATCGTCGTTCGCATCGATGATCTCGCGCAGCAAAAAATCCTCGGGTACACGGCAAAATCGCCTCGGTTCGCGTTTGCGTATAAGTTTCCTGCCAAACAAGCGACCACGAAACTTCTCGACGTGGTTCATTCGGTCGGCCGCACCGGCGTCATCACGCCGGCGGCCAAACTCGAACCGGTCGAATGCGGCGGCGTGATGATTTCGAACGCAACGCTGCACAACTACGATGAAGTGAAACGGCTCGGCGTGAAGATCGGCGATACCGTTCTCATTGAACGGGCCGGTGAAGTTATTCCGAAAGTCGTCAAAGTGATCGAGAGCAAACGCACCGGCGACGAACGCACAATCGTTACGCCGAAGATTTGTCCGGCGTGCGGAACGAAGCTCGACCGCATCAAGGAAGAAGTGGCGATCCGTT
>CAYXDS010000141.1:0-7031 GCA_964463805.1 uncultured Elusimicrobia bacterium | reverse complement strand
TTTTTCATAAGAATCTCCTCAGTCGTTCCGCTTCAACCAATCCATCCGCAGCCGTTTCGCCCGTTCAATCTCTTCTAAAGGAACCGCGCTGGTCTTCTTTAAGAAACCATGGGTAAAAACAATGGCCTTGTGATGAAAAAAATAAAGAAACCTGTATTTATGGTGCCCAAATTGAACCCGCAATTCCCGAATCGGCCCATCCAACACATCCGCATATGGTCGAGGCAAATTCGGCCCCAATCGCTGAAGCTGATCCATCCACTGCAGAACTTTCCCACGATGCTTTTCGGGAACCCCATCCAAAAATTCATCAATAAAACTCTCACCGCGCAGCGACACATAAAACTCAACCCGATAACCGATAACGCCACTCATGCGGGTTTACCTCCCAAGCATACAGCATAAATGCTGTTTTTATCAAGGAGGGGTTTGATCTAATCTAAAAGACAGGACAATTCGGAGGGATTAAGATTATTGCAAATGACTAAAAGGAATCAAAAGTGGCACCGTCGGAACCGGTACCATTTCCCTCCTTCATTTCTCTGCCATAACGGACTTAAGATATTCGACACGCTGATTGGTTAGCTCAACCTTACAACGCACGGAATGGACCGCTGGCCAGTTAGCGGCGGACAAAGTGACGGAACCTTCGAGTTCACACTGCACATTTCGGTAAGAAACCCATTTTTGCTGTGACAGTTTGAGGTTCGCATGGATCTCACCCTTAATCGATTCGTTCTCATCCAACTTTCCAACTCGGACCAATGCCTCTTGGAAAGCTAAATTCATGGCGTTTTCCGCAATCTTTAATTTCGATTCGGCGCACGCAAGTTGATCGCCCGATCCACCGCCGGCACAAGGATCGCTTCCCGCATAACTGACATTACACATCATGAAAATCAACGAAACAATCAGAGTATTCCTCATGTCGACTCCTTATTTTGGTGTTGAACCATCACACCGTCCTCGAAAAAACTTTCTTTTCCCCTTCCTTTGGCAGATACGCGTCAAACGGCATCGCCAAGTTCCGTAAGAACACGCGGCCGATATCCGTTGGGCGAATTTCAGAAGCGGTGAGTTGGACGAGGCCGTCGGATTCGAGGGGTTTTAAGTTGGTGAGGGCGGTGGCGAAATAGGTGTCGAAATTGATGGAGAATTCTTTTTCGATTTCGGATTTTATGACGACCGCGTGGCAGAGGAGGTTTTGGATCACGCGTGCGCGGATTTTGTCGTCGGGCGATAGACGGAAGCCGCGCAGCGTGGCGGGTGTTCCGGAGCGGATGGCGGTTTGATAGGGGACCAGCTCGCGTTGGTTTTGGAAATACGCGCCGTGAACGTTGCCGATGGCGCTCATACCGAGGCCGAATAAATCGGTGCCGGCTTTCGTCGTGTAACCTTGGAAGTTGCGCCACAGCGTGCGGTCTTTGCGCGCGCGCGAAAGTTCATCGTTGGGTTTTGCGAAATGATCCATGCCGATGTAATCGAAACCGGCCGCGGAGAATTGCTTCAGTGCGAGCAGGAAGATCGAGAATTTTTGTTTTTCATCGGGCAAATATTTGGCGATCACTTCCTGGTGTTTCTTCATCCAGGGCACGTGCGCGTAGGAATAAATCGCGAGCCGGTCCGGATTGATCGACAAAACTTTCGCGATCGTCGCGTCGAACGACGCTTCGGTTTGATGCGGTAATCCGTAAATCAAATCCATGTTGATGCTTTGAAAACCGAGATCGCGCGCGGCCAGCACGAGATCGCGCGTCGCTTCAAACGGTTGATGCCGAGTGATCGCTTTCTGCACGTCCGCGTTGAAATCCTGCACACCCATCGACAAACGGTTGAAACCGTTTTTACGCAGCGACTTTAAATGATCGACAGTCGTCACGCGTGGATCGACTTCGACGCCGATCTCGGCGTTCGCATCGATGGTGAAGTTCGCGCGGATGCGTTCGAACAACGCATCCAGTTTTTCCGGAGAGTAATACGTGGGCGTGCCGCCCCCGAGATGCAGCTGCACGATCGGCCGCTTCTTGTCCACGCGCGCGCCGAGCCAATTTATTTCTTTAACGATCGTTTCAAGATACGGGTCTTCTTTGCTGCGGTCGCGCCCGGTGATGACGGTCGTGCATCCGCAGAAATAACAGAGCTGTTCGCAAAACGGTAGATGGAAATAAAGCGAGAGCGGAGCGAGCGTCGTGGCGTCGTTGCTGGCCGCAATCGTCGATTCATAATCGGCGGGCCCGATCGCGTCCGACCACGACGGCGCGGGCGGATAGGACGTGTAACGCGGGCCCTGGACATTGTATTTATGAAGCAACTCGTAAGAAATCAGCGGCGCGCTCATTTTTTTTCCGATGCAGGTTCCACACGGTACTCAACCGCCACGCGTTCGCGCGCGTGATGAATGGCCTGATGCAGTTTTTTTTCAAGCAACGGCCGCGGTGGCAATTCCGTCAAGTACTGGGCCAAACGGATCCCACTTTTCTCAAGTTCCAGCAACTCGATTTGCTCGTCCGATTTGTCCGCGCACAAAATCAATCCGATCGGAGACTCTTCGCCATCTTCGCGCTCATGTTTATCGAGCCAGCGCAAATAAAGTTCGATCTGGCCCTTATCGGCCGGACGGAATTTGCCAAGTTTAAGTTCAACGGCGACGAGCCGGCGCAACTTTCGGTGGTAAAAAAGAAGATCAATGAAAAAATCGTCGCCGCCGACGCGAATTCTTTTCTGTCGCGCGACGAACGTGAAACCCACGCCCAACTCAAGAATGAACGCTTCCATTTCCCGCAGGATCCCATTCTCAAGATCCTTCTCGAGATAGCTGCCTTTGAGTCCGAGGAAGTTCAAAATATAAGGATCGCGAAAAACCAGGTCGGGCGTCAGTTTCCCCTGCTCTTGCAACTTCTTCAAATCGCGCTTAATGACGTTTCCAGGTTTTTTCGAAAGAGCGGTCCGTTCGTACAACATTCCATCGATTTTTTCGCGGAGAATCCGCACGCTCCACTGTTCGAGCCGGCACATTTCAGTGTAGAAATTCCGTTTCAACTCATCCTTGAGTTGAAGAATTTCAAGAAAATGTGACCAGCTCAATTGTCCAGACAGTGTCTGGACAATTTGGAGCGTCGGGAAATATTCGGAGAATTTCACCATGCTGGCCAGGTTCGATTTTCCGAAACCGTCGCCATATTCCTTCAATTTTCCAGACAGTGTCTGGAAAATGTTTTCCCCATAAGCGGCGCGTTTTTCGGCGAGTATTTCCGTTCGAATACGCGTACCGATCTGCCAATACAACAACGTAAGCGCCGTGTTGGCTGCACGAGCGACATGAACACGCGCATTCGCGATCAATGCGCGAATATCTACGATCAACTTTTTAGGAACGATCTCCGGCGCATTCGTCATTGATGTCCCCATTCCTTGACCGACTCGATCAACGCGAACACATTCTCAATCGGCGTTCCCGGCAAAATGCCGTGGCCGAGGTTGAAGATGTGGCCGGGGCGGCCGTTGGCTTGGTTGAGGATGCGGCGCGCGCGGTCGCGAATTTCGTTGGGGTTTGAGAATAGAACGACCGGGTCGAGGTTTCCCATGATCGCCACGTCGCCGAGAACGTTCCACGCTTCGTCGAGCTCGACGCGCCAATCGACGCCGATCACATCGCCGCCCGCTTCTTTGAACAACGTCAGCATGCCGGTCGTTTGCGTGCCGAACGTAATCACCGGCGCGCCGGGCGTGATGCTTTTCGCCAAACGGCGGCTGTGCGGCAAAACATACAGACGAAAATCTTCGGGCGATAAACAGCCGACCCAGCTGTCGAAAATTTGCACCGCTTGCGCGCCGGCCGCGATCTGCGCGTTCAAATATGCGATCGTCGCGTCGGTGATTTTTCCGAGCAACGCGTGCCACGTGTCGGTCTCCGTATACATCAACCGCTTGGTATCGATGAAATTTTTCGATCCTTTTCCCTCTATGATGTACGACGCGAGCGTAAACGGCGCGCCCGCGAAACCGATCAATGGGATATCGGGTTTCAACGCGTGACGCGTTTTGCGGATCGCTTGAAAAACAAAATCCATCGCATCTTCCACGTCAAACGATTGAACGCGTTTCAAATCTTCGGCGGTTTTAAACGGATTCGCGATTTGCGGTCCTTGATCCTTGCCGTACGACAATTCGAATCCCATCGGCTCAACGATCGGCAACAAATCGGAAAAGATAATCGCCGCATCGACGCCGAGCCGGTGCGCGGCGTCGACCGTCACCTCGGCCGACAAATCGGAATTCTTACAGAGTTCAAGAAAAGAAACCTTCGAACGAAGCTCGCGGTATTCCTTCATGTAACGACCTGCTTGGCGCATGAGCCAGATCGGTGTTCGGTCCACCTTTTCGCGCCGGCAAGCTTTCATGAAGCGACTCTCGTGCAAAGGATCGCCGGGTTTCGCCACGCCGGCCGGCGCGGTCTCAATCGAAACCGGACGTTTGCGTTTTTCGTGAAGAACCAGCGCGGCGCCTTCGGCCGCGCGCGCGACGAGCGCGCCCATCATCGGACGCGTCGGTTCGAGATCGACCGGCAATCCGTACCCGCGCAGCATATCCGTACACGACGGGCCGACCGAAGCGATCGCCATGCGCGCAAACGCGCGGCGAAACTCCAACGCTTTCCCTTCCTTGCGTGCGACGGCCATCGCGTGCTCGATTTGCGTGGCGTTCGTAAACAACAGCACGTCGATCTGACCACCGACCACGTCGAGCACCAACTGGCGCAGCGGACAAATATCTTCGGGCAATTGCGCGCGATACACGGGCACTTGAATCACTTTCGCTCCGCGCGCCTGCAGTTCGGCGAGGAAGATGCGGTTCGGTTCGCCGTATTCTTGCACAGCCACCGTGAGGCCATTGATGTCGCGTTTCGCATCGAGCGTTTTCAGGACATCGCGCCACGTGTTCGGTTCGGGCACGCGAATCGTCGGCGCGAGCCCGAACTCGGTCATCACTTTCACCGGCTTGGGGCCGCGCGCGACGAGAATCGTTTTCTCAAGCGCATGAATCACGTCGGCGGTCGGGTTTTTCGTCGATAACGCTTTGATCAATGTTCGCGTACCGACGCCGGTCATTAAGATAACCATGTCGACGCGACCTGCGCGCAACTCCTCGTAAAAAGCGAACGCCTCTCGATGCTCCTCGAGCGGCACTTCGCGCATCGACGGAGCGACGGTCGGAATTCCGTGCAGATTTTCGATGAGCCGCGTCATTTCTTCGCGTTGACGGCTTTCAAACGAGCCGACGCGCAATCCGGTGAAGTCAATATTTTTCGTTTCTGTAGTCATATTCTCCATGTGTCATTGCGAGGAACGTCTTTCGCGACGTGGCAATCTCATAAATCGTTTTTTATCGGAGCAACGACATTAATGAGATTGCCACGCACTACAACGTTATTAATGAATTAAAGGACGCAGTGCTCGCAATGACAAATTATTTCGGGAAGATCTCCGAGAAGAAGGTCATCATGGCCACCCACGAACGAGACGCAGCCTTTTCATTGTACGCGTATCCGCTCGCGACATTGTCGCCGGCGTTCGGATTCGTGAAGCCGTGAACGGCGCCGCTGTATTTGACGAGCTGCCAATCCACGTTTCCTTTTTTCATTTCCTGTTCGAACGCGGCCACCTCTTCAGGTTTCACATAAAAATCATCAGCGCCGTGCAACACCAGCACTTTGGCCTTAATATTCTTCGCATCGTCGGGCGTCGGCGTCGAAAGCCCACCGTGGAACGTGACCACGCCTTTCAGGTCCGCGCCGGAACGCGCGAGTTCCAGCACGCAGGTGCCGCCGAAGCAATAACCGATCGCGGCGACGTTATTGGGATCGACAGCTTTTACGCCGCGCAAGGTTTTCAACGCGGCATCCATGCGCGAGCGCATGAGTTTTCGATCGGTCTTATAAATGGAGGAAAGTTTCCCCGCTTCATCGGTATTGGCGGCGGTCTTCCCTTCGCCATAAATATCGGCGGCAAAGGCCACGTAGCCGAGAGCGGCCACGTCTTCGGCATGCTTCTTCGCGTTCGCATCAAGCCCCATCCATTCGTGCACGACGATCACGCCGGGCCGTTTCTCGGCAAACGAATCGTCGTACGCCAAATATCCCTTCAAATTTGTTTTTCCGTCTTTGTACAAAACGGTCTCCGTATGCATCGCCGCGTTCGCGACGCCCAACGCCGAAAGAAACGCCACCGCCAACAACATTCGCTTCATAACAAACCTCCTAATCCTAATTCTCCGTCGATGATATCAAAGTCGTCTCCCCCGCGAAGGCGGGAAAGACGGCTAGACCGCGATCAAATCCACCGCGTATGGCACGTGGTTCACCACCAAATTGAACGATTTCTCATGCGCGTCGCCGAACAGCTCGGTTTTATCTTCCATCGCGTTCAACCACGTCTTAAACGCGCCCTCCGGCCACGTCCAAATTTCGACGCGCGCGCCTTGTTTCACTTCATCGGTGAGCCGCTGCCGCAATTGTTGCGCCTGCCGCATCTCCGATTTGATCACGACGATGCGCGTCTCCGGCAACCGCCGCGCAAGCTTGTCCAATTTGTTGATCGATACTTCGCCGCACTCTATCCATATGGAAATTTCACCGGCGTCGTTCATCGCGCAAACGTCGGGACGAATATCGATCCCGGCCAATCCCGGGTGATCGGTTGACGGTTCGACGACGGGGCCCAACGGCAAAAACATCGCAAACGCGGCCAACTTCATCGCGAGATGATCGGCTTTCTCTTCGGGTTTGGCCGCGAGAATAACTTTGGCCGAGTGATCGCCCAAATGCAGTTCGCCGCGAATCTTCATAGCGTGTCCGTTATCGCGAATTGCGTGAAGTTCTCGCCAGTGGCCTCAAGCACTTCGACGTTATCGACGCGTGCCAGCCCCGGCCCCTTCTGCGCCCAAGCGATGAATTCGTTGACCGCGGTCTCATCGCCTTTCGCGACCGATTCGACCGAACCGTCGCGCCGATTGCGCACCCAGCCGGTGATCCC
>CAYXDS010000140.1:0-7068 GCA_964463805.1 uncultured Elusimicrobia bacterium | reverse complement strand
TCATGTGTCTGGGCCCCCGCCTACGCGGGGGAGACGACTTTTGCAACAGTCCCTTAAGCTTGTTTGGCCGCTAGCACGGTGGCGATAACGTTCGCGCCGATCTTCTGGAGCATGCAGAAATTATAGATGACGACCACATTTTCAATCGCCCACGCGCGCCAGTCCGACACGATCACGACGCGCGCCGGTTTTCCGGCGAGCCTTTCGAATTCGGATTGATAATAGTTGAGATCGAAATCCTCTTTCTTGAGGATCGGTTTTTCCGAAGTGATCAACGCGAGTTTCCCTGTGGTGATTTCGCCATATACCTTTTCCGCATTTCGCAGCTGTTCTTTCATGGTGTGAGATGAGAGAAATGCCAAATAGGCTTTCATTCGGACATCGAATTCGGCGCGCGTTCCCATGAATGCACTCACATTCGCGCCCTTTTTCGAGAGGCGCTGCGACGCTTGATCGACAAAGTCCAATAGACTGTTTTTCTGATCGAAGATCGCAAGCGTGGCGGCTTCGAGCAGGTTCACATGTTTCAATCTGTAAGTTTCGACTCGAGATTGCCATTTCGCGACATTGCCGTTAGCCAATAAATAAGCGGGATCTTCTTTGCGCGCCGCTTCCACCGAACTGAGTCCGGTGATCAATTGATTCGATCCGTTCATTTCAATGCCGGTATTTCCGATGTGCGAGATAAACACGCGCGCATCCTTGCTCTTCGTGTATTTTTTAATTATCGGCCCAACTTTCATCATGTTGCGAAGCGCATTCATTTGTTGCTCGCGGATCCCTTGCGATTGGAGCGCTTTCGGCGCGACAAAGGCCAATGCGTCGCGCATCGCTTCGATCGATAGCGGCATGACCGCAAATTTGTCGACGTCTTTATCCGGATTATATTGTTGCTGCCATTCGATGTGCTCATCAGGCGCGAGACCGACGGCCGTCGAGTCGTAATGCGACACGTGGTAATGGCGGCCGATTTCCTTGATGAGCATTCGTGCAAACGCCAGTGTGCGCGCTTCACTGTTGGTAATCTCGACCCCTATTTCCCTCGCGCGTTTGCGCAGTCGCGGCGCTTCCACGCTGGCCAATCTCTGCAAGGTCTTCCGCGTTGTGTGAATTACAATTTCATTTTTCTCGACCGTTTCCATGAATAAAAGTCGGTCCGGCTCTTTGAAGCCTTGCGGTGCGCGTGTTATTTTGAGTTCTATTTTCAGGTCTTTGAAAAGATCTGCCACACGGTGACGCGCTTCGTTGAAATTTGGATCGTTATATTCCGTGGGCGTCAACTCCACTTTGCGCATCAAAATTCGGGCGAGTTTAAAGGCGGTGGAAAACGGATAGATCGCATCGGCAAGTTGACCGAGCGCCACGCCAGAATCTTCACTTAAATTCAAAAGTACTTCATTGATGAATGCAATCTGCCGAGCAAGTTCGCCAGCACGAAGATCCCAGGCGACGTTGCGGCCATTTTTAAATTCTTTGTGTCCTTCTCTTCGTTCTTCCGAAAGTGAACGGCGAATTTTTTTCAGCAATGAAAATGCATAGGGAAGGGAGCGGGCCCTCTCCATCACGCCAAAGAATTCGCGTACCGGATTGTTGTTGAAATAGGATTTTGGACCGTCGATGTCGTCAATATGGAGATCCAAGGGCGCCCCTTTCAAAACTTTTTCAGACTGGGACTCTTGTGAAAACGTCCGCAACATGCGACCGCTCCGCCAAAAGAATTTTCCTGCGGCGATTTCATCGGTCCATATTCCGGTCACGAAGATTTTGACGGGGCCGTCGGCCGCTTGAACGGTGAGTCCGCCATCGGCGTCGACCCGTAAAATGCTTCCCGGCGCCGCATTGCTCTCAATCGTCGCTTTTTCTGTGCGCGTGACTGATAAATAAAAACCATTCGGCGTTGTCGTCAGCCAGGTTTGTTGCGCGGGACGGTTTAATATCTGGCTTACGGTAATTTTGGACCAATCAATGACGAAGTCCGCCGTCGATTCGGTTAACGCTCGATAAGGCCAGGCGGTGACCGCGCGCGAAGAAGGTGTTCGTTTCAAAGTCTCTTCGGTGGCACGGGTCGCAAGTCTTTGCAGTTCGTCCAACGAAGGCGTCGTTTTTCTTTCGGGATTCATTTGTCGATGACGTTCATCGGCAATCATCAGATGAGTTTGCATCGTCAACATTTGCAGAAGGTCGTCATCCGTCAGCGTTGGAAACACGTCTTGGTCGATAAGCGTGATGAGAACCGTCGGATAGTTTTCTTCAGCGGCGAACGTCATAATCGGGCCGTATCCGGAAAGACGTCTCTTGTTGCTTTTCTCGAGCGTACTCTTCGTAAATCCGTTTTCGAAAATATCGAGTTCTTCGGTTGTCAGACGATCTTTTATTTTTCCAATGAGCCGTCGAATGCGGTCTCGTTCTTCCAATTGGAATGATTCCAATCCCACGTTGAGAAGTTCTTTCGGTCGTGACGTGTGTAAAAACGCGTCCAGTGTGTCCATCGCATAATGCATCGGCGGGTACGCATGCGGCGCGCGCGCGATTCTCGTTTGAACGGCCTGACTCGATCGCGTGAAAGGTTCTCGGTGCTCTTTGGTGGTAAATCTTGTTGGGATCGCAAAGGACACGCGTACGCCGTTACCGTCAGGAATATTTTCCACATTGAATCGCCAGCCTAATGACAACGCGGTACCGTAGTTAAAGAAGAAGCACCATCCGTAACCGCCGCCTGTTGCTCCAAGAATTTTTGTCGTCAACCGTTTGCCACTGCGGATTTTTTCGAGCGTTTTCGGTGGTATTTGTCCGGTTCCGAGACTCAAAATTTCCAGATGGGCCGTGTCGTCGTCCATCCACGCACGAATCGTGATCGTCGGAGCTTTCGCGTCAATCGCGTTATTAATGATATCGGGAAGTAGTCTTAGGAAAATGCCGAGCGCAATCGAATCCATGTGCGCGAAATTTTCCTTTGCGTAGGCGTTGACTCGAATACCGCCGCTGCGGACCGCTTCCGATATTTCTCCTCGGGGGCCGTTGTGATTCAATTCAATGGATGTTTCGAATCTGACGGGCGGTGTGGCGATTGTCGCCAGCGCGCCGCCTTTCTTTCTTTTCTCATCATTCCATTCGGCATGCCCATCGACCATTCCGCCGTAAGTAAGAGCGCCGAAGAGCGCCACAAACACATAAATGAAGATGCTGCCGACGCCCGTCGGATCCGTTTCCGTCAGCACGAGCAACGGAGCGACGACACTCAACGCGAACAATGGAATCAAATGGAATTTGAGGGAGCCGCTGTGAATTGAAAGCCACTGCACAAATGTGAGCCGTCCTTTTTGTTGAAACAACTCGCCGGTATTTTTGTCGGCGACGATGACGTTTCCGAACAGATGACCGAGCACGAATAATTCGTTCACAACGAGGGAACATGCCAACGATAAGACGATCATTGTGACCGTCAGCGCGAAGAGTTCTGCCTGTTGATCAAGCTGGAAGGCACCGCGCACTGCAAAGTACAAGGCAACAATGCTGATCGAATAAACGGCGAGCACGATCCGCGATTCGATTCTGGGCGCACGCTCGGCGGTCTTCTCAAGATCGATTTCACCGTTTTCTTTTTTTATAGCGAGGAACCGCCACAACCAAACCCCAAGTGGGGAAGTTGCCGACGGAGATAGTTTGCCGCTCGGACTTCCATGAATGTCCGTAATATACGCACGCATCAACTCGTCGTAAATCAATTGCGGCAATTCCAATATATGGATGAGGTCCCACGCTATTTGGGTTGCTTCCGTCCATAAATAATTGCCGTTGGACGTATACGTATAACTTCCAAAATCACCGGCGAAATACACGTGCAGCCCGGTCTTTTTTCCGTACGTGAGCCGAAAATTGTCGAGACCGGCGTCCAGCCCTGCAAATATGTTCAGCGAATGAGCGCTCACTCGAAGCGACATCACTTGTCGAGCAACCTCACGGCGTCCCCATTCGGGGTCGATGCCGTGTGAACGACAAAACCCGTCGAGGTCGATGTTCGTCAACCGGTTCGCGTCGCGGTCATACGAATACACCATGATTCGAACGGGGCTGGTGCCTTTTAGCCGATTGATCGCATACAGTTGAATCGGTTCGGAAAATTCAAGAAGCGCCACCGGTGTTTCGGTCAACGGTTGCTTCGGATACGCGCGTCGAAGATCTCTTGAGAAAGTGTAGTTGCCTTGCGCACCGAGTCGCTTGTGGCGGACGAGTCCCGGAACTTTCAATTCGACGGTCCGATGCGCTCTTCCGTCAGCGGATAATTCGTAGATGGCCATGCGCCGGAAGGACTCGGTCACCGGTGTCATATAGATGTTTTTACCCAGATGAAACCGGAGTTTGTTCAGGTTCGCGTATGCAAGGGGCGGCGTCGTGCCGTCTTTGAATTTAACGAAAGGAAAAAATATCAGCCGTGTAAATGTGGCGAAGCTGACGATCTCTCGAATGTTCGCATCAAAGAAAACGGCGTTGTAGAGCGCAGGATGATTTTTTTTCAATTCCGCAGCTTGTTCCACGTCGAACAATGGCGCGCCGAGAGCGTTTCCATCAAGAATCTCTTTGCTCAGGAATTGCGGATTGATTTCATTCCCTCGCGGTTCGGTCAGGTCCAAGGTCGTTCGAGCGCGAAAGCGGCGCGCGACATTCGCGACAAGATCCACGTCAACTTTCTTGTCCTTGAACAAGAGCGCCATCACGTCGCCGATCACACCCATGATTCCGCCGTTCTTGTTCATTCGAACGTGCAAATTGATGGTATCGGTTAAGAATTGTTCCCGCTGATCGGGATGCTCGGCAATGAGAGCGTCCAACCGTAAGAGCAAACGTTTGTTGATCCTTCCGAAATCTTCATATTGCTGATCGATATTTTCCGAATCGACACGATCTGTTTGCAAATACTGGTTCCAGCTGTTGTTAAAGTCCCCAGCAATTTTCAGCCACTGATCGAAGCTCATCTTCACACGATCGTTTGCGGCGATTCGATCAATTCGCTTGAAATAGTCGTCGATCGATCCTTTTTGATCTTTTTTAATCCAGAGAAGGTCGGTAAGGAAATGAGTGAGAACCGGCAAGTAATTCCCTTCCGGAAGAACGACGTAGCAACTCAGCGCCAGCGCGTCGTTGAAAGAACCGAACAAAACTTCCCATGCCGAAATTTCTGACCGCAGATACAGCCGTAACCGCAGACCCAAATGGAAAACGAAGAAAACAACGGCAACGGTCATGAAAATATTTATACCGAACGTCGTTACCCATCGCAGCGTCAAACTTTCGACGATAACAATCACCAGTGTCGTATAGGTCGCGACCGGAGAAAGTCGATAAAATTGAGACAACAGCAACAGCGCAATGTTGCTGCCGTTGAATTTATGGCTCTGACTGGGCGTGGTAACCCGATAATCGAGCCGTTGGTAATGAGAGCCTAAATACTGAGAAATGATTACAGGCGGGGTGTCTCCGCCGCTCGGATTTTCAACAGCAATAAATTGACGTTGTCCATTTCTCTGAAAATAAACGCGATACGGTTTGTTGTTGACGGTGAGCGTCAACGCTTCGTGCAAGACGGATTCGTTTGGTGTTTTCAACCGAAAACCCTCCTCCGTTTTCACGACAATGAATTCGATTCCTTGCACGAGCGAGAACGTATTCGCGCCAGATACCAAGCGATAGGACTGTTCCCCAAAATAAGGATGGACCAATGAAATATCTTGAAGATAGGAGAATCCGTCGTTTTTCTCGTTCAGTGGAATGGAATATTCCAATCTTTCACCGGGAGCGTTGTCGTTCCAATTCGGTTGATCGCGGCGAATGACGATCATCGCATCCCGTCCGCGTCCCACGATTTGAAGATGGAATGAATCGCGGGAGTCACGGAAGAAATCGGACGCGGATAATTTGAAATCATCGCCGTCCCTCGTCAACAGTGTTTGGCCGGCGAATTGACCATACACGCTGAAGACATCGATGGTCCGTTGCGGCTGATCGCCGAGAATTCTCCAGGGCCGGAAATATTCCGGTTCTCCATTTTCTTTTGCGGTGATAACGACTTCCAACTGTCCGGGCAGTTTTCGAGCCATCGACAACATCCGCGGGTTCAGAACGTTGTCGATGACCATCGTTAACCCGCCTCTCGAAAAGTCTCGCTGTATCAATGCAAGAAGGTCTGAAGGCGTTTGTGACCCCGGCGGTAGGTTCGAAGTCATCAAAACCATGTGTCCGGTTTTTTTTCTTGCGTTGATTCCCAACTCAAGATCAATCGCGGACCTTACATTCTCGCCTCCGACAGGATCAATTCGGTATTCCGTTATTTGTTTGGCCGTACCTTCTCGTCGGGTTCTAAGTTTTCGGATGATAAATTCTCCGCCATGAGCGGGATGCCAAACCATTTTTGACGCGGCCATTTCTTCAATAAGAGAATTTTCAAGTAAACCGTTTGGAGATACCATTCCCACCGGAGAACCGATCAATGGTAAAAATCGGTTCGTAACGATCGTGTGTAAGAACAAAACCAATGCAAACGCTTTTTCAAAATCCAAATAAGCGAACGGCAGAGTGAACATAACCGCATACCCGAAGATCCAAATCATGTTGACCCAATGTTGCCGGCTCAATGGTGGTGCGCGCGTGAGTTTTCCATCGACATAACTCGCGGTGCCGAGAATGGCGTGGGAGAGCATGAACAAAGTGAAACTTAGAATGAGAGCCAAGTTCAGCCTGAGATACGGCGATCCCCATCCGATCAGCACGCTTTGGAAGAACCAGACTTCAACCAACGCGCCGACTTGAGCGACATCTTGGTCGGAATAGCCCATTTTGTTCATCCAAGGCTGGAGCAGGCCCATGATCAGCCAGGAAAGTCCGGGCGGCGCCAGACGGAAATAAGCGATCGGACGTTTTTCGATCAAGTCTTCCCGGATCGATCGCAACACCCGCACGTTTCCATTGACTTTGCTGGGTTCGGTTCCATCTTCATTTGAAATCCACACGATATTGTCGCTGTCGTAATGATCCAGCGATTCTTAATCGCCTAGGTGATAACCGACGCGAGCG
>CAYXDS010000139.1:0-7092 GCA_964463805.1 uncultured Elusimicrobia bacterium | reverse complement strand
CGACTCGTCACGGCCCAGTGTCAGCGGATCGTCGCCACGAAACGCTAGCGCCGCGTTGATGCCGGCGATTAAACCTTGGGCGCCCGCTTCTTCGTAGCCGGTGGTGCCGTTGATTTGGCCCGCGAAATACAAACCGCGGATCAATTTTGTTTCGAGCGTGGGATTCAGTTGCGTCGGCGGGCAGTAATCGTATTCGACCGCGTACCCGTAGCGCACGAACTTCGCGTGTTCGAGGCCCGGCACCGAATGAACCATTTTCTCCTGCACGTCGCCGGGTAAACTCGTGAAAAATCCGTTGATGTAAACCTCGTCCGTGAAATAGCCCTCAGGCTCGATGAAGATATGATGGCGGCCGTGGTGCGGAAATTTAACGATTTTGTCTTCAATCGACGGACAATAACGCACGCCGGTCGTCGAAATTTTTCCCGAGTAAATCGGAGAGCGGTCGAGGTTGTTCCGGATGATGTCGTGTGTTGCGGCGTTCGTGTGCGTGAGCCAGCACGGAATCTGTTTTTGCGGCAGTTCGCGTGTGAAATGCGACATCGGGAGCGGGTTTGCGTCGCCCGGCTGAATTTCGCATTGCGAGTAATCGATGGTTCGACCATCAAGCCGCATCGGCGTACCGGTCTTGAGCCGCCCAACTTCGAACCCAAGTCGGCGTAACGCGTCTGATAGGTGAGTGGCCGGTGGTTCGCCCCGGCGACCGCCATCGACATGATCGAGCCCGCAATGCAGCAGTCCTTTCAAAAATGTTCCTGTGCCGACCACCACTGCGCGCGCCGCATAGCGCGCACCCGATTTTCCGATCACGCCGGACACGCGACCGCCCTCGGTCATAAAATCGATCGCTTCATCTTCGATGACGGTCAGGTTCGGTTGCGCGGTCACGGTGGCCGTCATCACGTCGCGGTAGAGCGCACGATCGCACTGCGCGCGTGGACTCCAAACGGCCGGGCCTTTGCCGCGGTTCAGCATGCGAAATTGCATGCCCGCTTTATCGGTCGCTTTGCCCATCTCGCCGCCGAGCGCGTCCACTTCACGCACCACTTGGCCTTTAGCGATGCCGCCGACGGCTGGATTGCACGACATCTGGCCGATCTTCGTGGCGTCCATCGTGATCATCAAAGTTTTAAGACCCATGCGCGCCGGCGCCAGCGCCGCTTCAACCGACGCATGACCGGCGCCGATGACGGCAACGTCAAAGGAATAATAAGAGGAACTCATGATCTGCGTGATTCTATAACACCGGTGAGGATCAGACCACCGACGATAAAGAACCCCAAAAGCGACGCCACGCCGGCGCGCAACCCAAAGAATTGCGACACAACGCCGAACACGAACGGGCCGAACAGCGACCCCGCTTTGCCGATGATCGAAAAGAACGCGAAAAATTCAGTCGATCTTTCTGGCGGTACCATCATTGCGAAAAACGACCGCGACGCCGCCTGCGTGCCGCCCAAAATCAGGCCGACGATTGCGCCGAGGATCCAGAACTGGCGTTGATCGGTCATGACCACGGCCCAGCAGATCACGCCCAGATAGCAGACGAGCGTCGACAGAATTACCTTCTTGTGACTCCAGCTGTCCGCCAACTTTCCGCACACCAGCGCGCCGATGAACGCCACGAATTGGATCATCAGGAAACACAACGCGAGCTGGCCCGTGGTCATGCCGAGCGCCTTTGCGCCGAAGATCGACGCCATGAGAATTACCGTTTGCACGCCGTCGTCGTACAACACGAACGCGAGCAAGAAACGGAATAATTGAGGTCGTTGGCGAATTTCAGAAAATGTTTGTTTCAACTGATGGAGCGTATTCAGCACCGGGTGCGAGGCCGGCAGCGGCGGATGCTGATCGCGCACCCAAGCGAACGTGGGCAACGAAAACAGCAGCCACCACGCGCCGACCAAGAACATGCCCGCGCGCACGGGCCAGGTTTTATCGACGGACGGCTGTTTCAACATCATCAGATTGATCGCCAAGCATAGGCCGCCGCCAATGTAACCGAGCGCAAAACCAAGTCCTGAGATGCGACCCGCGTTGCTCTCATCGGAAATGTCGGTGAGGAATGCGTTGTAGAAAACGAGGCTCATTTCGAAGCCAAGAATCGCGAGGAATGCGAATAAAATGGAAATCGGCAGGTTGCCCGGTTTTGCAAAGAAGAGGCCCATTGTGCAGATGGAACCGAGCGTAGCCCAAAATGCCAGCGAAGCGCGTTTCAATGCGCGCCGGTCGGCCAGCGCGCCCAACACCGGCGACAAAATGATCACGATAAGCATCACCGCCGAGATCAGATATCCCCACAGCGATTCGCCGGGAACCATCCATGGTCCGATACGCACGCCTTCATGAGGGACCAATACGCTCGCGAAGTAAACGCTGAAAATGACCGATAGTACCGAGGTGGCGAACGCGGAATTTGCGAAGTCGTACATCGCCCATCCCACGACGGGACGCGACCAGCGGGACGGATTTTTCATAGCGCGGATTATGCCACAAAACTTGTAGGATGCCGCCCCCCAACGGAGGAACCAATTTCCAGTTTAGGCCGTTTAAAAGGGAGCCAAGAATTTAAAGGAGAACCGATTTTATGGACCGAAATATCGTCATCGTCGGCGGAGGCCCCGCCGGATACACGGCCGCGATCTACGCGGCGCGCGCAAACTTGAAACCGTTGGTGCTCGCGGGTTACGCGGCCGGCGGTCAATTGATGACCACCACCGACGTCGAAAATTTCCCGGGTTTTCCAGAAGGCATTATGGGTCCCGACCTCATGGAAAACATGCGCAAACAAGCCGAGCGGTTCGGCGCTGAAATCCTGTTTAAAGACGTGACGAAAGTCGATCTCGCCAAACATCCGTTCACGATTACCTACGAAGACACGACGGTCCAAGCGAAAGCCGTGATCATTTCAACCGGCGCGGGACCGCGCAAACTCGGCATCGATTCCGAAAAGCGGTTGTGGGGCAAGGGCGTCACCAGTTGCGCCACATGCGACGGCGCGTTCTATAAAGGCAAGGAAGTGGCCGTGATCGGCGGCGGCGACTCGGCCATGGAAGAAGCGAATTTCCTCACGCGATTCGCGAACAAGGTCACCGTTGTTCATCGGCGCGAGGAGTTCCGAGCATCGAAAATCATGGAAGAGCGTGCGCGCAAGAACCCGAAAATCGCGTGGGCGCTGAACAAGACCATCGAAGAAGTGCTCGGCAACGGCAAGGTTGCCGGACTTCGTCTCAAAGACACGAAGAGCGGCCAGGAATCCGAGCTCAAAATCGATGGGCTTTTCCTCGCAATCGGCCACATTCCAAATTCGTCGCTATTTAAAGGCGTTTTGAAAACCGACGCCGAAGGATACATCCTCGTCGACGGAAAAACGCAGACGAACATCCCCGGCGTTTTTGCGTGCGGCGACGTGGTGGACCGCCAATTCCGCCAAGCGATCACCGCAGCCGGCTCCGGCTGCGCCTCCGCCATCAGCGCCGAAAAATACCTCGAGTCGCTCGGCCATTAAACCGTCTCCCCCGCGAAGGCGGGGGCCCAGACACCACAGATGCGTGCAGCAACTTCATGTGTCTGGATCCCCGCCTTCGCGGGGACGACGGATTGGGTGACAGAAGTTACAATCCCGGTTTGCTTCATTTCTCGCGGTGAATCGGTGCATTATATTTGTCACCTGAAATTCACTTGACTTCTCCGACGGTGAGGCGTACGTTGGTTTTAGATTCACCGTCGATCTTTTAAAAAAGATCCCAGAAATTTTGGGAGGAAAGTTGGGCGAGGTTACCCTAACCGAGCGTGGGTCACCAACTATTACAATCCCCCACTTCCTCCCATCTTTAAAGTGTCGTCTGACCGGAGCATAGTCTCTTGGCGACCACACGGGGACGAGGTCACGAGCGGAAGATAAGAAAGATTGAAACTCTTCCCCGCGTGACCTCGTTCTTTTTTAGGTAAGATCAGTCGATTTTCCGACGGAGGGATAGAGAAATGAGCGTTACATTGACAGAACGGGCCGTATCCAAGATCCAAGAGTTCTATAAACAAGACCAGGCGTTGGCGGGCAAATCGCTGCGCGTGTTCGTCGAAACCGGAGGCTGTTCCGGTTATTCGTACGGATTTAAATTCGACGACGCCAAGTTCGACGATGCCGAACTGCCGTATCAAGGTTTTAAATTGGTGATCGATCCGAACACGAGCAAGCTGATCAGCGGATCGACGATCGACTATAAAGAAGATTTCGGCGCCGAAGGGTTCGCGATCCAAAACCCGAACGCTAAGAAATCCTGCGGCTGCGGCAACTCGTTCGAGGCCTGATACGAGCTATCTCACGGTCACTGAACGCGCGGCTGCCAAAGCGAAACAGCTGCTTGAAAAATCGGGCAAGCCCGATGCCGCGCTAAGAATCAACATCGTTTCGGGCGGCTGCTCCGGCATGGAGTACAAGATCGAGCCCGACTCGAACCCGCCGAACCCGCGCGACACCGTCGTCGAAAGCCAAGGGCTCAAGGTTTATCTGGATTCGAAAGGGCTTTTGTATATGGCGGGATCCGAACTGGACTACGTATCGTCGTTGATGGGTTCGGGTTTCAAAATCAAAAACCCGCAAGCGGTCGCCGAATGCTCGTGCGGCCAGTCGTTCACGGTTTAATGGATAAAGTCACACTGGACTTAAACGACATCGCGAGCGGCAAAGTGGAGCTCGCAACCTTCCAACAGAAAGTTTCCTCTCTCGACGTCTCTTCCTATCAAGGCAAACACGTGCAGCTGACCGGCTGCGCGCCCACCTGGGCTCATCTTCTCGTTGCCGGAAAGTTGTTTCCGATCGTCGCCAAGTTAGACTTCGTGATCGACGACGGAAAAGATGGCAAACCCGTTCCTATAAAATAAGAAAGGCCCCTTCCCCGCTTTCCCATGGAAAGCAAAGAGAGGAGCCTTTCCCAACCAAATTTCGGTTCTTCTTCGCGCTTACGCTTTGTCGGCGGCCGCTTGTTCGGAGATGATCTTGTTCATCAGTGAACCCGTCATATCGACCACGGCCATGTTGGCCAACAGTTGCAAGAGCTTCACTTCGGACGTCGCAAGATCAAGATTGGATAGGTCAAAGCGACCCACCATTGAGCTGAACACGGCAATACGAACGTTTCCGTTTTTCTCACGAATGTTCGACGCGACGTCATTGAGCTTAGGATTGCCCGGTGCGTATATTAATTCAACCCGGGTCAGATAAGGTTGGAGATAATCGGCTTTGACTGACTTCGCAAGCGCAGATTGCAACAAACTGATCACGGTGCTGGACTCGGTCGAATACAGAAGACGATCAACCGCGTTCTCCGAATTCAGCTGATTATTGCGACCGAGCATGTTGATGCGCGCCGCCAAGTCTTGAATGAAGATTTTTCTCTCGACGCTGTTTTCATCAAGGAACATCGCTTCGGCGTCAAACACGGTCACGCCGGCATTGCTGTCCTTCAACGCCTTCTGAAGCGAGACAGATTTGCTGCGGAGTCGCAACGTCATCCGGAAAGGATTCATGGTCTCCGTTAAATTATAAAGCACCGGATTGGCCGCTTTATTATCTTGCGCGCGGAAATCGGATCTCATGCGTTTCACCAACGCGTAATCGGTGAGGAAACCGGTGTTGATGCCCCAATGCACAAGCGTGTGCAAAGCCGCCACCAACAAGAACGTAAGGCTGGTGAACCCGGAATGGGCGCCGGCAAATGCGACGCCGGACACTCCCACCCCAAGGAAAATAATCGCCGGGTCGGCCCAACGAATATCGCCAGGGTGCAGGATCGCATCAGCCACGATGTGCGCGGCATAGAACAACGCTCCGGCGAGCAGTGCGATTTGCAATTCGGTGCCATTCGGCAGAATCGCAACGGCTCCCCATATCGCCGCCGGCAATTCCACAATCAATGAACCCACCAACCGCCACGCGCGATTACGGAACACCGAACCGCCGAATGATGAGCGAATTTTTTCCTGAAGGTTTTTGATGTTCGAATTGATAAAGCGACGACGGCTTGGATTTGCTTCGGCCTGCTCTTTAAGCTCCAGGACCAATTGTTCACCTTCCGGTTTGTTGGTCGGCTTCGCCATATAAGCATAATAACGTTGACCCAACGACAGCGTCGGCTGCGCGGGGGCCGTCGGTGGAGGAGGCGTGTCGTCCGGATTGGACGGAGCCGTTTCTGGGCCAGCCCCCCAATTGTTTGCACGCTCAAAAGAGATTGTACGCTCAAGCGCCGACACAGGATTTTTCAATAGTGTGCCGTCAGTTCTTGCGACATCTTTGTATGCGACGAAATACAAGAACTTCCTACGCCTATCGGTATCATTCTTCCAAGTCTCGGGGATATGTGATTGCAGAAATTTCGCAAGTTCGCGGCGATCGATTCTTAAAGCCGTTTGATCGTAGAGATCCTCATTGTTGAAGAGGTTTTGCAGATCCGTGCGACTCGGTTCTTGGCTGTAAATTTTACCCACATCAAAATAGCCATCGCCATCGATCACTCCATTCGCCACCATTCGGAGAATCAAACGGGTAGAGGTGGGGATCGCTTCCAATTCCAAAGGCGGCCGTTCACTATCGTATGCCTCATATCGATGTGTAATCTGCTCAAGAACTGTGACTATTTGAGCGGCAGACTTATGCCCGGGTTGATTTTCTTTATAGGCCATGAAATCGTTAAAGTCAGCAATTGTCCAAAAATCTCGATAGAGAATTTGTCCATGCAGACCAACCCCCTTGTAAGTCCCTTGCAGTTCGTCTTTCAATGCCAGTTCAATTGCTTGCTCATGGGTCGTTCCCGGCTGACGCGTTTTCGGCGCGACGGCGCCGATCAACACGATAGTTTCTAATGGAATATTGAACAAAACACCGACAATGAAGAGAGGAACGTACACAAGAAGATCTATTCGCGAGAAGAACGTCACCACTTTCTCATAGAACGGCGGCGTGCGATCGATTTCGAGTACATCGGCGATTTTGCGGTCTACTTCCGTATTAATCGCCGCGTGACGCAGCGTGTGTACGACAATCGCCAACAACGAAGCGATGTGCGGCAATCCGAGACCGAATACGGCCAA
>CAYXDS010000138.1:0-7196 GCA_964463805.1 uncultured Elusimicrobia bacterium | reverse complement strand
GACGCTGGTGTCGGAATTGGCAAAAAAACCTCCGAAGGTTAACCCGAACATCTCGTCTGCGGGCCCTCGACCCGTGGAGCCCGCTTGGCTCGACGCCAAAGGAAGTGCCGCACATGCCAGCGCGATCATCAAACTTTTTTCCCAATTCGTTTTCATTGTTTGTTCACTCCCCTAATAGTTTTTCTTCAAAGAGATAGGTTCGCCCGTGGGAAAGCGGATTTGGACTCATCAACATCCGGCGTGCACATCAACAGTCGGCCTGAATCGATAGCGTAATCGTTCACGAGGAAATCTTTGACGATGCCGGCGCGATCCAACGCGAGCTTTATCAGCAAATCCCGCTCCACTTGAGTGAGCGGATCCGGCTCCTTCTTCGAATCGTTCTCCGGCTTTTTCGATTTTTTACCTGGAGATAAATCCATCCGCGTACCGAAACCGCACACGGTAAGCTGGACTTTCGGACGGTCTTGAAGTTTTTTCCCCACCGCCGAAAGATAGTCCTGGGTTTCCTTTGTCATGGTCAACGTTCCAGCCTCGAAAACCAAGGGCTCAAACCGCCACTTCGTAGCGAATTGAACGCCGCTGACGATGAGACTGATCGTTTTCAAAGGCGGGAAAAAAGCTTCCGCCGCTTTCTGAGCGGCAATGCCGATCGCGTAGGCGGTAATCTTCATCATCAACGAACCGAATCCGACGTTCGGATCTCGAACGGACCCCGTCACCGGCACATTCAAATCAATATTGCCATTCTTGTCTTTAATGAGCGCCAACACCACATTGGAAGGAATTCCGATTTTCGCCGTTCGCTCATCTTCCTTTTCACGATTGATGTATTGGAATTCTAATTTCTTTAAAACCACCTTATTTGTGGCTTCGATCTGGTCGTCCTTAATAACGCCTTCCGAATCGATATTCAGAACGCCGGTTTGGATGCGGCTTCCGGTGTAACGTTCCGAATATCCGGTGAACGGCGTCAGGTCGACTTCTTTTATTTTTGCCGTAAACTTTCCGTTTAATTTTTTTGCGAAAGGCGTCACCTCGCCGGCGGCGGAGAACCGGTCATATTTTCCAAGAGCCGCTTTAAAATCGAACGACAATGGCCGCTCTGGATGAAACGTTGAAATATTTTTGATCTGAACGTCCACCGGATTGAGCATGAATACGGGAGGCCGGTGAAACGTTTCATCGTGAAGTTCCATTCGAAGAACACCGGAATTCTTTAGCTCGTTGATTTCAACCAACGTCTTGGTGCCCGACATCTGCATCTGCATACCTTGTATGTTGATAGGGCCGTTGATTTTAAATCGAATTTTTTTGCCGAAGCCCTCCTTCGTTGCCGACGGCTTTTGATTCAATCCCGTCACATTCACAAAATTCACTGTCGCATCCCATTTACCGTTGAAAAGACCGTGCTTCGTGTCGTATCTCGAATCAATTTGTCCGTTCAACGAAATTTGCCCGGTCAATTGTTCGATGCCGGACTTTCCGATGATAACCGCCAACGGCTCAAGTGGAAATTCCGTGATCGTGACGGCGGCTCGAATTCGAGGCGCGGAACTGAACGGAGTGTATGTGCCTTTGATAAGAATTCGCCCCCCGTTCAGTTCGAGATCCGCTTCGATCGGTGTTTCGCTTTCAGAATGCCACGATTCTGCGGAACCGATCGTGAGTTGATTTACAATGAGCTTTGAGTTTAATTCCGCGGATCGATAGTTGAACTCGAGGTTCTTAAAAGTTACTTGTCCGACACCAACGCCCCAGGGTTTGGATGGTGAACCGCTTGCGGCAGGTGTCGGCAAATCGGCCGATGTGCCGGGTTTGGATCCCAATTGGGACGTATTCACTCCGTTAACAATAAACTCCCCCGCTTTGTTTTTCTCGATATCAATTCGAGCGTCAGCCAAGTCGATATATCCGACTCTGATGCGACGAAACAAGATATTCCACCAATCGAGGCGTGCTTTCGCTGCATTGAGGTGGAAGTCTTTGTTCAACAGTTGTCCGCCGCGCGCGGAAACAGCCACTCGACCGTCCGGCGTAATGACCAAGAATCCGAAGCGAAACATTCGTCCCGTGAATTTCTGCATCTGCCACGCAACAATTCGCGGGACGGCGAGCCCAGTAAACACAAAGCCCAGCGCGCCTAGAACCATCAAACCAATGAGAATTCGAAGCGCTCTCCTCTTTTTTGGCGGTTGAGGAGACGGTGGAACGGGTTTTAATCTCTCCGCCGGAGCTTTGATAGGAGGTTCATTTAATGGAGGAAGGGTTTGGGTCATTTTTAACGACGCGATTAATTCGAAGCGACGGCTACTCCATTCGGTTGAGTTTTGTTGACGATGACACGATGCGGCACCGGCGCTGCGATTTCCGCTTCGTCAAAAGCATTCTTGATCTTCTCGAGTGAATCAAAATAAACATCCCAATAGTGCGCCGGCTCAACAAACGGCCGGATCGCCAACGTGACGGCGCCGTCGACGATCTTTAAAACATTAACGGTCGGAGCGGGATCTTTCAGCACAAACGGATGATTTTTCAGACTCATTAAAGCGACGTGTTTTGCTTTTGCAATATTTGCTTCCGGAGAAACGGCCATCGTAAGATCCACACGTAGATTTCCATGACGCGAATAATTGATGATCGTTCCATTTGAAACGGAAGAGTTGGCCAAGATAACCGTTTTATTTTCAGGCGAGAGAAGGATCGTGTTGAAAATTTGGATCTCCTTCACTTCACCGAATTGTCCGGCCGCTTCAATGACATCCCCCACCTTAATCGGCTTAAAAACCAAAATGAGCACGCCACCGGCAAAGTTAGAAAGAGACCCCTGCAACGCAAGCCCAACAGCGAGTCCAGCCGCTCCGATGACCGCGACAAATGACGTCGTTTGGATGCCAATGATGCCGGCCACACTTACCAACAACAAAACCTTTAAGCTGACATTCAATAAACTCGTCAAAAATGATTGGAGCGACTCATCCAATCGTCTTTGAAACATCAATTTGGAAACCATTTTCGTGATCAGATTGGTCACCCAAAGTCCGATTACAAAAACAAATATTGCCAATCCCAATTTGGCGGAATATAAGACGGCGAAATTCCTCAATTGGCTATAGGCATTGGTTACTTGGTCCATAATTCCCCCTAAATCTGATCTAGAAACTGACTTTAGCGATTGGCATGAGAAACGCCTATAGGACTTTGGTCCAATCGCTGGAATAAATTCGTTTCACTATTCTATTGCCGCTGTTTCTGATTCATTTCCACGCGCCGAGCGAACACTCGATCAACGGAAAATTAGCGGACGCCGAAGTTCTCTTCCAAGTGAAAGAACGCGCGCAAGCGTTCTATGCACAGATGGCGAACAAGTCCTAACGCGATCTAGAAATAATACTTACCGTACAACTGCAGTCCGGTTTATTCGTATGGCACAGCATTTTCATTGTCGTCGTGCTTCAGGCGCACAAGGAAGCGATCTTGCGGAATCGATTGAGAATTTTTGCACGAGACGGGAGTTTAAATTTTCGTCGGGAAGCGGTTGTGGTTGGCCCAGAGTTCGTACAACGATCTCAACAACGAGCGGTACGCGTCGATCGTCATCGGCTTTACGAGGAACATGCTCGCGCCGAGCGTGAACGCTCCGTCGACGTCTGTAGGTGATCCCGACGTTGAAAAGATGACCACCGGTAAACGGCGCAACCGATCCGAACATTTGATTTCTTTCAGCAACGCGCGGCCGTCGGTTTTCGGCGTGTTCAGATCCATCAGCATGAAGTCCGGACTCGCTGCTTTTTCATACGGCGGCTCTCGATTCAGGTACGCAAGCGCCTGATCGCCGTCTTCGACTGAAGAGAGACGTACCGCGTCCGAGAGCCCTACGTCGGCCAACATCGTGCGTAACAATTCGACGTCGGTTTGTTCGTCTTCCACGTACAGAATTGAAAGGCGATTCATACGTGAGTGCCGACGCGCGGAACGGCCGTCAATTCGTAAACCCGCGCAAACAGTGGCAGCGTGAAATGAAACGCGCTGCCGTTTCCCTCCGTCGAATCGACCCAGATTCGACCGCCGTGACGCTCCACAATTTTCTTGCAGATCGCAAGCCCGATGCCGGTGCCCGGATACTGCGAAGCGTTATGAAGCCGGGAAAAAACTTGAAAGATTTGTTTCGTGAATCGCGGATCAATGCCGATGCCGTTATCCGACACCGTCAGCCGCGCGAATCCCGCTTCTTCGGCGCTCGTAACGTTTACCTGCGGCGGCGAGTTCGCGTGGAACTTGATCGCGTTCGCCACGAGATTTTGCAGCACTTGGCGGATTTGGCTTCCGTTCCCGCGTACGATCGGCAAGGACTTGATCGACACCTGCGCGTGCGACTCTCTCATCGTCGTTTCGAGATCGCTCAACACCGAACGAATCGCTTCGTTCATATCCACGCGCCCGAATTCTTTGTCGTGTCGATCGATTCGCGTATAGGCGAGCAAATCTTCAATCAGATGATTCATGCGATCGGCGCCGCTGGCGATATTCTCGAGCCACGGGCGAAGCGTCGGGTCTTCTCTAAGCGCTGCTTTCGTATGCAACAGTTGCGCATACATGGAAATTTTTCGCAGTGGTTCCTTGAGGTCGTGCGACGAAACATATGCAAATTGTTCAAGCTCTTTGTTCGTGCGCGACAGCATTTCTTCGCGTCGTTCCTTTTCAGCCAAATGATCCCGGATTTGATATTGGCGCCGCCGCGCTTTGATTGATGTGCGCAACACGCTGATCAACGTTTTCATGCTGATCGGACGCTCGAGCAACGTTACGTTGCCGAGGCGTTCCATCGCCAACACCGCGACTTCGGAACTGACCGTGCGCGTGGTCAACACGATCACCGGAAGATCCGACCACGCCGGTTGACGATCCAAAATTTTCTTCAACCGTTCGCCGCGGCCGAAATCGATCGATTCCTCGGTCACCACCAGCACGTCGGCCCCCGCCTCCGCTTTATCGCAAAGCTCGGATATCGAATGGCAAGCAACGGCCGGCAAGTCGGCATGGTGCAGAAGGTCCAACGTTATTTCCGCGTCTCTCGGCGGAAACAACACCAGTACATGGCCGTTGCTATTGACGTTCATTTCAAGAGCGCGCTTAAATCCGCGGATGATTGCTCGATGACCGGAATCCCGCTGAGCACGCCGCGGAACTGATCCAACGGTTCGCTGACTTTAATGCCTGTCGAGTTCAAGCTAAATTCGCGAATCGTATCTTCGTGAGGGCCACTGCGTTTTTTCAGTACCGAAAGAGCTTTTCGAACGCGACCGCCCGCTTCAAAATACCGCAGAAGCAACACGGTGTCGGCTAAATAGCTGGCATCGATCACAGAATGCATGTTCGGCCCCAATAACCCGAGTTGCGCGGCGATCAAAAACGTGTTCACGCCCATCTGCGATAAATACGTGAGCACTTCGTGCAACTGAATTGTCAGATACCGCTCAGCCGGCATCGCGTTTAGATATCCGTTCAGACTGTCGATGACGAGAACCTTTACACCCGCTCGTACACCGTCGCGAATCATCGCTATCAACTGTCCGGGCGGCAGCCCCCCCGGATCGCCCTGAATGTGCATGATAAGTCCCGATTGCAGGAATTGTTCGAGTGGGAATCCGAGTCCCTGCGCGCGCCGCTTGAAAGTATGAAGGCTTTCATCAAAGGAACAATAGAGTGTTTTCTCTCCACGTTTGGCCGCGCTGATCGCGAATAAAAGCGCGAGTGTTGATTTTCCGACACCGGCGGGACCCGTCAAAAGCGTGCTGGTTCCGCGCTCCAAGCCGCCGCACAGTAATTTGTCGATGGGGGCGGATCCGCTTTTGATGAGATCGGTCGGCACCTCGACGCTGTGTTCGGCCGCGACGAGTCGCGGAAAAACTTGCAGGCCGCCCGTACGGATCACGAAATCGTGAAAACCGCCGCGATACGCGCGGCCGCGCATCTTTTTTATTTCGAGCCGGCGGCGTTCGGCGCCGTATTCGGGGGATAAGCGATCGAGTGAAATCACGCCATGCGCGATGCTGTCCATTTGCGTGTCGCTGTCGGCCGTGCGATCGTCGAGCATCAGTACCGTGCAATTGCGGCCCACGAAAAACTGCTTCAGCGCGAGAATTTGGCGACGGAACCTTAACGGGTTTTGCGCGAGCAAACGCATTTCGGAAAGAGAATCGAATACAACGCGCGAAGGTTTTAATTCTTCGACGCGCTTTAATACGGCTTTCGTGGTTTCGTTCAACTCGACTTCCGACGGATGAAAAACCGTATATTGGGAGTCAGGCCGAAGGTTTTCTTCGTTTGGAATCAGTTCGAAAATACCGGCGTCGCCGACTTCCCATCCGTGAGAAGAGGCCATCGCCAGCAATTCCTCACGAGTTTCCGATAACGTCACGTAAAGTCCTTTTTGACCCTGGTGAACGCCGGTCATTAAGAATTCGAGCGCTAGCGTCGTCTTTCCCGCGCCCGGATTTCCCTCCAGTAAATATAAACGGTTCGGAGTTAATCCGCCGTCGAGGATGTCGTCCAACCCCGTGTTCCCTGTCAAAACCAGGGAATCAGCCGACTTTGTTGTCATAGATGTCTCCTACGAGTTAGGGAAGATTTTAGCGGTAGAAGAGACCGGCCCATCCATTGACCGGATAGCGCACGTCTCCTTTAATGCGCGTATATACGGATAATTTTGCGAAAAGTTCGAAATAACCTTCGAAACAAATTAAGGCTTTTTCCTCGCGAGGAGTCGGGTGAACGACAGCGGTGACCACACCAGCAGTAACAAGCACAGCGTAAACAAACCCATCCAACGGTAAGCACGAGCGGGACCGCGGATCAACGCGGCGTCGGTCGGATCCTGCGGATTTACGTAAACGGATGCTAACGCTCCTTGCGGGAACCGATCGGCCACGCTTGTCGCCGATGCGCGGCTCATCGGCAAAATCATAAAAACAGTTCCGGGCCAAATGCGGCTTGAAACGTAAGTTTGACCGTTTACTGCGTACGCGTAACGGATCTCAGCATGTGAGGATGAGAAAAAATCGGAGGTCGTTTGCGAAGATAAAACTTTGCCCGTCATGGCCGGCCAGGCCAAACTCTTATGGCCTTTAAACACTTCGCCGGCGCCCAACGCAAACCCGCCCAATCCCAACGGGAAAAACGCGAACGAAAAAACC
>CAYXDS010000137.1:0-7232 GCA_964463805.1 uncultured Elusimicrobia bacterium | reverse complement strand
ATTTATTTTCGGGTTAGCGTTTCGGATAAATAGTCGGATCCAAATTCGTCAACTTGATCGGATCTAACAGATCTTTGATTTGAGCTTCGGTGAGAATTTTCTTCTCCCGAATAATCTCAAGGATGCCTTTGCCGCTCTTATAAGCCTCGGACGCCAACTCGGTTGCCTTGTCGTATCCGATCACCGGATTTAATGCGGTCACGATGCCGACGGTCGTCTCCATGTAATGCGCGAGAACCTTCTCGTTCACGGTGATGCCGTCGATGCACTTCGTTCGAAATGTTTTCGACATGTTGTACAGCAGCGCTTGCGATTCCATCGGCGCCAAGCCGTTCAGTGGTTCGAACGCGTTCAATTGAAGTTGACCGCTGTGCGCGGCGAGCGTTACCGCATAATCGTTGGCCATCACGCGGAAAGCGACGATGTTCATGACTTCCGGCATCACGGGGTTGACCTTGCCCGGCATAATTGAAGATCCCGGTTGCATCGCGGGCAGATTGATTTCCGCCAATCCGGCACGCGGCCCCGACGCCAAAAGAATGAGATCGCTGGCGATTTTTGAAAGTTTAATCGCAACGCTCTTTAATGCGCCCGAATAAACGACGAATCCTTGTTGATCCCAAGTGGCGGCGATCATGTCCGGGGCCATAACAATCGGTTTTTTCGTGAGTTCGGCCAAATGCGCCGCGCATTTTTCCGGATAACCTTTCGGAACATTGATGCCGGTTCCGATCGCGGTCGCTCCCATGTTTTCCGCGTAGAGATATTTCTCTGAATCCTTCAGTAATTGAATTTCAGCTTCGATCGAGGCGCCGAACGCATGAAATTCTTGGCCGACCGTCATCGGAACCGCGTCTTGCAGTTCGGTCCGCCCCATTTTCACGACCTTCATGTATTGATCGCCTTTTTTGCGGAATGAATCGGCCAACTGCTGCAATTCAGCAATTAACTTCTCATTGCGAAGAATCAGCGCGACTTTGATCGCGGTCGGATAGGAATCGTTGGTTGATTGCGACATGTTCAGGTCGTCGTGCGGTTCAAGCGAATGGTAGTCGCCTTTCTTTTTTCCGCTCAATTCGAGTCCGATGTTCGCGAGAACTTCGTTCGCATTCATGTTCGTCGAGGTTCCGGCGCCGCCTTGGTACCAATCAACGAGAAACTGATCGTGATATTTGCCGTCGAGCACGGCTTTGCATGCTTTCTCAATCATCGCGAGCCTTTCGGGTTTCATGGCGCCGACGTCGGTATTGGCGCGCGCGGCCGCCAGTTTCACGATGGCCCATGCTTCAACATAACCGGGATAATGATTGATTGGAATTCCGGAGAGTTGAAAATTCTCCAACGCGCGCGCGGTCTGTACGCCGTAATAGGCGGAAGCCGGAATTTGTTTTTCGCCGAGCAAGTCTTTTTCCACACGAACTTTTTGCGCGGCGCCGATCACGGCCGTCGACATCAATGAAAGGGTAAAAATGAAAAATGCGAGTTTTCGAAACATACGTGCCTCCTTTTATTCCAATTGCGACTCTGCTTTTTCCGCTTCTATTTGTTTCTTCTGATCTGCGGGAACAATCGGTTTTAGGTCGAATGTGACCTTGTCCAATTGATCGCTAAACCGAAACGGCGAAGTGTAAGAACGACGGTCAACGGAACCTCCGTTATCGACTCCAACGTCGAACGGTTCAGAAATGGAATACTTCCCCAGGACCACCTTACCGACCGTGCCTCTGCCTACTTCCGCATCATCAATGCTAAGCGTCACTTCGGCGATATCCTTCGCTTTCTTTTCATAGACCATTTTCACGACATGCTGGCCGGCCGTCAGTGGTTTGGTGGCTTTGATGGAGTAATAGTTTTCATCAAAACAATTGTAGGTGTACGTGAGGATATTGTTCTTCACGTATAGCGTGTACCCGGAAAAATATCCGCCGCTCGCAACGATAACTCCATCCGTTTTTCCGGTGGTGGTCATATACGCGGTAATCGTGTGGCTACGATTTTTCACGGGCGGCGACGTAGCTTCGGCAATGAATTCTGCGCCGGGCGGGTAATAGGTGAACGACGTCTTATTTCCGAGAAAGATTTTGGTCACATTCGCCGCTCGCGCACCGACGTCATCGTATAACGGATATACGTTGTACTTTGCGGCTTCCTGATCGAATAACTTTTTGAGCTCGTTGAGCTTTTCGGGATTTGATTTTGCGAGGTCGTGCGCTTCGGTGGGATCTTCTTTCAGATTATAAAGCTCCCAGATGTCTTTATCGAAATCAAACGTTCCGACGATATTCCACGGCATTCGTCCGCCGTGATTGGTGACGGCTTTCCATCCATGATCATAAATCGCACGGTTGCCGAACATCTCATAGTACTGCACTTGGCGAGTGGAATCCGCCGAAGGATTACTGAACGAATATTTCATGGTCACGCCGTCGACGGGCATTTGCTTTATGCCGTCAACGGAATCCGGCGAGGGAACGCCGCAAACATCGAGAATGGTGGGGGCTATATCGATGATGTGATGGTACTGTGTCCGAATTTCACCTTTCGATGAAATGCCTTTGGGCCACGACACAATCAGCGGATCGGTCATGCCGCCGTTGTGGACGGTCTGCTTGAAATATTTGAACGGAGTGTTGCCCGCCATCGCCCACCCGGCATGGTAGTGATTGTCGGTTTCTCCGGTTCCCCATGATTCGGAAAATTTTGCATTTTCTTCGTAGGGGGTTTTCGAAATGCCGTTCATCATGATCATTTCGTTGTGGCTTCCTTCCAAACCGCCTTCCGCGCTGGCGCCATTGTCGGAGGTGAGCATGATCAACGTGTTCTCGTATTGACCGGTTCTCTTCAGCGCATCGACAATGCGGCCGATCTCATCGTCGGTTTGCGTCAGTTGCGCCGCGAACGCTTCCATCTGGCGCGCATACAATTTCCTTTTCTCGGCAGGAACGGTGTCCCACGCTGGAATGTCGGCCGCGCGTGGAGAAAGCTTGGTAGCAGCAGGAAAGATTCCGTGAGCGATTTGATTTTTCAGGATCATTTCACGCGCAACGTCCCATCCCATGTCGAACTTGCCTTTGTACATATCAAGATATTTTTTGTCGGCCTGATGGGGCGCATGGCTTCCCGGCGTCGCGAAAAACATTAGAAACGGACGGCCAGCAGAGATGGAAGCCTGGGACGTAATCCAATACACGGCGCGGTCGGTCAAATCGCGAGTGATGTTATAGTTTGGTTTTCCTTCCGCCGCATTGGTGGGCCAATGATCGTTGTACATGATGGGCACAAAATTGTGGATGTCGGCCGTCATGAATCCATAATAATGATCAAATCCTTCTTCGCTGGGCCAGCCGTTAAATGGGCCACTGGCGGACACTTCCCAGAGCGGAGTGTGATCCCATTTGCCCAACGCAAAAGTAGTGAAGCCATCTTCTTGCAAAATTTTTGCCGCGGGGGCCGCTTGTGGGGGAACAAACCCATTGTAACCCGGAAATCCCATCGCCGACAATGCGTGGCTTCCTAATCCGATCGAATGGTGATTTCGTCCGGCCATAATCGCGGCCCTTGAGGGAGAGCAAAGCGCGCAAGTATGAAAATTCGTGTATCTCAAACCATCGTTTGCGAGCTTATCGATGTTCGGAGTTTGACTTAATCCACCAAAAGATCCGAGCTGTCCGAATCCTACATCGTCGAGCAAGATGATGAGAACATTGGGAGCGCCTTGCGGAGCTTTCGGACGCTGCGGCCAATCCTCTTTCGAATCCTCGTATTTCTTGGCGATTTTCCCTTTGAAGCCCGCCATTCGCGGGTCATTGGGATCGGCATTTTGGGCCGCTGCTAAACTGCTGAACGTCATTGCTGTAGAAATAAGGAACGCCATCGATTTTTTTAGATTCATAATCAGAAACAAATACTTAAAGTTTTACCGATAAACCATTAGACCTTGGTCCAATAGAAGCTAAGGGTTCTTAACTGTTAAAGCGAACATATGATTGCTCGTAAAATCCGTCGCTCGCTGCTTTTTTATGTGTTGCTTGGGGGCGCGCCGCTCTTCGCAACGGAGTTTTTGCCGATGATCGCCAATAAAACGTTGCCCAAAGAATCGCAACCGTCTGGAATGGTTTGGATTTCGGGCGGAGAATTCTCGATGGGGAGCACCGCTTCGAGCGAAAGCCTATGTCAGCTGCATGGATTAACTGCCGACGCGTTGCCGGTTCATCGTGTATATGTGGATGCGTTTTGGATGGATGAAACCGAAGTCACGAACGCCCAATTCGCGGAATTTGTGAAAGCAACCGGCTATGTGACGGAAGCCGAGCGACAACCGACGCACGATCAATTTCCCGAAGTCCCTGCCGCACTGTTGGTTCCCGGTTCTCTGGTTTTTCGCGCTCCCAAAGAACGCGTTTCATTGAATCAATTTTGGGAGTGGTGGAAATATGAGCCTGGAGCCAATTGGAAACATCCGGACGGTCCTCACAGTGATTTAAAAGGACGACAAAATTTTCCGGTGGTGCATGTGACCTACGAGGATGCCGTGGCTTACGCCGCGTGGGCCGGAAAGCGGCTCCCAACCGAAGCCGAATGGGAATTTGCGGCGCGAGGGGGGCTCACCGGACAACTCTATTCGTGGGGAAACGAATTTCATCCGAACGGAAAAGTCATGGCGAACACGTATCAGGGACTTTTTCCCAATAAAGATTCCGCCGAAGACGGATACAACGGACTTTCTCCCGTGAAATCATTTCCGCCGAACGGCTACGGGCTTTTTGACGTCGCCGGAAATGCTTGGGAGTGGGTCAGCGATTGGTATCGCGCTGATTCCTATCAAATGATGGCTCGTGCGGCGAAGGTAACTCGCAATCCTAAAGGTCCGGAGGCGTCATTTGATCCCATGGAACCGGACCAACCGAAACGCGTTCAACGCGGCGGATCTTTTCTTTGTACCGATCAATATTGCAGTCGCTACATGGTCGGAACCAGAGGCAAGGGCGAGGCCCACACGAGCACCGCTCATGTCGGGTTCCGCTGCGTTAAATCGAGTCAATAAGAACTTACTGTTCTTCGTTGAATTGCATTTCTTCCGAGGGAAGAGCCGGGGGCAACGCCAGCCGCTTGCGCAATTCGACGAATTCGGTTTGCAGCAACATGGACGGCGCCATCGTCGAAGCCAATTCGTTCGCGCGTTTTTGCAACTCGGCGACTTTTTCCGGATGTTTCGACGCGAGATTCTCTTTTTCCGACGGATCTTGTTTGATGTTGTAAAGCTCCGCCGACGCCGGCAACGTGGTTCGCCAAATTAATTTCCAGTCACCTTGGCGGATGCCGGCGCGAAACGCCTCAATGTTGTAGACGACTTCGGTTCGCGGCGTCGGCTTCCCTTCGAGAATGGTCGGAGCGACATCGAATCCGTCCAACGGTTTATTCTTGCCGAGCTGTCCGCCCGCAAGGCCGACCAACGTCGGGTACATGTCCACCACGTGAATCATCTGATCGACGGAGCGGCTGCCTTTGAGCCGCGACGGCCAATTCGCGAACGCCACCACGCGCGTGCCGCCCTCGTACAGCGATCCTTTGCCGTCGCGATACGGACCGTTGTCGCAAGGGATCACGACTTTCGACATATCGCCTTCGCCGGCAAACATTTTATTGCGCGTGCCGCCGTTGTCGCTGTGGAACACGATCAGCGTGTTGTCGCGCATTTTCTTTTTCTCAAGCGCCTTGAGCACGAGACCGATCTGGTCGTCCATCGCCGTGATCATCGCCGCGTAAGCGCGACGGTTCGGATCCGCGATGTTTTTGTATCGATCCAGATAATTTTGCGGCGCTTGATAGGGCGTGTGCGGCGCATTGAACGTTAGATACAAGAAGAGCGGGGAAGACGTGTCGTGCGAATCGATGACTTTCACCGCTTCGCTGCCGATCAACGTGGTGGAATATCCTTCTTCTTTGACCGGCTCATTGTTTCGGAACCAATCGAGCACGCCATGTTGTTCGTGCGTGAAGTAATCAATTTCGCCGATCAGCGGGCCGTATTGATAATCGAATCCGCGTTGACGCGGCCAGTATTTGCGGTCGCCGTGACCGAGATGCCATTTTCCGACGATGGCCGTTTGGTAGCCCGCGTCTTTCAGCGCTTGCGGCAGCAAGTACTCATCGGTGGGAATTCCATACGTGTGGGCGGAAAGGATGACGGCCGTTTGAAGTCCATATCGGAACGGATAGCGGCCGGTCATTAGGCTCGCGCGCGTGGGCGTGCACATCGGTTGCGCATAGAATTGGTCGAACTTTACGCCGTCTTTGGCGAGTTTATCGAGGTTCGGAGTTTTTATGTCGGAACCGTGGAATCCGACGTCCTTCCAGCCGAGGTCGTCGGCAAGGATATAAACGATATTGGGTTTTTTGTCGGCCGCTTGAATTGATCGAGGGGAAATCAGCGTCGCGATGAGAAGAAAAACGTAAGACAGTCTCGATAACCGATATTTCATTTTTAGTCCTTCTTTGGATTGTGTGCGGTGGCTGTAACTTCTTTGCCTACATAGACGCGGACTTTATCGCGCGCGTGTTTGTCGAAGCCGTTGTCGACGACCTTGCTTTCGATTTCGTAGCCGAACGCGAACGGTTTGTTGAAAACGGTGCTTTCGGGCGCGGCTCCGTAATGGGCGACCGGTTCGCCTTTTAAAAGAATTTCACTTTTTTCCGCATCGAATTTCAGCTCGGGAAAATAGAAAACCATGTCTTGGCATTTTTTCTCGGACCCCTCCGCCGGATTCACGCACGCTTGAAACAATATTCCGACGCGGGTCTTCTGGTCGTTCATAACGAAATTCATTTGGATGGCATCTGGGTTCTTAAAATCAATGACGTTCGGATCTTTCGGAATGCCGTAGAGTTTTTTGGCCACGGGCAAGTTCTTTAGGTTCGACGAATCGGCGCGAACGGTGCCGGAGCCAACGAGCAGCAGAGGAACAGTGAAAATTGCAATATAAGCGGGTTTCATGGGTATCTCCTTATTTTGCCCACAATAAGAAACGTATGACGGTACGGGTATTGGACTTAAGTCCAATGGCATGTTCCGTTCAGAATTTATTCGATGCCGTCAACAATCCATCTCACAACAGGAGCAAAAAGATTTATGAATAACCGTAAAAAATGCGCGTGGGCGATCGTCGCCTTATTTTTGGGAACGCAATTCGGTTTTTCGGAAACATGGGGCGGTTCGGAAAGTGAAGGGTGGG
>CAYXDS010000136.1:0-7365 GCA_964463805.1 uncultured Elusimicrobia bacterium | reverse complement strand
TCAGCGAATTCTTACCGAGTCCGCGCGCAGGCAAATTTACGATGCGCTTCATGCTCAACGAATCTTTTGAATTCACTACGGCCCGCAAATAGGCGATCGCATCTTTGATTTCGGCACGTTCATAGAAGCGCAGCGCACCGACGATCGTGTAGGGAATCGCCAAGCGTCGCAGCGCATCTTCAAACACGCGCGATTGCGCGTTCGTGCGATAAAAAACGGCGATGCCTTTCAGTTCGGTGCCGTGCGCGCGCAACCGCGACACCTCGTCCATCACATAACGCGCCTCTTCCTGTTCGTTGGCCATCTCGATAAACGTAATATCTTCGCCCGGAGCATTGTCGGTCCACATCGTTTTCGACTTACGGCGCGTGTTATTCTTAATCAACCGCGTCGCCGACTCGATGATTTTCGACGAGGAACGATAATTCTGCTCGAGCTTAACGACTTTCGCTCCCGGATAGTCGCGCTCGAACTCAAGAATGTTGCGGATCGTGGCGCCACGCCATGAATAAATGGATTGATCGTCATCGCCGACCACGCAAATGTTTTTACTTGGACCGGCCAAATACTTCGTGAGCAAATATTGCGCATGGTTCGTGTCTTGATACTCGTCAACCATCACATAATGAAAACGTTTCTGATATTTCTCGCGAATGTATTCGACGTCGCGGAACGCTTCGACGGTTTTCATGATCAAATCTCCGAAGTCGAGAGCCATCGCCGCTTTCAATTTCTTCGCATAAGCTTCATAGATGCGGCCGACGCGTTCACGGAACGGATCGCCATGCGCTTGCGCGTGGATGAGATAAGAGCCCGAATCGAGCATATCGTCTTTCGCGCGCGAAATCGCCGAGAGAACCTGGCGAGGCGCGCATTCTTTTTCGGTCAACATCATCTCTTTGAGGATTTCTTTGATCAACGACATCTGGTCGTTGTCGTCGTAAATCACGAAGTTCGGATCGAGTCCTATATGTTTCGACTCGACGCGCAAAAATTTCGCGCAGAACGCATGGAATGTCGACACCCAAACGGCCGCGCCTTTGCCCGGGCACATCGCATCGACGCGCTGACGCATTTCAGCGGCCGCCTTATTCGTAAACGTGACCGCGAGAATATTCCAGGGTTGTGCGCCGTGCTCAATCAGATTCGCGGCGCGGCAAACAATCACGCGCGTCTTCCCGGATCCCGCACCAGCCAAAATCAACAAAGGCCCGTTAATATGCTCAGCCGCTTCACGCTGCGGCGCATTCAATGTGTTTAAGATTTCGAGGGTCATAGTTATTTTGTCATTGCGAGGAGCGTCTTTCGCGACGTGGCAATCTCATGAATTGATATATGAGATTGTCGCGGCCACATGACGGCCTCGCAATGACAGCCGTATAGCCGTTTCAATGTGATCGGTATGCGGAAAAAAGTCCATCGGCTGCACGTCGAGAATATCATATCTCGCCGATAGCGCTCGAAGGTCGCGCGCGAGCGATTCCGGATTGCACGACACGTAAAATAAATTCGGAACAAGCCATGACAAAAGCGTCTCAACCATCTTCGGATGAAGCCCCGCACGCGGCGGATCGACGACAACCACGGTGTTCGCGGCGTCCGGCCCGACCGGTAAACCCGGTGCAACGTCTTCGGCTTTTCCTTCGATGAATCGCGCATTTACGATATGATTAACCAGCTTATTCTGCTCGGCATCATGAATCGCGCTGCGATTGATCTCAACGCCGATCACTTGCTCGAAATCTTTGGCGAGGCTTAAACCGATCGCGCCGGAACCACAATAAAGATCGATCAATGTTTTTGAAGAATGAATCCACCGGCGAAGAACGCCGATCATCATCTCGGCCGCGTGAGTGTTCGTCTGCATGAACGAACCCGGCGTCACTTTAAATCTAAGATCGCCGATCTTTTCCTGAATCGCGCCGTCGCCCCAATACACGCGATGATCATCCCCGCCGGCAACGTCAGACAACCCATCGTACGCGGTCCACAAAAAAGTAGTGATGTTGAGACCAGACTTTTTTAACGCTTCAGCGAGCGAATCAATATGCGGCGTTGTCGATTTTGCAATGAGATTCACGAGCCGCTCGTTCGTGGACTTCCCCTCGCGCACGACCAAATGGCGCAAATCTCCCTGATTGCTCTTACGCACGTAAACAGATACGCCATTTGATGTGGCCCATTCTTCGACGACCGCACAAATACGCTGGCTTTCTTCGGACAACAACAGACAACCTGGCGTCGGCGTAACAAGCGCGAACCGACCTTTTGGATGAAGTCCCAAATGTGCACGAGCCTCACCCTCGGTCCCTCTCCACTCCGTGGAGAGGGACGTGCGAAGCACGGGGTGAGGAATTGACGATAAAATTTTTAGATCTTTTTCGTTGCCGAATGAAAATTCCATCTTATTCCGATAATAAAACTGATCGGGAGACGGAAGAATCGGATGAAACGTCCGAACTTCAAATTTCTCAAGATGCGTGCGTACAATATTTTCCTTCACGGCCAATTGTTCCGCATACGAGATATTCTGACGGGAGCAACCGCCGCACAATCCAAAGTGCGCACAAATTTTCATATCGACGGACATCATTCCACCATTCGCTTCAAATAAACGATCGCCTCGGAGTTTTTCGGATCGATCTGAAGAACTTTTTCGAAATGAGCGGCCGCTTCTTTGAGTCGGCCTTTCGTATAAAGAATTTTCCCTAGATTTAAATGTGCGTCGAGAAACGTTGGATCAACCTCAGTCGCCAGTTTCCACATGGAGAGCGCCTGCTCCACGTCGCCCATCGTGTAATAAATATTTGCCGTGTTGTTATAAGCGGCCATGCGCTTCGGATCGATTTGAATCAGGCGTTTGTAAGCATCGATCGCTTTCCGTGCGGCGACCGAATCCAACTTGCCTCCTGGAAGTTGAATTTGTTTGGCGTAGACATAGGCTAGTTTTTCGAGGATGGACGGCTCCGCCGGATATTGCCGCGCCAATTCTTCGAGATCGGAGGTCGTCTTTGCCGGATCGAGCAATCGTTGATCGAAGAAATTCGGCGTCGCCTCCACTTGTTGTTGAGCACGGTAGGGCAATAAAAGTTTCGGCAAAACAATCGCAACGAGAAATGCGGACCAACCGGTTGCCAGCGCGACCCGAGGAGCGGTCACATTTAAGGACGGCTCACTTTTTTCTGACGAAAGAAGTCCCATCAACGAAAAACATCCCGCCAACGAGATCGAGAAACGCATGTCGACCGAGAAAAAGTTTTGCAAGAAGACGGCGGCCACCGACGCAGGAATCCATCCAAAAGGAATCGTTAAGAAGAAAAGTATTGGAATTACTAAGAAAGACAACAAACCCGCCAATCCGGCTTCCGACAATATTTGAATAAATTCATTATGCGCATCGTTAATAATCACTTGGCCTTCCGGCCATTTCGCTTTCAAATCGGCTTGCGCGTACGTGGGAAAGTTCGTGTGGAACGCGCCGAGCCCGACGCCGGTTAAAGGAAAATCCTTCCACATGCGCAACGAGTCGCGCCAAATCAACAAATGACCTTGATCGCGCGTCCACACGTGCCGCGTCTGAACGAAGAAACCGCCCACACCGACGAGCGCAACGCCCCACATATACAACGGAACCCGTTTCCATCCGGCGCGCAGAATCACGACCAAGCCAAGCACCGCTATAAATGCGAGCCACGCGGCACGGGTTTGTGTGTGATAGAGCGCAAGGCCTTGAATCAAGAGTCCAATAATTAAAATTTTGGAGTTCGAGATCGCCTCAATCGTCACGAACATCGTGGTCACAAGAAATCCGGCGAAAAAAATTGGATTACCGGAGGTTCCGATCACACGGTCCATCTGCGGCACTTGGATCGGCCCGATTCCTCCCGTCGACTGAAGAACGCCGTAGAACGCCAACAGGGATCCGGCCCCGGCCCAACAGATAAGAATCCGGCGTTTCCAGAGATCGGAAAAACCGGCGAATGAAAATGCGAAGAAGGCCGATGAAGCGAAGATCACGCGGCGCAGCTCAGGCGTGGCCAATGATTTTTCTTTGGAGAGGAACCAAAGCCCGGAGTTGATAAGCACCCAAACACCGACGGCAATTCTTAAAGATTTATTTTTGTTGAGGTCGGCTCCAAACAACACAAGTTGGCAGCCGACAATCAGCGCCAAAGAAAAAACGCCGATTTCAAATGCCTCTAATTTAAGCCGGGATAATTTCTCATCGGGCAGGAACGGGACGACCAAGACAATCAAACAGGCAACGATGCCGGGAAGGATATCCCACATCGTCCCAAATGTCGGTTCAGCGGTTACGTTGCGGGCAGCAGCTTTGACTTTAGCGATGGCGGCACGCGGACCGGCTTCCACTGTTCATTCACGAACGGGTGGCGAGTGGTCCCCTCGGCGATTTTTCGGCCGGACTCGACGTCGTCGATCTCGTAGGCGAAATCAATCGACGCGCCGCCGATTTTTTCGATCCACGTGACGACGCGGATCAAATCATCATACTTGGCCGGATGAAGGTAACGGCAATTGGCTTCGGATACGGGAAGGAAAACTTTTTCTTTTTCCTCTAGATCGCGGTAGCGAATTCCCAAATTGCGCATGAGCTCGGTGCGGCCCTTCTCGAACAAGGTGAGGTAATTCGCGTAGTAGACAACGCCCATACGATCGGTGTCCGCGTAAGAGATACGCACGTTGAATTCAAACGAAGGGGATTTCGCCGCCATTTATTCGTCTTCCAGTTCGTAAAAAGTTTCGACCGCTTCACGCATCGCTCGGCGAATTTTTCGTCGAAAATGCAGATCACCACTATCGGCGTGATCGATCCATTCGGATGGAATTTTCGCAACCGCCGAATTTCCGTCCAGCGTTAAACGAATGCCATAGGTGCTCGAGTAAAAATCATATTCGAGCATTTCGATTTGCCATTCGGCTACTTTCCGTCGACTCTTTTCCAAGATCGCCTGAACCAACTGCTTCACGCGATCTTGATCCGGGTGATGGATTGGGCCTTTTACTTCCAAAAAACCTCGGCAAATTTGAGCCACTTGTCATCGACAAGCTTCAACTTGCCGGTGGCTTCTTTAAGCGGAACGGCGGTCACTTCCGTGCCTTTGACCGCCATCATTTTTCCGAAGTTTCCTGCGGCAACCGCATCGGCCGCGGCCGCGCCAACGCGCAAACCGAGGATTCGGTCGAACAGAGACGGTGGCCCGCCGCGTTGCATGTGGCCGATCACGGCCGAACGTGTTTCGATGCCGGTGTTCTTTTCAATCAATTTCGCGAGATCTTCTCCGACGCCGCGATCTTTCAAAAGCATATGTCCGAACTGATCGAGCTCCTGTTTCACGTCTTTATACTGCGGCAGTTCGGTTCCCTCAGAAGCAACGACGAGCGCCACCCCTTTCCGTGCGTGCGCTTTCTTCAGGTGTTCGCACATTTTTTCGATTTCCGGCTCTTTCTCAGGAAGCAAAATCCAATCGGCGGCCGCCGCGATACCGGTGTAAAGCGCAACCCAACCTGCGTGACGCCCCATCACTTCGAGCACCATGATGCGCAAATGGCTCGAACCGGTGTCTTTCAATCGCTCAGCCGCATCCACGGCAAGAGACGCAGCGGTGTCGAATCCGAACGTGTAGTCGGTTCCGGACAAATCGTTGTCCATCGTCTTCGGCACGCCGACCGTGTTCACTTTGTGTTCTTCGTAAAGACGAGTGGCCACTCCGAGCGTGTCTTCACCACCCAAAGCAATCAGCGCATCGATTTTGAATTTCTTCAAATTATCGAGACATTTCTGCACCGCGCCTTCCTTCTTAAATGGATTGGTTCGTGACGACTTAAGAATGGTCCCGCCGAGTTTCGCGATGTCTTGCACATCTTCAAGACCGAGCGACCGCGTTTTCCCTTCGACGAGTCCACGCCACCCTTCAAGAAAAGCGGTGAACGTAAAGCCATGGTCGAGGCCGCGCATGACCGCGCCGCGAATCGCCGGATTGAGTCCCGGGCAATCGCCGCCGCCGGTGAGAATGCCGATGTTCTTTGCCATAGGATTAAGCGATCGTGACTTTGCTCGACAAGTACACGTCTTGGATCGCGTTGAGAATCGCGACGCCGTCTTTCATCGGACGCTGGAACGCTTTGCGGCCTGAAATCAAACCCATTCCGCCCGCGCGCTTGTTGATGACCGCGGTTTTCACGGCTTCGGCCAAGTCGTTCGATCCCGAAGGACCGCCCGAATTAATAAGACCGGCGCGACCCATGTAGCAGTTCGCAAGTTGATAACGCGTCAGGTCGATCAAGTTGTCGCTCGTGAGCTCAGTGTACACGCGCTTGTCGGTCTTACCGAAGTTCAGCGCGGTATAGCCGCCGTTGTTCTCGGGCAACTTTTGCTTGATGATGTCGGCTTCAATTGTGACGCCGAGGTGGTTCGCCTGGCCGGTAAGGTCGGCGGACACGTGATAATCTTTTTCCTTCGTCTTGAACGCGTTGTTGCGCGTGTAGCACCAGAGAATTGTGGTCATGCCAAGCTCATGCGCGTGTTGGAACGCCTGGCTCACTTCCCAGATCTGACGGCGGGATTCGGCGGAACCGAAGTAAATCGTCGCGCCGATCGCGACCGCGCCCATGTCGTACGCTTGTTTTACGCTGCCGTACATGGTCTCATCGAACGTGTTCGGATAAGAAAGGATTTCGTTGTGATTGATCTTGAGAACGAACGGAATTTTGTGCGCGTATTTGCGCGCAACCGACCCAAGCACGCCGAGCGTCGAAGCGACCGCGTTGCAACCGCCTTCGATCGCGAGTTTCACGATATTTTCCGGATCAAAGTACATCGGGTTCGGAGCGAACGATGCCGCCGCCGAATGTTCGATGCCTTGATCGACCGGCAAGATCGACAGATAACCGGTGCCGCGCAAACGGCCCGTGTCGAACAACGCCTGCAGGCTTTTCAGCACCGGCGTCGGACGGTCGGAGAGCCCGTAGCTCTGGCTCACATAGTCCGCGGTGGGCAAATGGAGTGTTTCTTTGGGGATGGTTTTACATTTGTGCTCAAGGAGCGCCTTGGCTTCTGAACCCAATAGCGCTTCAATATCTACCGACATGATGTTCTCCTAGGATTTTTTCTTCTTCGTTTGGCGGGAAGGAGCGGGTTTGCTCTCGTGCCAGGCGCCGATCTTACGAAATTTTTCAAAACGTTTTTGTAGAAGTTTATCAACCGGCAAATCGACAAGCGACTTTAACGATTTTGCCAGGGCCTGCTTGATGTTCGCAGCGGTCGCGTCCGGATCATTGTGCGCGCCGCCAGCCGGTTCGGCGATGATTTCATCGACGACGCCTTGTTTCACCAAATCCTCTCCG
>CAYXDS010000135.1:0-7531 GCA_964463805.1 uncultured Elusimicrobia bacterium | reverse complement strand
CTTACACCAGCGGAAGCTTTCCGTGCATGTGGTGCATTAGCAACGTAAATTCACCCGTCAACTGTTACCGAAGATTTACAATTCCTTAAGACGGAATTAATACCACAGCGCTAAATTTCCTTCCAGTTACCTAACTCAATTCCATGATGAATTGAAATCGATTCGAGGGGGATCCCTTTGAGCCCACGACGACTCCGTCTTGTTAAACGCTGCATCGCTTCCGCCATCGCCACCGCTTATCTATTTACCAACGTTTTGTTTTCTCCGGCCTTCGTACAAACCGCGTTCGCGCAATCCACGACTACCGCTCCGAAAAACCAAACAGCTGATTTTTGGCGCGCGCGTTCGCTGGCCGCCGCGAATGGTGGTTCGTCGACGGCTGTTCGCACGCCGTCGAAAGCATCCGGCGCCGTCGATACGAAACACTTTCCGATTCTTGATCCGCTGCTGAAAAGCGTTTCCCCTTATTTGTTTGTGAGATCGATTTACGTCGGTAAAGATCATGCGCCCACCGTTCTCCTTATTCAAGACGTCCATCAAAATCTTGAAGCTCAGAAAAATATCGGTGCCTCGTTGCTTACGTTGCCGAACACATTCATCGTCGCTGCCGAGGCGGCGCGTGGAAAGTTTGATTTTACGCGGTACCGGCACTATCCGGATGCGCGCGCCACAAAAGAGGTGGCCGACGCGCTGTTGAACGCGAATTTGATCTCGGCCGTTTCGTGGATGGGGCTCTCCGCGGCTTCAACACCCACGAACGTGATCGGCATCGATGACGAATCGCTTTATCAACAGAATGTCGATGCGTTTAAGCGCGCGGCCACTCGGAAGGAAAAAACCATAAACGAGATTCAGCGCGCGGTGAAATCATTCGAAGAAAAAAAGAAAACCGTTTTTTCCCGCGATCTCGCTTCTTTTGACGACGGCATCGTCGCTTACCAAGCCCAGCGTTGCTCATTGGCCGATCACGTGCACGCACTGGGTTCGATCGTTTCGTTGGACTCCTATCCAAACGTGCAACGTCTTTCAACGGCAACCGAGTTGGAATCCACGATCAATTCCGCGCAGGCCAAAGCCGAGCGTGAACGGATCTTGCGCGCGCTGAGCTCGAAGAAGAGTGCCGCCGACGATTTGCTCGCACTGGGGCTCTCCCAGCAGGCGTCGCCGGTGGATCCGTTCACATTTCATCGAAAGCTCGCCGCGATCATGTCCCGTGCTGGCGTGTCCATGAATGCGTATCCGGCGTTTCAATCGTACACGCGGTATTTGGAATTGGCCGACGCGATCGATCACGAGAAACTATTTGAAGAACTGAATGCGTTGACCACGGCCGCCACCGACAAGCTCGCGCGCACGCTTGCCGAAAAAGAATTGGTCGGTGCCCTCTTCCGTGCGCGATTATCGGAAAAACTGGTGAATTTCGAACTCACCCCTGCCGAATGGGAGATTTTCCGTAGGGGCCGGCCTCTGCGCCGGCCCGACAGCGCGATTCCTGCGGTTGATGTGCTCTCGGGCGGGCACGGAGGCCCGCCCCTACAACCGTTTGAAAATTTTTACTCCCTTGCCGAAGCGCGCAACGACAAGATGGTTGCAAACGTGTTCGCCGAGATGCTCGCGACCAAGAAAACCTCGGCGGCGATTGTTGCGGGCGGTTTCCATACGCCCGGTCTTTTGGATTTGTTGAAACGCCACGGCGCCTCGGTCGTGGTGTTGTCACCGAAGATGACGAAGGTCGATGTCGGCCAAGGGTCGGCGTATCTCAACGTGTTTTTGCGCGAGCGCACACCGCTTGCGAAATTATTCGAAGGAAAGAAGCTCACTCTTGCCTTTAACGGGCAATTGCTCGGCAGTCCTAATTCATCGGCAAAAACGGAGGAAGCTCAGAATGCGCTCGCACTTGGGCTTGCGTCAGAGGCGGTCCGGAAAGGAAATATCTCTGCGCCAGAAGAAAGCGCAATCCAAGCCGTTTTAGGTGACCCAAACGCGCATGTCACGGTCGGAGTCAATGGGGAAGCGGTGATTTTCAATGGACATACGCACGTCGAAATCGGTCCGAATGTTCCGTTCACCGACGGCGAATTAACGATTGGAAACAGAACGAATGGAATCCATCACGATAAACCAAATGCGCTCTCGCGTTTATCCAGATTTTTTTCCAATGGGCAAGAAAGACCTTCTTCCTTAATTAAGGCGAAACCAGAGCGTGTCAAAAAAGTCGAGTTCACAATAAAGATGGACGATGGGCGGGTTCGGTCATTCGTTGGATACCGCATCTTGCACAGTGGTTTGAGAGGGCCGGGAAAGGGCGGTATTCGCATTGCCGAGGATGTTAATGAGCAAATGATCGCCACGCTGGCCAGTGAGATGACCCAGAAACTTGCATTGCTGGGTTTGCCGCTCGGCGGTGCAAAAGGCGGTATTGCCGTCAATCCAAAAAGCATTTCAAAACCCGAACTCGAACGGGTCATGCGGGGCTATGTCGATGCGTTGTTTGACGAAGGGGTGATTGGACCGGACATTGACATTCCGGCTCCGGATGTCGGATCCGACGCTGATTTGATGGCCATTTTTGCCGACCAATTTATCATCCGCAGCACCAACGGTGCCTACAATCTAAAAACGTATTTGGTCGCTTATGCGGAAGGCCGCGTCAAAGAGCCTTTGCATGCGGTCGTAACTGGTAAGCCCATTAAACCCGTTGATTTGGGCGGTATCAATGGCCGAACCGAAGCAACGGGACGCGGCGTCTATTACGTGACCCGTGAAGCGGTGCGTCATTATCACGTGGGGGAACATTTTTCGGAAGGGGAGGGAGTCGAAGGGCTCGCAGTGGCCATTCAAGGTTTGGGCAATGTCGGGTTCTTCACGGCCAAATTCCTGCGGGATAACAAAGCGCGCATCATTGCGGTGGGGGAATTGATCTTTGTTCTTAACAAAGATCCCAATCTGCCATCCCGAAAAATCGATGTCGTATTCCGAGATATCAACGGTATCAACATCGAGGATTTAAAGACAAGAATCAGTGGCGGACTGACCGAGGAACAATACGAGCAGTTGAAAAAAGATTTCTCTGTCACCGAAGAAAATGGCGTCCGCGCGCTTTTTTCCGCCGGAGCGGACGTTGTCATTCCGGCCGCAAGAGAAAAACAGTTAACCAAAGACAATATTCACGAACTCTCCCCTCGCGTCAAATTGGTCGTTGAAGCGGCCAATGGTCCGACTACCGAAGAAGCATTCGAAATTTTGAAGAACAGCCGCCCCGATGTGACGGTCATTCCCGACATCTTGGCGAATGCCGGCGGTGTGTTTGTTTCTTATCTTGAATACAAATCCAACAAAGGCGAACTGGCCGACGCGTCCGTCGAAAATGTCTACAAACAGATGGAAACGCTGCTTTCTCAAGCGGCCCAGCAGGTTTTTACCTATTCCGATTCAAAGGGTTTGGCGCCGAAAGACGCGGCGGAGCATTTGGCCGAGGATCGGCTGCAGCACGACTGGGCGGTGAAGCACGCGGCGAGTCAATCCAAGAATTTTTCATTGATGGCGCTTGAACAAATCCATGTGATCGCGAATCATATCGGCGTTTCGTTCCACTTGGCGGCTTTGCTGCCGGCGATGGTTCACGTGTTCGTTCACGGCGGCAGCGCCACGTTCACTGCTCTCGAACTTTACGGATTAACGCCGTTCATCGCCTACATCACGGGGCACATCGCCATCGCTTGGCACGAGCGCGGCCATTATTGGCAGGCGGTGAAGAGTCTCACGCTGCGCGAAGATTTGCTGGAGAACGCTCAGAAACATCTGCGCGGCTGGAATCGTGTGAAATGGGAAATCGCGATGCTCGTGCTCTCGCCATGGGGAAAATTCCCGGGCATCACGAAGAAAGGACTCCAGTATTACGTGGAGTCGCCGTTCAATTTGTCGGTCGCGGCGGCGGGGCCGCGCGCGAGTGGCCGGTTGTCGTTGTTCGCGATGATGGCCGGAGTGTCTTTGTATGCGATTGCGCTGTCCTTCGAATATTCGTGGCTCGAATTCGTCGCGCGGGTTTTCGTCGGTATCGGTTTCGTCGCTTTATTCGATCGCTTGCTGGCGGATCCGGGAAAGTTGCGTGAATTTAACGATCGCGAGAAGAAGGCGAAAGAAAATCGCGAAAAGGTTGCCGCTTCTTCCGGTGAAAGCTGGTTGGATCGCGCGAAGGCCATGAAGCAGCTGATGCGCACCAGCGGCTGGGCCGACGGTTTTCTTTTGCGCGCTCCGTGGGGCTACCGAAATTCCGGTATGGGCGGCGTACACACCGAAAAAGAATATCCGGAAAGCAACATCAGCTTGCAGGAGTCGATGTTCATTCCATTGGCCGCGAAAAGTCAGGAAGACGCGCAGGAAATGACGGTCGCGTTGCAGTCGCGGCTCAAGGAAATCATCGACAGTACCGATGGTTGCCGCGTGATGGGAATCGGCCTTGAGGGCGGGCTTGCCGCTTACATTACGCCCGTCGACGGCACCGATATCGTCCCCGAACAACGGTTGTGGCGCATGATGAAGCAAGCGATTGAGGATCTGGGATACGTGCCCGGTAAAGACGTCGCTCTCGCGCTCGACGGAGCGGCCAGCGAACTTGAAAATGCTTACCGTGAAGAATCGGGGCAACACGATGCGGTTGGTCAATATTTGTTTTGGCGCGATAAGCAGAAAAAAATTCTCACGCGCGATGAAATGCTCGATCTTTACAAGAAGGCGCTGGCCGACGGCATTCCAATCATTTCGATCGAAGATGGTTTCAGCGAACGCGACCCCGAGGGCTGGCGTCAGTTGAACGCGTCGCTCGGCGATCGCTTGTTCATCATCGGCGACGACTTGGTGACCACCAATGATCGCGTCATCGAAGAGAAAGGCAAAGGCACGATCAATGCGGTGCTCGTGAAAGCGAACCAAATCGGCACGCTGACCGAAACCGTTGCCGCCATGATCACGGGTCTCGGACTTCGTAAAGATTTAGTGATTTCCCATCGCTCGAAAAAGCCGAACGACGATATGGAAGCGCAACTCGTGGCGGCTGCGAAAGGTCTTGGTCTCAAGTCCGGCGGCGGTGCGAACACCGAGCGTCTCGTCGTTTACCAGGCGGTTGCACGATTGATGAGGACCAACGGAAAGGTCTCGTCGAACGGCGCGCATAGTAACGGCAATGGCAACGGCAAGATGTCTTCCGATGGTTTCCGTATTACGAAAATTTTTGCTTTTGAAGAGCCGACCAACGCCGGATTGCCGACTGTCGGCATCACACTCGAAGCGCGTCTCGGAAATTTAAAAACCGCGTTGATCACCCAGGGCGCGACGCCGCTCGGCACATCGGCCGGTGAAGGCGAGGCGATTCATTTGATCGACAGCACGATCGAGCGCAGCCCCATCACCGATCGACATCCCGATCTGTTCAAAACGGAAGCGGACCAAACGTTGAAATTCAAGAAAACCGTTACCGCCGATCAAATCAAAGCTTTGAATGACGATGAATTGAGTCAGCTGTGGGCGCAGGTGGCGCGTTATTCGGGCAAGGGCGTTCAGAATTCGGTCCGATATGCCGAAGAGATTCTCGCGTCCGCGTTCGTCGGCAAAAGCGCCGATGAATTGGGCGATCTTGTCGACATCGACCGTCGTTTGTTGCAGCTCGAAGTAGGCACCGCGCGCGCCCGCGGGAAAAAATTCACGGACCCGATCGCCGTCGCGCAGCGCAAAGGCAACATCGGAATGAATTCGATTTTGTCGATGTCGCTTGCGTTGGCACGGTTTAAAGCGCGCACGCAAGGTCGCGAACTGTGGGAACTGATTCGCGAGCAGATGACGACCACGATGGCGAAAGTGATCGCGGCCCGCAACGGCGGCGATTGGGAAGAGCTCGCCGCCAACAATACGTTCGAGCAGCTCGTCGAGAAATTGCAGTTGATCGGAGATTCGTTGAAAGAAAACGAACGGATGTACGAGCTCGTTCGCGCGCAGTTGCCGATCTATAAATTTGAATCCGAGTCTCTGCCCGTCAACCTTCGCGCCGCGCAGTTCGGCAGAGGCACGATTTGGAATGCGGCGTTAAGGATCGGATTGATGGTGACGTTTGTGACGCCCGTGCACGAGCTGGGGCATCTTCTGGCCGCCGTGGTTGCACGCCAGTCATTCAAGGCGACCGGCGCAGGCGTGGTTTTCTCCGGAGAAGTGAACGGCATCCGCGGTGCGCCGCTGTTGTTTGGAATGGTGGCCAATGTGGCGGCCGCTCTGGCGACCATTATTTTGGCGGGCCTTTTCCGTGATTATAAAGAAGTTTTTTTGTTGATCGGGCTGTTGCATTTGGTCGTTGCGGTGATCGATTTGATCTCCGCCGACGGAGACTTTGCAAAATATCAAGAGATTCCATTGGAAACTGGAAATCTCGCCTCAGAAGTCGATGAAACGCTAGAAAGTCATTTCTATACGCAGGATCGTATTCACGCAGGAAATGAATCTGAACTTGGTGAGAAAGCGACGTTGCTCGCCGAATTCGCGCGCGTGCTGGCGCGTTATAACGGCCGTTTCCGCGTGCCGCGCTTTTTCGTGCTCGCTTCGACTCTGACGAAACAAATTTCCTCGTCGTTTGGACAGGCGTTCTACCCGTTCTCGACCCCGATCCGTTCGCTGTTGGATAAATATCTTTTGAAGTTGACGGCCGACTCTTCCGAGCGGTTCGGTGATCCGGAGAATCCGTTGTTGATCTCGGTTCGTGCGTCCGGTCGCCGCATTATTCCCGGCCGATTCCTCACGATGTTGAACGTCGGGTTGAATGACGCGACACTTCCTGCGCTTGCCCGTCGGCTTGAAAATCCTGAAGAGCAAAATGAAGATGTTCGGCGTGAGAATGGTTTGACCGAAGCGCGGCGCATTTATGCGAAGTTAATCGAAGATTTCCTCATCGATATCAAAGGCATGCCTTCCGAGTCGATCGCCGAGCAAGTCGACCCGCAGGCGGATATAGAAACGCGTTTGAATCAAATGAAAGCGGCGTACCGCGAATTCATCGAAAAAGATTTTCCGCAGGACGTTTACGAGCAATTGCGATTGGTGTTGGATTCCATTCAGTTTGTGGAACGATATGCCGGTGAGGCCGAGGCGGGAGTCGATCGCGGTTTCAGCGGCGGTATCATGATTCAACGCATGGCGTTCGGTGTCGGTCCGGATTCGTACGCGGGAGAAATTCAGAGCCGTAACTATAAAACGGGTGCGCGCGAAATCACTGGCAACATCGAACCCGACGTACAGGGGGATTCGACGACCGGCCTTGGAGAATTGAGCGAAGCGTTTTACGATCGGCATCCGGAAATGCACGAGTATTTGTCGGTGCTCACCGATTTGAGCGAGAAATTCCTTCGCGACGGCGCGCGGCTTGAAGTGACGATTGAAAAAGGAAAGTTGAACATCATGCAAGTTCGTCGTACCGAGCGTTCCGATGAAGCGCAAGCGGCCATTATCATGGACTTGTTGAAGCGTGGATTGATTGATGAAAGCGTCGCAT